>CAZDBX010000007.1:4175-32480 GCA_964503805.1 uncultured Lentimicrobium sp. | reverse complement strand
GATCATGGCGAAGCGTTTGAAGATTGGTTTACCACACAGTCACAGATGTTTTTCGCCGGCAACCTTGCCGTTACCGAGTCCGGTTCGTCCAAAATTACCTATTACTGGCAGATATATTGCCTTATGGGAGACCCCTCCCTGATGGTTTACTTCGGGGTTCCGGAACCTATGAATGTTACCTATGAAGCGCTGATGCCATTACAATCTGATGAATTCACTGTGAATGCCGAGCCATATGCTTATGTCGCCATTTCGAAAGACGGCGTGTTATACGGAAGCGCCCTGGCCGATGAAACCGGTGTTGCAGTTGTTGCGCTGGACCCCATCTCAGTACCCGGCAATGCCGATGTAATTGTGACTGCCCAGAACAAACAGCCCTATTTCGGAACTGTGCTGGTAGCATCACCCGAAGGGCCTTATGTATTACTTCAGTCTCAGTCGGTTAACGACCAGAATGCCAATAACAATCAACTTCCGGAATATGACGAATCATTTGGATTCAACCTGGAATTGAAAAATGTCGGGAATTCAGCAGCTGAAAATCTTACGATTACACTTACCACCAGCAGTCCTTATGTGGAAGTGAAGGAAGGTTCCGAGACCTGGCCTAACATCGGGCCCGGCGAGATCGTGAGCCTTGAGTATGCTTTTGAGGTTACCACCAGTATGTGGCTTCCCGATCAGCATCCCGCCGTATTTGAACTGACCATCACTGACGGAGTTGAAACATGGCTTGCTTCCTTTACAACGAAACTCAATGCGCCCCTGCTTGCTGCAGGCGATCTTATCATTGACGATTTTCTGCAGGGCACCGGAAACGGGAACAGGCGGCTGGATCCCGGAGAAAATGCAGTGATCTCCTTCCCGGTATCCAACCAGGGCCACTGTGCCGCACCACAGGCATTAGCGCATCTGTTTACCGAAAGTGAATGGCTGGATATCAACCTGATTCAGTTTGAGGTCGGAGATATTGAAAGTGAAACCACCAGAAATGCCGTCTATCAGGTGGCCGTCAGCCCGGATATTCCGGTCGGAACCACCGTTGATTTCTATTTTGCCAATGCATCCGGGGTTTACAGTTCATCAAAGGTTTACAATCCTAAAGTGGGTCTGATCATTGAAGACTTTGAAACCGGTGACTTTTCGGCATATCCATGGAACAATACCAGTTCATTACCCTGGACCATTACCACATCCTCGGTCAATGGCGGTACCTATGCTGCCCGCTCCGGAGCCATCGGACATAACGCTTCAACAACCTTGCAGATCACCATGAACGTTTTGTCCAATGACGAAATCTCATTTGCCCGCAGGGTATCCACTGAAAGCGGATATGATTTCCTCAAATTTTACATCGACAACAGTGAAAAAGGTTCATGGTCGGGCAACGAACAATGGGGAACCGTTTCCTATCCGGTAACACCCGGACAGCATACCTTCAAGTGGACTTACAGCAAGGACGGCAGCGCAACAAGCGGGTCGGATGCCGTTTTTATCGACGATATCAATTTCCCTTCATCCAACGGAAGCGGTCAGGGCACAAATCTGACTGTCAAGGCATTTGCCTATCCCGAATCCTTCTGCGGCACAGGAGAAGCCAATCTGTTTGCATTCGTAACCAATGCTTCGGGCCAGGTTCAATACAACTGGTCGCCTGCCGACCTCCTTTCAGACCCCGGAACATTTAACCCGGTGGCTACTCTTTCAGAAAGCACCGATTTTATCGTGAATATTGTAAACCTGCTTTATGCAGCCAGCGATACATTGCAAATGCCTGTTTTTGATATTCCGGCGACACCCGTTATTGAACAGCAATCAACCCAGCTTGTCTCCAGCGCATCAGAAGGTAATCAGTGGTACAACACACAGGGCTTAATTGAAGGCGCTGTTTATCAGATTTATGAGCCGTTGGTTTCGGATTACTACTATGTTGTGGTAACCTCAGCGGATGGCTGTTCTTCAGATCCTTCAGAGGAAGTATACTTCTCCGGGGTGGGAGTTGAATCTCCTGAAGCCACCGGCGAACTCACCGTTTACCCCGTTCCTTTCCGCAATCAGCTCAACATCAGCTTCAGCCTTGCAAAAGCAGGTCAGGCGAACATCAGCCTGCTGAACCTGTTGGGACAGGAAATGCAGACCATTACCGAAGGAAACCTGAACCAGGGAAATCATTCACTTGTATTCCATCCTTACGGACTTAAGCCCGGGATATATTTCCTGAAGTTGCAGGCCAATGATAAAACCACTGTCAGAAAAGTTGTATTCTCTGAATAAAAATTGAAAAACGAAATTTTATGCGATTAAAAACGAACTTCTTCATAGTTATTTTTCTGGTTTTAACCGGAATGGCCTCCGCGCAGAACTGGGTTACCATTACTTCAGATCAGCCGGTTGCCGCCCGAACCAACCTTTTATCCTCCGATGCAGCCTCCTCAGTGGTTGAATTTGAGGTGGCAGGGTTTAACCTGATTCCGGTAACCACACCCCGCGGAGATGCCTTTGTTGTGGATATGGATGGAGCCACGCCCATGCTGGAAAAAGGAATGCCTGACATGCCCAAACTCACCGCCTCATTGATTATCCCCGATCAGGCGCTCATGGACGTAAGGGTGATTTCATCAAACTACATCGATTATCCCTTCATCGAAATTGCACCTTCCAAAGGGAATTTTACCAGGGACATCGACCCGGCAACCGTGCCTTACACCTATGGCAGGGCATACGGGCAGGATGCGTTTTATCCGGCACAAATGGCCGGCCTCCGCGATCCGTATATTCTGCGTGACCACAGGGGACAAACCATTATTGTCAACCCGTTCAGCTATAATCCTGTAACTAAAACACTGAGGGTTTATTATCAGATCACTGTGGAAGTTTACCAGGCAGGCTTGTCAACCCTGAATATTCCGGAGCGCAGTTCACAGCCGGAAACCACAGTGGATGAATTTCAGCGGATTTATGAAAGGCATTTTCTTAACGCGAACAATGGATCAAGGTATACCCCGCTTGAAGAGCAGGGAAACATGCTGGTTATTTCGCACGGACCTTTTATGGCTGATATGCAGGCATTTGTCGACTGGAAGCAGACCATCGGTATTCCGACAGAAATTGTGGACGTTTCAACCATAGGAACCAATTCCACAGCCATCAGGAATTTTGTTGCCGATTATTACGCTGCCAACGGGCTGACTTTTCTCCTGCTTGTTGGCGATCACGCTCAGGTTCCGACAATAACCACCGGAAACATCGGAGGCCCGTCTGATCATGCTTACGGTTACCTTGCCGGAAACGACCATTATCCTGAAATTTTCGTGGGCCGCTTTTCAGCCGAAAACTCAGCTCAGGTTCAAACCCAGGTAAACCGCAGCATTGCATATGAACAAAATCCCGATGTTAACATCGACTGGTTTTCAAAAGGCTTCGGCATTGCTTCAAGCGAAGGGCCCGGCGATGACGGTGAGTATGACTGGCAGCACATGCGCAATATCCGTACCGATCTGATGGGTTACACCTACACTGCTATCGATGAACTTTATGACGGAAGCCAGGGTGGCGAAGACCTTCCGGGAAATCCGAATTCAGGACATGTATCAAGTGAAGTCAATGCCGGACGCAGCATCATCAATTATGTCGGGCATGGCAGCGAGACATCCTGGAGTACGACCGGTTTCTCAAACAGCGGTGTAAACGGGCTCAACAACAACAATATGTGGCCTTTTATCTGGTCTGTGGCCTGTGTCAACGGAGATTTTCTGAACAACACCTGCTTTGCTGAAGCCTGGCTCAGGGCTTCCAATACCAACGGTCCTACCGGCGCGGTCGCCGCTTTGATGTCGACCATCAACCAGAGCTGGAATCCTCCCATGGACGGACAGGATGATATGGTCGATATTCTGGTGGAATCTTACGAAGACAACATCAAGCGTACCTTCGGCGGAATTTCGATGAACGGTTGCATGAAAATGAATGACGCCTACGGCGCCGCTGGCTATGAAATAACAGACACCTGGCTGATTTTCGGCGATCCTTCGCTGATGGTCAGAACTGCTTTACCGCAGGACCTGAGTGTAAATCACAATCCGGTTGCTTTTATCGGTTCAAATCAATTCACAATCACCTGTAACACCCAGGGGGCGCTGGCATGCCTCACCCTTGACGGAGAGATACTGGGTACAGCTGTAGTTAATGGCGGAACAGCCAACATTTCCATACCTACCCTCACCAATGTGGGAACCATAAAGCTGGCGGTGACCGCTTTTAATCACATCCCCTATATTGCTGATATCGATGTACTCCCGCTGGAAGGTCCCTATGTTGTTTATAACAATTACAGCATCAATGATGCCGCAGGAAATAACAACCAGCAGCTGGATTACAACGAATCGGTAGCGATGGCCCTGGGGCTGAAAAATGTCGGAACCGAAGATGTTGAAAACGCGATTGTAACCATTTTCTGCACTGACCCGCATGTTACCCTTACCGATACACTTGAAGTTTATCCGCTGATCGCTGCAGGCCAGATTGCCGCTGTTGCCGATGGATTTGTTTTCAGCGTAAGCAGCGATGTCCCTGACGGATATGCTATTCCATTCGCTTACACAGTTGTTGCCGGAGAAAATGAATGGTCAGGGAACTTCAATGTGATTGCACATTCTGTCGTACTCAATTTTGCAGGGAATATCCTCACCGACACTCAAGGCAACAACAATGGCAAAGCCGATCCGGGGGAAACCTTCCAGATGAACCTTTCCATCGTCAATGCCGGAACAGCGCCTGCTTCGGACGTTTATGGCCTGCTCAGCTCCGATGATCCCAATGTTATCATACACACCGACAGCGTCAGCTATGGCACGATCGGGGGTTATGAAACCATCAGCGCCGCATTTACGGTAACTGCCTTGCCTTCAACACCCACGGGTCATACCGCACAGTTTGTAATTACCATGTCGGCAGGCGGAGCCTTTACTTCAACCGCGCCTGTCAGCGTGGTCATCGGGCAGATCCCGGTTCTGATCATCGACCTTGACGGAAATCATAATTCAGGCCCGGTAATCAGAAACTGTCTTACCAATCTTTCGGTAACGGCTGATTACCTCACTTCATGGCCCCTGATTCTCGGACCTTATCAGTCGATTTTCGTCTGCCTTGGTACCTATACTTCCAATGCCGTACTTACCAATGCTCAGGGCCAGGCATTGGCTAACTTCATGAATGCAGGCGGTAAGGTTTATCTGGAAGGCGGGGATACCTGGGCATACAACACCCCCACCCCGGCTCACCCGATGTTTATGATCGATGGAGATACCGACGGCAGCGGCGACCTTAAAACCCTGAATGGTGAGAGCGGAACCATGACAGAGAATATGTCCTTTGAATTTGAGGGCGACAACAACTATATCGACCGCCTGTTACCCCTCGAAAATGCCGTGCCGCTGTTCAGGAATTCCTTACCTGAGTACTACACAGCCATCGCATACGACGGCGGTATCTACAGAACCATAGGATCATCATTTGAATTCGGAGGGTTGCGCGACAGCGACAGCCGCTCGGTAAAAGACTCGCTGATGCTGGCGTACATCAACTTTTTCGGACTGAGCAGTTCAGCCCCGTTACTTGCCAACTTTATTGCTTCCGAAACAAAGGTTTGTGAACTTGAAGAAATTGAATTTACAGATTTCTCCGCTGGTAACATCATCTCATGGGCGTGGAGTTTCCCCGGTGCAGTACCTGACACTTCCAATGAGCAAAATCCGGTGGTAACCTACCGTGAACCCGGCGTTTATGATGTCACCCTTACCATCAGTGACGGAGTATCATCCCAGACAATTGTGAAAGAAGGATATATTACCGTGGATTATTGCATGGGAGTAATCAGTCCTGAAGAGAGACAATCTGTGCAGGTGTTTCCAAATCCGGGAACCGGCTATTTCAACATTAATCTGAATGGATTCTCCGGACCTGCAACCCTAAGGGTATTCAACACTGCCGGAAAAGAATTGATTACCCGGACAGCTCCCTTCTCAGGTTCTGCAGGGCTTGACCTTTCAGGATTCTCAAACGGCATTTACATACTTTCGGTAGAAACCAATGACATCCGCCAGTATGTAAAACTGATTGTGAACCATTAATCAAATTAGAAATTTCTGCCTACAGTGGCCGGTGCGTGAGGCACCGGCCATTTCTGTTCGGAAAATATCCTATGGTTTGCTTTCCTGTAGCAAATACAGTTCACCCCGCCGGGCCGGTATACTGATGTGGTTTTAATCACTGTCAGCATATATCTCCGGCTTCACAATCCAATAAAGGATTTATATCAGAAATGAAGAAACGATTTCTGCTTCAGGAAGACCCGCCGGCCCGGGAACCATAGGTATTTCAGCATATTATTCACCATCCGAAAAGTTATAAGTGTTTTTTTAACACTTTTTAAGCAATATCGAAACCAATGGTTAGTTTATTGATTATCTTTGCAGATTGAGGGTAAAAACGACATTGGGAGCATAAAAGCTAAGCATAAGTATCAATTTTTATTATTTCTAACCATTATTTTATATCAAAATGAACGACACGAATAGTATGATCAAAATTGGCGTTTTTTATGATGGCAATTATTTTCTTCATGTAAGTAATTATTATTACTACGAGCACGAACGTAATGCGCGGATAAGTATTGAGGGATTGCATAACTTCATCCGTAATCGTGTTTCAAAGGAGGAGGGAATTGACGTTAAATTGTGCCACATTGTTGATTCACATTACTTCCGGGGGAGGTTAAGTGCTTACGAAGCACAGAGCAGCGAAAACAAGCTTTACGCTGAAAGGATATTTGACGATATCCTTATGGGAGAAAAGGTAATTACACATTACCTGCCACTGCGCATGCGCGGTGGAAAACGTGAAGAAAAAGGGATTGACGTATGGCTCGCACTCGAGGCTTACGAACTGTCCGTTTTCAAAAAATTTGATGTGCTGGTGCTTATCGCATCTGACGGAGATTACGTTCCGCTCGTGCGGAAACTTAATACGCTTGGAACGAGGGTCATGCTGCTGAGCTGGGATTTCAGGTATCAGGACATGAACGGACGTGAAAGTGTAACACGCACATCCCAGGAATTACTGGAGGAGGTGACTTATCCTGTGGCCATGCACGAACTGATCGACAACCGGCTGAACAAGAATGATGCTGTGATATCGAATCTGTTCGATAAGCAGGATGAAAACCGGATGAAATACATCAACAAACCGGTTCCTGAAGGCGTGCAACGCAGCCGTACCCTCAATATGAAGAGTGGATACGGATTTATCGCGTTTCCTCCCAACAACCTGTTTTTCCATTACGAAGATGTCCTCGATGGCAACTTCAATGAAATCATGGATGGAGATATGGTCGAATTTGAAATCAGGCGCAACGAACGCGGCGAAGAAGTCGCCTACAACGTCAGAAAAATTGAACCGGGTTTACAATAAAAGGTTCAATAAAAAACCGGCTTATTCAGGGCCGGTTTTTTTATAAAGTATAGTAGGCGGAAAGTACCAGCGCATCGCTGAACTGCCCGTATCCCCAGAATCGCCATACATCTCCCGAAACCCTGTTTTTTCTGATTGAGAACAGAGAGTTATCTGTACGGACATTGATTCGTATCCGGTCGTTCAGGCGAATGGACATGCCTCCGGTAAAACATAGATTTTGTCCCCGGAAAGGTGATTCAACGGTCTCATATCCATTAAAGGTCTCCTTCTGGTGGATCAGAAAATTCATGGCCAGGCCGGCCTCGAAACCAAGCAGCTCACTGTAATTAATCCTGTATAGAAAGGGCAATTCAATATATCCGAGACGCATGATATAGGTATCGAAACGGTTCTTTTCAAAATCAGGGTTCTCCCGGCTGCCTTTCTGAATATACCCCAGTTCCATCTGAACCGAAGACCGCTTTCCGGTAGCAAGGCTCACCCAGACACCCGGATTAATGCCAGCCTTGTGATAGCCTGAATACATATCCCCGGCCACCTGACTGCCGACAAGTCCAGCCTTCACACCACCGGAGAACTGCTGAGCCTGCAAACCAACAGTTAAAAAGAGTAAAACTGACAATAATGAGTAAAATACCTTCATTTCTCAAAGTTACAAACTACAAAACACTTTCCGGAAATAAAGGTAAGGAAATTTTATTTGCCGCTGCATCCTTCAGGTGATCCTGCCCGGTCGGGCAACTCCCCGAACCATACAACGGCATATCCATCAAAAACGCCGACACCCATGGCCTTCCAGCCCGCCGTTGTCCATTTGCCCCGGTTAATAATCAGGTCATGATGCCCTTTACTGCTTTTCCATCCTTCAAGGGCATCCAAAGCAAAATCCTTGTCCGAAGAATAATCATAGTTTGAGTAAAATGCGATTTCATAACCATCTCCGGTGTAACTGGTTAGTTCGCGCGGCTTATCCCACATACAGGAGGCTTTGCGGTGGTCATCGGTATAGCAGCATGAACTCCACCTCGGATCAGATGACCAGCTGTGCATGTTACACTTACCGCCGATCTTATAGTTTTCTGCAAGGTCCAGAACATGCAGCCGGGCTACCTGCGACAAGGATACCGACAAAGGAACCGGAGCAAGCTTTTTTATGCTCCTGTATGCATTGATCGCTGAAGCAAGCTCTTTTTCCGCTTCATTCAGGCAATGCACCGGTGTTTCCGCCACGATAACGGCATCGTGCACCGGAGATGACTGACTGTAACCCTGAAAAGTCAATAAAAGCGCGAGTACGGGAATGATCACTTTCATTTTTAGCAATTTTAGATCAGAATATAACGCAGCCTTTACCATAATGTTATGCAGCTGATTTATCCTTTCCGGAGTGAGCAACACAAGCCGGCTAATACAGGAATGTATAAATATCAGGCCAAATAATCCAAATTTGAATTAAATTATTGCCAGGCAGCAGACAATATTTTAAAATTCACCGAAATTCGATTAATTTTGGTAGGTCTGTCTGATAAGTATTCACTTTTTATGGAAAACAGCCAATTTAAGATCCTTCTTGTTGACGATGAAACGGATGTGCTGGAATTTCTCAGTTATAATCTGAAAAAAGAAGGATACCAGGTATTGAAGGCAAAAAACGGGCGTGAAGGTTTGATACTGGCCCGTAATGAAAACCCTCACCTGGTTATTCTGGATGTGATGATGCCTGAGATGGACGGAATTGAAACCTGCCGTGAAATCAGATTGCTCCCCGGTTTTTCAGAGACCATTGTCGTTTTTCTGACTGCCCGGGGCGAGGACTATTCGCAGATCGCGGGTTTTGAAGCCGGTGCTGACGATTATATTACAAAGCCCATCAAGCCAAAAGTGCTTACAAGCAGGGTAAAAGCCCTGCTGCGGCGGTACAGAAGCAGAAAATCGCCGGATCAACCGGTAAATCTGCCGGACCTGACCATCGACCGAGAAAAGTATGTTGTAATAAAAGATGGTAAAGAAATCTCGCTTCCGAAAAAAGAATTTGAACTGCTTCTGCTGCTTACTTCGCGTCCAAATAAAGTATTTTCAAGAGAGGAAATATTTTCCAGTGTATGGGGCAACGATGTAATCGTTGGTGACCGTACCATAGATGTGCATGTGAGAAAAATACGTGAAAAAATAGGGCTTGAGAATATTAAAACCATCAAAGGGGTTGGCTATAAATACGAAGCCTGAACAATCGCAAATAATTCCGGTCCGATATGAATATTGACTTCTCCAATCCCCGTAAACTCGCACTTAATAATGCGCTGTTGATCACAGTGTTATTTCTGGCGCTGAGCTTGTTATTTACTTTTCTTTTCCCCGCGGTTTCAGGCTGGTGGCTTATCGCCGGAGGAGGGTCGGTACTTTTTGTCTTTACCAACTTCCTCTTCAGATACACCCTTGAAAAATTCATTTATGAAAAAATCAGACTGATATATAAAACCATCAGAAACCGTAAAATCTCAAAGGATAACGACAAGACTTCCTCCTTTAAGGGGAAAACGATCGAAACTGTTTATCAGGAGGTTGCGGAGTGGGGGGAAACAAAAAGCAAGGAGGTTGAGGAACTTAAACGAATGGCACAGTATCGCAGGGAGTTTCTTGGCAATGTTTCCCATGAATTGAAAACACCCATCTTCAACATTCAGGGTTACGTGCTTACGTTGCTTGACGGCGGACTGGAAGATCCCAGCATTAACAAAGAGTACCTAATGCGCACTGAAAAAAGCATCAACCGCATGATCGCGATTGTTGAGGATCTGGAAACCATTTCACAACTTGAGTCCAGTGAACTTCAGCTTAATCTGAAAAAGACGGATATTCTGGCCCTTACCCGTGAAGTAATGGAATTTCTGGAAATCAAAGCCAGGAAAAGAAACAATAACATTTATTTCGGCGGAAACTATGAAAAGCCGGTGTATATTCTTGCCGACAAGGAGCGGTTGCGCCAGGTACTGATCAACCTGATTGACAACTCCATAAAATATGGAAACCAGGAGAAGGGTTCAACCAAGATCAGCTTTTTTGACATGGATGAGAATATCCTTGTGGAAGTGACCGATAACGGTAACGGTATCAATGAGACAGAATTGCCCCGCATATTCGAACGCTTTTACCGGACAGATAAAGGGCGCTCCCGTGAGCAGGGCGGTTCGGGACTCGGGCTGGCCATCGTAAAACACATTATCGAAGCCCATGAGCAGACCATTCATGTACGCAGCACTCAAGGCATAGGCACAACCTTTGCCTTTACGATGAAAAAAGCATAAACCGGGTTGTTTTTAACTCAACCATTGCGCTCGGTGGTAAACACAACCAGCTTTTCAAGTGATTCCCTGGCCGGACTCGGTTTAAACTCCCGGAGTATGTTCAGCGCCTGCTCCCTGTATTCCAGCATACGGGCCTCGGCATAGGCGATACCACCGGTATCCTTTACCTGCTGAATCAGGGCTGCTACTTTTGAGGGGTGGTCGTTATAGTTTTTCACAATATTGATAATCCTGCGCTTTTCAGGCCAGCTGCTGTTATTGAGCAGGTATATCAGCGGGAGGGTCATTTTCTTCTCCTTGATATCAATACCGTTGGGCTTCCCCGTATCAAAGCTTTTGCTGTAATCGAAAAGATCATCCCTGATCTGAAAAGCGATTCCGGTAAGTTCGCCGAAACGGTGGAGTTTCTTTACTGTTTCTGCATCTGCCCCTGATGAAGCGGCCCCGCAGGCACAACATGAGGCAATCAGTGAGGCGGTTTTTTTGCGGATTATCTCAAAGTATATTTCTTCGCTGATATCAAGCCTGCGCGCTTTTTCTATCTGCAATAATTCTCCTTCGCTCATCTCACGGGTCGCATCCGAAACTATGCGCAGCAGCTCAAAATCATTGTTATCAAGCGATAACAGCAATCCCTTCGAGAGCAAATAATCACCCACCAGCACGGATATTTTATTCTTCCACAATGCGTTGAGGGAGAAAAAGCCGCGCCTTTCATTGGAATCATCCACCACATCATCGTGAATCAGGGTGGCAGTGTGTAAAAGCTCAATCAGCGAAGCTGCACGGTATGTCGCGTCATTGACCGACCCGCATGCCTCAGCCGTCAGAAACACAAAAAGCGGCCTTATCTGCTTTCCTTTCCGCTTTACCAGGTATCCAGTAATGCGATCTAGCAACGGCACATTGCTGCGCATCGAATTCCTGAATTTCTTTTCAAATTCCGTAATGTGTTCCCCGACCGGAGCTTTTATTTCATTGAGTGAGGGCGTCATAGGCTTTGTGAAACGATAGCAGGTACAAAGATATTCCAATACAGCAGTCGGTTACCTGTTTTACAAATAAATTTAAAAGATCCTCAACATGATGGCCGCCAATACCACACATTTGTGATTATAATTAGTTCGTACATTTGCACAAAAGTCTGTTATGGCCTGCTTCCTTTTTGATGATATTGTATTCGGCCCCGTGAAGAGCCGGCGGTTTGGCGTATCGCTGGGGGTGAACCTGCTTCCCCTTGATATGAAATTCTGTACTTTCAATTGTGTATACTGCGAGTGTGGACTTACCCATCCTGCCCAGGATAAAAAAGCAAAACTCAACAATACCGAAAGCATCATCAATTCCCTGGAAAACCGTTTCAGGGAACTGAAAAACAGTGGATTAAAGCCTGATAATATTACTTTTGCCGGGAACGGAGAGCCTACCCTGCATCCCGGTTTCCCGGCCATTATTGATAATACCATCAGGCTGAGGGATGAAATTTTTCAGCAGGCCGAAATTACCGTACTCTCAAATGCCACCCGCCTGCACATCCCTGTAGTCAGGGAAGCCCTGCTGAAAATCGATAACAATGTACTTAAACTCGATGCAGGCACCCAGGAAACCTTTGAACTGATCAACCGCCCTGCTTCACCTGTAAAACTGGCAGATATCGTCAGCCGGCTTGCCTCCTTCGGGGGTAAGGTTGTGATTCAGACACTTTTTCTCAGGGGAGTGATCAACGGGGTTTCGATTGACAATACCATTGAATCCGAGATCAGCCCCTGGCTGGGTTATCTCGAAAAAATCAGGCCTTCACTGGTCATGATCTATCCCATTGAAAGAAGCACACCCGAACAGGGAATTGAGAAAATTTCACAGGCAGAACTTCTGGACATCGCCCGACGGCTTGAGCCCCTGGCTATCCCTTACGAGGTATTCTGATCAATGAACATTATCTGCAACCCTGTTGTTGATCTGACATATTAAATATGCAGATATGTGGGAAAAAGTTTCACTTGAGTCAGGCCATAAAATTGCCATTGAAAAAGTTTTTACATTCAGTAATTTCAGTGAGGCTTTTGCTTTTATGACCCGGGTGGCCCTGCTCGCTGAAAAATCGGATCATCATCCGGAATGGACAAACTTATATAATAAGGTCATCATCCGCCTGTCAACGCATGATGCCGGCAATGAGGTCACTGAAAAGGATTACGCTTTGGCTGCCGCGATCGACAGTTTGTATTAAGCAGTTATTCATCACTGATTATCCGGTTTACCGGGGTGATTCAGGGATCCAATGATACAATTCCGTATATTCGTGAAATGGTAGATTATCCGGTAAAGGTGTTGATTGCTTTCGGTGAGACTTTCACCGGTAATGAAGAGCTGCTGAACTGGCTGCTGAATAACGGTTATCCGGAGCTGGCAGCCTTGTCGAGTGCCATCAGGGGCAGTGAGCAGGCATTCAAGTGGCTGATGGCCAATGGTTATCCCGAACTTGCCGCCCTCGATTCAGCTATTGATGACGACAAAAAGGCCTATGACTGGCTGAATTACCACAAACATTACTTCCTGGCTGTGTTATCCGACGCCTGTCATAACCAGCCTGAAGCTATTGCCTGGCTCACCCGGCATGATTTGAAAATATTTCTGATGATCGCTGCTAAAATCAGACATTTCAGGGACAATCAGACCTTTGATTACCATAAAATTCATTTCTGATCAGCCTATCCTTCATGCACAGATACAGAAAACCCCGCCCTTTTCAGCGCGGGGTTTTCTTCACTTTACCATAACCATTAACTGCACTTGGAATAGCCGCAATGCTTGCAGGTAAGGCAACCCTCTTTATACATCAGGCCGTCTTTCTCGCCACAGCTCGGACACTCCGTTTTACTGCTCACCGATGTGCCATCGGGAATATAGCGTTTCAACGAACGGACAACCCCATTCTTCCATGTGGTGATGCTGTCATTGTCAAAATTCAGGTTTTCCACCAGGTTCACCAGGAACGGCAGGGGCATCCCATGCCTGAGGATTCCGGATATCAGCTTGGCATAATTCCAGAATTCCTTGTTGAAAGACCGCGAAAGCCCTTCAATGGTTACTTTGTATCCGTCTTTATCAAGAAACTGAAAATCGTACCTGGCCGGTTCATTTTCAACCTTGTTGCGCAATACCCATCCTTTCTGCACCCAGGGAGGCAAATAGAACCCATCGGCTTTCCCTGTGAAAACCTCATAGGGCTTATTATCAAGCAGGCCGATAACGGCAATCCATTTCTCATAATCATTCTGGAAGCGGACCACATCGGCTTCGAGTTTCTGCGGTCTGGGAGGGGCCTTTGTTTCGCGGAACTCAACTGCATCTTCCTTCTTGTCGGCGCCAACCAGCACACCTGAGCGTGAACCATCGCGATAAATGGTCATTCCTTTACAGCCACTTTCCCAGGCGGTCTTATAAACCTGGCTTACCAGCTCCTCGGTGGCTTCTTTTGGCAGGTTAACCGTAACACTGATGGAATGATCCACCCACTTCTGTATGGCGCCCTGCATCTGCACCTTGCTTACCCAGTCAATATCATTGGAAGTAGCTTTGTAATAAGGCGATTTCTCGATGATGGCCTGAAGTTTTGCTTCCTCGTACAGCTTTACCTGATCCGGCTCGTAACCATTTATCTGCAGCCAGTCAATGAATTTGGGGTGAAATACATTATACTCTTCCCATGAATCCCCGATTTCATCAACAAAGGTTACATTTACGTTTTTATCATTGGGGTTCACCTTACGGCGGCGTTTATAGCTTACCATAAACACCGGTTCGATTCCCGAGGTGGTTTGCGTACAGATACTTACACTCCCCGTTGGTGCGATGGTCAGCATGGCGATGTTGCGCCGGCCGTTTCTTACCATCTTTTCATATACTTCCGGAGATTCCTGCCTGAGGCGCTGAATGAACGGGTTGCCTTTCTCGCGCTCGGAGTTGTAAATCGGGAAAGGGCCACGTTCGCCGGCCAGGTCGGCAGAGGCACCGTAAACCTCAACAGCCAGCGTTTTATGTACCTCAACAGAGAATATCGTGGCTTCGTCGGTGCCATATCGTAATCCAAGTGCAGCAAGCATATCGCCTTCTGCAGTTATTCCAATACCAGTCCGGCGGCCCTGCAGGGTCTTTGTTCTGATATTTTCCCACATCTTCCTTTCAATGCGCTTGATCTCTTCATCTTCAGGATCCGAATTTACTTTACCAAGAATGGCATCGATTTTTTCCGATTCCAGGTCAATGATGTCGTCCATAATCCTCAGGGCATAGGCTGAATGCTTCCTGAAAAGGTCAAAATTAAACCTGGCTTCAGCAGTGAATGGATTCTCCACGTAACTAAACAGGTTCAGGGCGATCAGGCGGCAGCTGTCATAAGGGCACAACGGGATTTCGCCGCATGGATTGGTGGAGAGGGTTTTGAAACCAAGGTCAGCATAGCAGTCGGGAACCGACTCACGGGTAACCGTATCCCAGAAGAGTACACCGGGCTCTGCCGATTGCCATGCATTGTGGATAATTTTATTCCACAATGCCTGAGCGTCAATCTCCTGAATTTTCATCGGATTATGCGCATGAATCGGGTACTGCTGGCGGTATGGCTTCCCGCTTATGACCGATTGCATGAACTCATCGTCAATTTTTACCGATACATTGGCACCGGTAACTTTGCCCTGTTCCAGTTTGGCATCAATAAATCTTTCTGCATCAGGATGTTTCACCGAAATGGTAAGCATCAGGGCTCCTCTGCGGCCATCCTGGGCAACCTCGCGGGTGGAATTTGAATACCGTTCCATGAAAGGCACTATACCGGTTGAGGTAAGCGCGCTGTTTTTCACCGGGCTGCCGGTTGGCCTGATGTGTGAAAGGTCATGGCCTACACCTCCCCTGCGCTTCATCAGTTGCACCTGTTCCTGGTCTATCTTCATGATGCCGCCGTATGAATCGTAGTTTCCATCACCCCCTATCACAAAACAGTTCGACAGGGATGAAACCTGGAAATTGTTGCCCATCCCCGCCATGGGGCTGCCCTGGGGAATAATAAAGCGGAAATTCCGGAAAAGCTCAAAGACTTCGTCTTCGCTTAACGGATTGGGATATTTACGTTCAATTCTGGCTACCTCGGCGGCAAGACGCCTGTGCATGTCATCAGGAGTCAGTTCATAAATATTTCCATCGCTGTCCTTGAGGGCATACTTGTTCATCCACACATTGGCTGCCAGTGTATCGCCCTTGAAATATTCCGTGGCCTTTTCAAGGATTTCTTCATGCGAATAAGATACAGGGGCTTTCTTTTCAGCCGCCTGCACTGTAGGCTCGTTTTCAATTACCAATTCTTCCATTTTGTTAACTTTCTGTTCCGGTTGCAATTCGATCTTTTCCGGCACAGCAGGCCTTACGCGCTTTTCAAGCATTTCATTATAATAATCCCCTGTTCTTTCCTTTTCTTTTGTTTCAGCAACCTCTTCCAGATTTGCAAACAAGTTGATATCCATAGTTTAAGGCTCTAATGGTGGTTTTTGAATACGTTGTCAGCCAAATTATATTAATCTGATCAAAAGGCAATTGCGTTGGTTTTTACTCCCTTCTGATCGGAAAGACCAATATACAACAGCTAATTGTGAGTGGCAAGATTGACTTTTCAACAATCCCCCCGGATTCTGTCGTAATTGATTGAAACCGAAAAAGAAATATTATTAATAATTATTTTTCGGCCGGGCTTTTCTGGTTAGTTGCATCAGGTATTGGCAGATAGAAATAAGAAACTGATTATCAATATAGAAGCTGAAAGCCGCGCAGGCGTAGCCGGAATGCAAATGTCGTCAATCTTAGCTTTGGGATACGTTTAAAGTTTCCACAATCGGTCAGGAGTTATTAACAATTGCCATGGTGAATAACCTGAGGTGTTGATTCTAAAAGAATAAGGAAAACAGAAAAGGCAGAACAATGCGTAAATCGTTCATATCATACTCATTATCAATGATTAAATAGAAATGGAATAAGAAGGGGAGCCTGAATCAGAAGTCGAGGCTGAGCGATATGTAGAACACCGGTTTGTTAATAACCATATCCTCAATACCCCAGGCGTAATCTGCCCTGAGAAAATAACCGAGCAGCCTGGTTCGGGCACCGAAGCCCAACCCGCCAACCAGTGGTTCACGTTGCTCACGGATGGTAATCAGCAGGGGGCCGCGGCTGATTACCCGGGTAAACAAGGCGTTTTCATCGGCATAAGGAGTGGCTCCCGTCCAGGCTGTTCCCAGATCGCCAAAGGCAATCAGCTGGAAATTGGTCAGAAAATCAGACCGGAGCGGACGGTTGGCCAGGTAACTGAAGACCGGGAAACGAAGCTCTGAATTGATCACCGCAAAGCTGTTGCCATTCCGCACATTCTGATAGAAACCGCGCATGTTCGTAGCCAGGGTCTGGTAGGCATAATTCTGGGAATAATCAATGGGTGCATCGGTGGTAAACTTCGGCGCCAGCCAGGTATCTACCCCACCCATATAATAAATCAGCCTGCTTTTGCCAAATGAGGTACTGGTGGCAAAACGGTTAGCCCAGATGAAATTCCGGTGAATGGGCAGATAATGGCGGATATCAAATCCCAGAACTACCATATTGGTGTTTTTGCTATCCCCGTCGAGTTGCTGGTAATATTCTCCGAAAACCTTGTAACGCAATCCATCGAGCAGGTTCAGCCCCAGCTGCCTTGTGGCATCATAGGTCAGTTCTCCCTTACCTGATACCCAGTAGCGGTTGATGTCAGGTTCCCGCAGGTTATACTGATCGGTCGACATAAAAACAGCCCTGTCTTTGCGCATCGTGGCAGTACCTTTTACCGAAAGCAATGGATTCAGGGGATATTTCAGTATGTAATGCAATTCATGAATACGGTACCTTACAATCGAGTAGAGACTGATCTGCTCAATTGACTGGCGGTGGAAATAGATCTCCCTGTCGAGCCGGTGTTTGAGATTGGCTATGCTGACGACATATTCATTATTCACCAGGTTAAAGTCAAGCCTCACGCCTGCAACAATCCGGTAATCCTCAAGCAGATCGGACAAGCCGATCCTGAAAAATGCATTTAACCCGGGCGTGAGGAAAATAGGACCGCCGCCACCAGAGAAGGGCTGATAGGATGTGCTCAGAAAATTAAAGTCAAGCTGACTCACCAATTCGTTAATCCGGTATTCCACATTGTAATTTCTTTGTTTGGGAATCACGAAATTATCTTTTTCATCAACTGAGGAAAGCCCGCTTTGACTGCCCGGCCGTTTCAGCCCTTCCCTGCCGAGCCGGTACTGATCAAGATCGATGAGGCTGTCGGATGCCGGTAATTCCGGATCACCGGCATACACATTTACGAATCGCCTGCGCCTTTCCTTAGGCTTGACCTGTGCCGGGGCCGACTTTTCTTTCTCTTTCAGCATGCTGATTTCCAGCATTTTTTGCTCCATATAGCCGGTAAGCGGAGGCGTTAAGCGCTCAACTCCGCGCGCGGGAACCTGGTCGTAGCTATAGATGGTCCTGAACTGGCCGGAGTGGATGATCTCCGCCATTTTTGCCGAACGTGGCGAAGATGTGTGCGACACGATATTACGGGCGTAATTGGTAAGCCCGTATGTGCGGGTAAAATAACGGTAATGCGCTGCCGTATCAACATGGGTAATCACGCTGTCGAAGCCGGCGAGGTAACGGTTGTATATCCCGTTCTCATCGCCCAGGTATGAGATATAGCCGTTTTCATATTCCACCGGCTGAATTTCATTGGCATAGGGTGTATCCGTGATGCGACGAAGCACTTTGCTTTTGGCGGCGTAATCATAGAGAAAAAGATCATGCTTATGATCAAATCCCGGTTTACTGATCTTTGGTTCCTCGGTGAGGGTATCCGAAGGCCGGTTGGAACTGAAGACTATCTGCCGGGAATTGTTGATAAATACAGGGTTCAGATCGTTGTAAACATCCCTGGTAATCTGCTCGGCCGCGGAAGCAGCGATATTGTAGACATAAATATCGGTCTGCCCTTTCCTGACGGCGGACATCACAAACCTCCGCCCATCGTGCGAATAGGCCATATCCACAATTTTCTGAAAACCGTAAATAAATTGCCAGGTCCGTTTGTGCGATTCAAGGTTAATCTGGTAAAACCTCATTTCGCCCTTGCGTTCTGTTATAAGTCCCAGGGTATTCCCGTTAGGGTGAAACTCTACCAGGGGATAGGAAAGGTCATTTTTCTCATCAAGCCGGTGACCCTGACGGTAGACAACTTTAGATTTACCATTGCGGGTATCATGCAACCACACTTTTACCTGTCCGTCCTGATTGCTGATCCAGGCCATATACTTTCCGTCAGGGCTTAATCGCACCCGGTCATAAACTACAGCTTTTTTAACCTTCTTCTGCACCGGAGCGGCAACGGGCTTCAGCCTGTTTTCGTCGCTGTTGAGGTATTGACCGCGGTATGATTCGTACCATTCTTTAACCAGATTACGAAACGAAATATTAAGCACGTAAAGAAATCCGGTCTCAACATTGCGGCTGACCCTTGCCAGATAAATGATATTCGGAATCGCCTGTTTACCATATTTGTCAGCGATGTATTTCCAGATTCCATGTCCGGCATAAATGGCATCTTCTCCTTTCAGATGATTGAATTTCCGGTAACGGCCCGAGAGAATACCTTCGCGCATATAGTTGTCAATTTCGGTATTCCAGTCTTCCGCTATATAAGATACCAGGCCGTCGATAAACCAGGCGGGCATGCTCATCAGCGTGGCATTGGTAATCTGCCGGCCCACCGATCCCCCATAAATTGATTGATCTATCAATGCCCTGGCCATTCCTGCCCTGATCTGCTTCTCAAAGTTGGCATAATTGCCATCGAAATAGATAAAGACTTTATTTTCAATAATATGCGTAATACCACCGATATTATACTGCTGTTCACTTACCAGACCAATATTGCTCTGCTTTAGATCGGTGAGGGAGTTGAAAACGATGAACTCTATTTTATCACTCATCCGCGTTTCCAGCAACGATTCCAGCTCCGGCAGTATCTCTTTGGCATACCGGGCAGTATAAATGGCCAGTTCCTTGCCGTTCAGGTAGAAATAAGTGTCAAAATCATTGAAACGATAGTATGTCCAGAGAAAGTCACCGTACTGGACACGGCTTTTGCCGAACGGCATCTGTGAACCATTATAGAACTGGGCATGCACAGGCATCAGGGACAACAATCCGAAAAGGATTGTACCCAAAAATTTAAGCTTAAAAATACCGTACCTGCCAGATAAATTGTTCATCTTCGATCCGAAAACCAGGATGTAAAATTAACACAAAAAAACCGTACTTGTTGAAGCCGGCCTGAAAACAGGTGCTTTCGCAGCAAATGTCATACCGATATATCCACAAGGCAAAGAAATTTTCATGGCCAGGCCCTAAATGGCACTGTCAGGCAAGGCTTCAGCAAAGCGGGAGAGGTAAACGGATGGAATAATCAGTTACCTTTGTCATTTCAATCGAAGTCACACTTTTATGATAACTGTTAAAACCTTTGTATTCAATTCATTTTCAGTAAATTCTTTTGTCATTTCAGATCAGGATGGCAACTGCGTAATCATTGACCCGGGTTGTGAGAACATCCAGGAACAGCAGAAACTTTCAGGCTACATCGACGAAAAGCGGCTCCGGCCCGTGGCCCTGATCAACACCCATTTTCATGTTGACCATATCCTCGGGAATCATTTTGTTTGCGAAAGATATGGTTTAAAACCAACCGGACATACCGGCAGCAGAATGTTCTGGGAAACAGCCCGTGAATTTGGCTCAGTGTTTAACCTTAAAGTTGAGGAGATCATAAAACCTGAAATATTTACCGAAGACGGTGACGTGCTGAAATTCGGCGGCATCACGCTTGAGGTCCGTTACACCCCCGGGCATGCCAATGGCAGCATTTGCCTGGTGAACCACGAACAGAAATTTGTGATTGCTGGCGATGTACTCTTCTATGGCAGCATCGGGCGGACCGACCTCCCTACCGGCGACTTCGACATCCTGATGGAAAGTATACAGCAGAAACTTTTTACCTTGCCTGATGATTATACTGTATATCCCGGCCACGGTCCCAAAACCAGCATTGGCTACGAAAAAATGAGTAACCCCTTTCTCAGCTGACAGCCGGCTGTTGATCACATACACTGTGCCGATTTTCGTTAACCCTAACCAGGAGACAAATGGAGTTAATTACAGCCATAAAACAAAAAGCCGCTGATCTAAAACCGGAACTGCAGGACATACGGCGACACCTGCACATGCACCCCGAACTTTCGATGCAGGAAAAGGAAACATCGGCATTTATTCAGGCAAAACTTGCCGGATACGGGATTCCTTTCACAACCGGCATGGCGGTGCATGGCGTTGTGGGCTTGATCGAAGGCAGAAATCCGGGCAAACAGGTGATTGCACTCAGGGCCGATATGGATGCCCTGCCCATAAATGAAAAAAACCAGGTCGACTACTGCTCCCAAAACCCCGGAGTGATGCACGCCTGCGGTCACGATGTGCACATGACCTGCCTGCTGGGGGCGGCCCGTATATTAAATGATCTGAAGGATCACTTTGAAGGCAGCATCAAACTGATCTTCCAGCCCTCGGAGGAGAAATTTCCGGGAGGCGCTTCCATGATGATCAAAGCGGGCGTTTTGAAAAATCCCGCCCCACAGAAGATGTTCGGACAACATGTGCTTCCCTCGCTCGAAGCCGGGAAAGTCGGCATGAAGCCGGGCAAATACATGGCCTCCACCGATGAGATCTACCTGACCGTTAAAGGCAAAGGCGGCCATGGCGCAACCCCTGAATTAAATGTAGACCCTGTGCTGATTGCCGCACACATCCTTGTTGCACTACAGCAGATTGTCAGCCGCACGGCTCCTCCCCAGCTGCCGGCAGTGCTTTCGTTCGGCCGCTTTATAGCCGAAGGGCGCACCAACATCATACCCAATGAAGTGAAGCTTGACGGCACGCTCCGCACTTTCGACGAAGCCTGGCGCTCAGAAGCCCATCTGAGGATCGAAAGAATGGCTACCTCCATCGCCGGAAGCATGGGTGGCTCCTGCGAGGTATTTATCGACAAGGGATATCCTTTCCTCGTCAATGACGACCTGGTTACTGAAGAAGCCCGGCAGGCCGCCGTAGAGTATCTTGGAGCGGAAAACGTTGCAGACCTTGACCTGAGAATGACAGCGGAAGATTTCGCCTACTATTCACAACAGATTCCATCATGTTTTTACCGCCTGGGAACCAGGAATGAAGAAAGAAATATTGTGCATAACCTGCATACCGACCGGTTCGATGTGGATGAAAAAGCGCTGGAAACCGGTGCTGGTCTTATGGCCTGGATGGCCGTGAGTGCGCTGAATTCCTGATCGGTTAAACTATTCTGCTAAAATCAGATTCCATTTGTCTTCCTGATTTATGATCTTCAGGAACTTCACTTGCTGACGTATTGAAAAACAAATCTATTTACATCAGAATAATAAAAGCGCTGCTGATTGCAATAATTATAATTGTTGCAGTCTATCTTGCAATTAGCTTTTCTTTCGGAGGTTTTAGGAATAAGCCGGTAAACCAGCTGTTTCCTGATCCGGCAGATTCCTTGCTGATGTTTGCACACAGGGGAGTAGTCAGAGATTTTCCGGAAAACAGCCTTGAATCCATTGGCGAAGCAAAACGACTGGGGTTCAGGGCAGTGGAATTCGATCTGCGGAAATCTGCCGATGGGGATTTTATTCTTTTTCACGATACAGATGCCGGCAGAATGATTGGATATGATCAATTCATCGGAGATATATCAACTGCTGAATTGAAAAAACTTCCTTTTATACATCATGGCAGGACTACTGGTTTTTATGTCCCTACCCTGACCGATGTTCTTGATCGTTTTGGAAATGATTTCATCTTTTATTTTGATATGAAACTCACTGGTTTTGGTGAGGCTGATGAGATTGCAGCCATTATCAGAAAATACGGATTAGAAAAGTCGGTAATTGTTGCCAGTGCCGATGCACTCTTCCTGTTTTATATTGAAATGAAATACCCTGCAGTTATCACAGCGCTCGAAGGCTTTAATGCCGGGAAGGAATGGATGTACAACCTGATTCCCAAAAACCTGAAACCTGATTTTTTGTCGGGCTTTCTGAACCGGATTGATGAAGATCATGTAAAATGGCTGAAAGAGCAGAAATTGCTGAACAAGCGGATAGTTTACGGGGTTGACAGCTCAAATTATATTGCTGCAAAAAATCTGGGAATCAGAAACATGATCCTGGATTATGATTCAGCAAGCCCGGTTTTCAACGATCTCAGATTTTTAAACCGATAAGGGTTAGAAATGCAATACAAAAGTCTGCGGGACAAGCTGAAATTAATAAAAGGATGGGACAACATCAGCCTGATCCTGAAGATTTACGGGCTGGCCATCCTTTTTTTCTTCGTCTTTCGGATTATTCTTTTCTTAACCGGATTGGAAAACATTGACGGAATTTCTGCCAATCTGAGGGATATCGGCAAAGCCTTTTTTATGGGTGTCCGTTTCGATATAGTTATCAGTGGCTACCTTTTGATGCTGCCTTACCTTCTGCTGACCATTTTGTTTATAACAGGCAAGCGCTTTCACCTTGTTTATCAAACCGTGTTCATCCTGGTATCTGGCCTTTTCACCCTGGCTTTCGCGATCTGCGCTTCAGACATCCCTTACTTCAATCAATTCTTTTCGCGCATTACCATTTCAGCTTTACAATGGATCGATAGTCCCGGGTTTGTGATGAAAATGATTCTTGAAGAACCCCGTTATTGGGCTTACATCATTCCATTTGTGGTGTTAACCATGCTGTTTTATAAACTCCTGAAAAGAATATTCAGAAAAGCTGAAGAGCAATCTGTAATAAAGCGGAACATCTGGCTTAAGCTTACTTTCTCATTAATTTTTATGGGTTTAATGCTGGTTGGAATGCGCGGGCGGCTGGCAAAGAAGTCCCCCATAAAAGTCGGCACGGCATATATCTCCGACAATTCATTTCTCAACCAATTGGGACTGAATCCGGTCTTTACCTTATTGCAGAGCTACCTTGAGGATCTTGATAACCGAAATGAAGTCATTGAGCTGATCGATGAAAATTATGCAATTTCCAAAGTACAGGAATACCTTGGCATTGATTCCGTGCACACATACTATCCGCTCTACAGGAAGATAATCCCTGATTCGATCAGCGCAAACAAACCAAATGTTGTCATCGTTATTATGGAAAGCATGGCTGCTTCAAAAATGAAACGGAATGGCAATACACTTAACCTGACACCTTTCCTCGATAGTCTGGCACTGAACAGCTATTATTTCGACAGCATTTATACCGCGGGTATTCATACATACAATGGGGTGTTCAGCACGCTGTTCTCTTACCCTGCCATTTTCAGGCAACAACCTATGCGCGAAAGCCGCATACTGAAATACAACGGAATATCGTCTGCCCTGAAAAAACTTGGTTACAGCACCACTTACATCACCACCCACGATGGTCAGTTCGACAATATTCAGGGCTTCCTGAGCACCAACGATTTCGACCAGATTATTACAGAAGACGATTATCCGTCGGGAGAAGCCAAAACCACACTGGGCGTCCCGGACGACTATATGTTCAGGTATTCAATTCCGGAGATCAATAAGTTGCATGCATCAGGCAAGCCATTTCTGGTGAGCTTTCTGACTTCAAGCAATCATGGTCCTTACTACATCCCTGAATACTTCAAACCTGAAAACGATCATATTAAAGATCAGATCATTGAATATGCTGATTGGTCGATCAGTAAGTTTATGGAAATGGCTTCAAAGGAAGCATGGTTTTCAAATACCCTGTTCGTCTTTGTAGCCGACCATGGAATACACAAGAAGCTCAGTTATGATATCTCGCTGGAATATCATCACACCCCTTTGATTTTTTATGCTCCGGCCTTGCTTCCTGAAAACCGGGTTTTTACCAAAATCGGCGGGCAGATTGACGTTTTTCCCACCATCATGGGGATCCTCCGTCATCCCTGGATCAACAACACGCAGGGAATAGACCTTGTAAAGGAATCCCGGCCATACATTATGGTCAACAGCATTAACAATTATGGCGTAATCGGTAAGGAATTTTTCCTGATCGTAAAACATGACGGAAGTTCAAAACTATACAAATACCGGAATAAAAGCATGAGAGATTATGCAAAACAATTTCCTGTCATTGTAAATCAAATGGACGAATATGCCCGGTGTAATTTGCAGGTATTTCAATACATAAACGACAACCGCAGGCAGTACGTCAACTGAACAATTACACAATCCGGTTTGATCATATTATCAGCCTTATAATTGTGAAATGGCACTTTATAACTTATATTTGCATATTATAAATCAAAAAAAGCAGCAACATGGGATTTATCAACTCTTTGAAGAAACTGTTCGGTACTTCGAAAGAAGCCGCCTCTGTGAAGTCAGCCGAACTTAAAGAAAAGGCCGCCGATACCTTCGAATCAGTGAAGGAATACACCAGAGAAGTTGCCGATAAACTCGACGACAAACTTGAAGATGTGGTTGAGGATGTGAAAGAAGCCGCTGCAGAAACCAAAGTGAAAGCAAAAGAATTTGGGTCCAAAGTCAGGGACAAGGCAGAAGATGTAATAGAAAAACTGGATGACAAAGCATCTGAAGTGGTTGACAAGCTTGAAGAAAAGATACGCACTTCCACCGCCAAACCTGAGGAAATCACCGAAGTTTTGGCAGATAAGGCAGAAGAAACTGTAGAGGAAGTTGCTGAAAAGGCCGGTGAGGTTGTTGAAGATGCGGCAGATACCATTGAATCAAAAGCTGAAGATGTAGCTGATGAAGTCAGGGATGCGGCTGAAGATGCGGCTGACGACATTCCAAAATCCTGATATCGTGACATATACAAAAAAGCCCTGCAGTTCATGCAGGGCTTTTTTCTTATGGAGTCCCTTTTGAAAAAATGAATAATACTATGCTAAACTATTCTGAGTATTTACTGGCAGATGCTTAAAAAATGAACTCCCCCGATCACAGAAACAATACCACGCCAAATTTCAATCCCAGCGTTCCGATGATAATTCTTTCGTTGTCCGGATTGTCTTCTTTGTCTTTCATTGTCATGGAGATATAACCAACCATGAAATCAAATGAAACCTTATCGCCCAGAAGAGCTGCAATCCCGACTCCGCCAGCTACCGAGTTCAGACTGCTCTTATATTCATCATTTTCAGAACCTGATTCATAGGTGGTTTTTGAAGAACCCAGGGTGGCGCCCGCCTCAATATAAGGCAATACTTTCTGAACCGGAAAATAATACCTGAGAAAAGGTCCGGCACTCAGCAAGATACCATTGGATGAATATTCGAAAAACTCATTGGATTCCTTCATTGAAGACAATCCGATATTCATATCAAGCCCCAGCGCGAGGTTGTCGATTAAAAAATAGCCGAATTTAGGGGTGAAATTAAAGCAGTTATAGTTGAGTGTCTCCGAATCTCCGTCATTGTTATCATCACTTTTGAAAGTAATGGTTGAGAAGCCCAGGGTCATCATATCAGGATAGCTCAGGCCTTCTTCGAGCGGTAGCAGACTGTATCTGGAAGAAATTCCCAAAAGCATCTTCCCCTTTTCGGTCTGCCCAAACAACGTTAATGGCAGCAGAATACCCATTGCTGCAATGAAAATCAGTTTCTTTTTCATGGCTTCCATTTATTAATTTACGCCTACTCTTGAAAACAGTTTTCGGCTTCTCTGTTTTTTCTCAATTCAGCAAGGCCTGATTTGATCAGATTCATTACTGGTCAACAACAATAACATTCTCCATTTCATAAAACCAGGCCTCATTCCGGCTTGCATTGTGTTTATCCGTCTGCCTTTATTGATTCACCTGTAGCGGTAAAGCATGGGCCCGACACTATTCCATGAGCAGGGTCAATCATTTACCGGCACCCATCTGCTTGCTCCCAGATGAAACTGCATGCCAACGGACGCTCCGATGTAATTGCCAACATAGAGGTTTCCCCGGATCGTCATCCTGTCTTTTACCCGGATATCGCTTCCAAAATAAACGCCCATCACGTACAATTTTGAATTGAGAAAGCTATAAAATGACGGGGACATGCTTATGCCGAAACGTCCCAAATTTGTATCGTATTGGCCAAATCCCGATCCGACCCCAACCTGAAAAAGTCCCGGAGGCCCCAGAAAATGGTAATCAGTCATAAACCTGGCTTCTGCAAACAGCACGTTCCTTTGGCCTGCCCAGATGTCACCCACCGGCACGACGCTGCTGACCAAATGCGTATTAAAAAACACATTCACGCCAAGTGTCCCTCCGATGTATTTTGTATTGAGGTTCACCATTGTATTCAGTGCAGGAGATCTGTAATCAGACTCTTCAGGTTCATCAGACAAGTCACGTGAGGAATACAGGTTAAGACCAGCCCTCAGGTGCCAATCATCTTTTGGTTTGTAATGATAGGTGATCCCAGCCCCCAGGGTTGAATAATCTCTTTTCAGGATATCGGTAACCCTGCCTTCGCAATCATAAATCTTATCAGGGTAGCTGCCCAGGCCTCCATAAACGTCGGTGCTGAACCAACCCTTGTTTTTGCCTGGGTTTTGTCCGCTTTTCTGATCCAAATCCGTCTGCCCAAGGCTTAATGCTGCAAACAACAGGATGATGGGTGCTTTCCACCGAAATCCCGGAACAGTGATTCTGGTATATATTCCACCGGCAAAAAGCAATAGTATTGGTAACGCGAACACCCAGATCACCATTTTTTCAAATGGATCCAGCCAGCCCGAGATCATGGGAATCAGCATAAAAATGCCGGCGAATAGAAGGAATTCACGTCCCGGCGATACAGGTTTCGTAGCTCCGGCAATGAAATTCCGGGAGACTGTCCGGTGTTCTCTTTTAATTAAGATCAACACCATCAGCGTGGCCGCACCCATCAGTATCCATTGCAGGATTTTTATTCCAAGGATGGTTTCGAAGATAAACTCATCCCCCGGTGATTGCCTCACAAACTCCATTGCAAAACGAAATAAAGCATACAGGGCAACGACAAAAACAAACCTGTTTCCGGGAGCCTTCCAATATTTCCGGGTAAGCCAGGTCAGAAAGATGATGAACAGGCAGCAGAGGATGTCGTAAACCTGGGTGGGATGGACGGGCAGCGACAGGGAGCCGGATGCCGGAATGAACAGCTGGTCAGCATGTAACTGAAAAGCCCGGGAGGCGGGGCCGTACTGTATGGCCCATGGAACTTGTGTGGGTGTTCCATAACAGCAACCACCAAAGAGGCACCCAAGCCGGGCGACTGCCATTCCGGCCGGCAGGGCATAGACAAGGTGGTCAAGTACAGGTTGATTAAACCGCAGCCACCGTTTAGCAAGCATCACCCCGGCAATCAG
>CAZDBX010000007.1:0-4075 GCA_964503805.1 uncultured Lentimicrobium sp. | reverse complement strand
CTGAGTTTACTGTTTCACAAATTTTTGCACCTGTACCCCCTTGTTATCCAGCACCCTGACAATATAAACTCCAGGTGGTAAAGTGTTAATGCTTATCACCGTTTGTGGCTCTGTAATCTGACGCCGGATAAGTTGCCGGCCGTTTATGCTCTGAATGGATAGCTGGCTTTTGCGGAATAATCCGGAAATTGAAATTGTGATCAATCCATCTGAAGGATTCGGGTAAATTGAGATGTTTATATTATGCTCAATCTCCGGCATTCCAA
The DNA here is from genome assembly GCA_964503805.1 of uncultured Lentimicrobium sp. Lineage (GTDB taxonomy): Bacteria > Bacteroidota > Bacteroidia > Bacteroidales > Lentimicrobiaceae > Lentimicrobium. The sequence goes on along the minus strand of CAZDBX010000007.1, from coordinate 3,809 downwards.
CCAGGGGAGCGTTGCCCAGGTATAATCCGTCATAATAGCCGTCGTTGTTAGTGCCATTATGCCTTAACGAATGTAAACGGACATCGACCTTCCGGGTACCGGGAGGGACTGATAATGCCGAATCGATCCGGAGCCAGGTTTGGGTTTGAGTGAAAGGTCCAAAGTTAAAGGAGGTAAGTAAGGTGTTATTGGCATTCATGAAATGAATGAAAATATTCGATTCATCTGCAGGCGATTGGGCAAATGCTCTCACATAACCAGTAAAATAGTAGATTTTGGTACCGCTATCGATTTCTGATGAATCGTTCGAGACGTCAATAACCTGTCCCAGCTCAGCAGTTGCATCCGCACCCGGGAAAAAATAGGCCACACCTGAGTTTGGAGCCGGATTTTCGAGCCTTTGGGTCCATTTGTTACCGGTTAATTCGCTCCAGCCGGGAATTTCTCCTTCGACCAGCGTGTCATCGCAGCCCGGATTCAAAATCAGGTTCTGTGCATTTGGTGTAAGACTCAATATTATTAAAACCGGAAGTAAAGTGTAAATTTTTTTCATAACACATCTTTTTATTGCTTAGATTCAGGTTTTCGCTTGAATAGCATTTTTATTCAATCATCAGCTTCTTCCTTATTTCCCCTTGGTTAGTCTTCAGTTCAACGATGTACATCCCCGGCCGGAGTTTTGAAATATCCAGGGCATTGTTTGCCGGTTTGCTTTGCAGCACCTTTTGGCCGGTTTGGCAGTAAATAACTATTTCCTGGATAGTTGTAGCGTTATTGCCTGAAATCGTTAATGTTTTACCGGCAGGGTTGGGGAAGAGCTTAAAATCGTTGACAAAACCGGCCTGCTCAATGGCCAGGGGACAGGCTGCTTTCACCTCTTCCTCACTGTTGCAGCCGGAGGCGTTATTGCGAATTTCAATTGTGCCGCCGGGGGCCGACAGGTAGGTGCAAATGGACTCTACTGCACAGGTTGACAGAGATTGATTGCTATTGATGCTCAGGCTGGCAATAGAACCTGCTTCAATATTGTTAAGCCCTGATAAGCTGGTCAGTGCGTTGTTTTCTGAAATCACCAGGATTCCCCCGATGGAAACCAGGTTTTCCAGTGCCGTCAAACTATTCAGTTTATCATTCTGAGCAATGAAAAGTTCAAGTCCGATATGGGTTAAATTATTAAGTCCTGTGAGGCTGGAAAGGGAATTGTTGCCGCCGATAAAGAGATTACCGCCCAAAAAAATCAGCGACTCCATTCCTGCCAGGCTGGTCAGGGCATTATTTCCCCCTCCTAAAGCCCCCAGAAAGAAGTCGCTCCCGATTGATGTCAGATTGTTCAGCCCTGTTAAACCGGACAGGGCATTGTTTGTCATGAGGCTGAGGTTACCTCCGATGGTAGTCAGTGCATCCAAACCTAGCAGATTTGTAATATTACCTGTAAATCCATCACTGATGGTTACATTCCCCTCAATCGCCGTGCAACCGGGATAATTGACCTGAAAATTATCGATCTGAGACTGGGTTGAGAAGGTGATACCTTCGGGAAGGCAGGGCAATTGAGAATTAGCTGCTATGTTTGTAAACAGCAGAACGAAAATTGAAAATACCAGTCTTTTCATTTTGACCTCCCTTTTTTTGTTGTTTGTTACTGGTCACTGGCTACCGGCAAGGAAAACAAGCAACCAGCCGCCAGAAACCAGTAACGGCTATTTATTGTTTCACCAACTTCGCCACCTGTACCACCTTCTCATCCTGCACCCGCACAACATACACTCCCTGCGGCAGGGTACTGATGTCGAGCTGGATTTCGTTATCTGTAAGCTGCTTTTCCATTGCTTTTTGCCCGTTTACGTTGAATATAGAAATCTTTGCCGTGCCAGTCAGTGCCGGCGAGGAAACGGTGATTTTATCGTTTGAAGGATTGGGGTAAATTTTTAGGTTGTTTTCAGTGTCTTTATTTTCCTCAAGAGAAGAAGGAATGCCATTTTCGTTAAACAAAGCCATCCCTTCAAAAGTCCCTATCCACTTTGTCCCGTTTTCGTCAATTGTTATGGCTAAAACATTATCACTTGGCAAGTCAGAGTTGGAGGAATTATATACTATCCAGTTTGTCCCGTTAAATTTCACTATGCCTTCATATAAAGTCCCAATCCATAATGCTCCATTTTCATCAGTAACTATCGAACTAACGTCGTTATCAGGTAAACCTGAGTTTAATGTGTCAAATATTATCCAACTTGTACCATCAAAGTTTGCCATTCCTCCGTTTTCAGTTCCAATCCACTTATTTCCATTTACATCAACTGTTATTGCGTAAATAAAGTTATCAGGTAAGCCTGAATTTGAGGTGCTGTAAGTTGTCCAATCTGAACCTTCAAATTTTACTATTCCGCCTCCATAGGTTCCAAACCATTTAATTTCATCTTCCTCTAAGGTTATTCGATATACATTGTCAACGGGTAATCCCGAATTTGACCTATTGTAAATAGTCCAGTTTATCCCGTCAAATTTTGCTAATCCGTCATTAAATGTGCCAATCCATTTATCCCCGTTTGCGTCAATAGCTATTGAACTGACACAGTTATCGGGCAAATTCGAATTTGAAATGTTGTAAAGTGCCCAGTTTGTTCCGTCAAAGCTTGCCATGCCGCCACCATCGGTCGCGATCCACTTCACCCCGGTTCCATCAATTGCAATATAATTGATACTATTATCAGGCAAGTCTGAATTGGAAGTGTTGTATATGGTCCAATTTATACCGTCAAATTTTGCGATGCCACCTCCGCTTGTACAAATCCACTTAGCACCATTTTCATCAATGGTTATAGGACCGACATAATCGCTGGGCAAATCTGAATTTGAAGTGTTGTAAATAATCCACTCTGGGATTTGAGCAATAACAAAATTCAACAGGCTTAAAAATACAGCTAAGAGTAAAATTTTGTTTTTCATTTTAACCTCCATTTTATGTTGCTTGTTACTTGTTACTGGTCGCTGGTTAACAAGAAACAAGAAACCAGCAACCAGCAACGGTTTTTTTATTGTTTCACCAACTTCATTACTTCTGCCACTTTTTCATTTTGCAACCTTACAAAATACACTCCCCGGGGCAGGGCGCTGATGTCGAGTTGGGTTTCAAGGCCGCGTATCTGAATTTCCATCACCAACCGGCCGGTGAGGTTGTACAAGGCGAGGGAAGCGCAATCGCTTAGCACGGTTATTGAAATGCTGATCCGGTTATTGGCCGGGTTTGGATAAATAATGAAACGGTCAGCGGAAGGCCCGGATTCCGGAGGCTCAGCGGTGTAGATATCGAAAAAGTTGAGTATCCTTTCCAGCAAATGCTCACGGGTATTCGGGTTTTCTCCGTCCTCAAGTTCAGCCAGGGCATAGGAAAAACAAAAAGTGCGGTGAGCGCCGGGCATATTATTCTGTATGGCCACGGTGCCATATCCATTCTCGATGAATGCAGCTTCCCCATTGGCAGATGGTATATACCTGTCGATGTAGGAAACTGAATGCTGGGTACTGCCTGTGAACAAAATCAATTCAGCCAGGGTTCCTGTTTGTCCATGAAGGCTGTCGATCGGATTGGTTGTTCCATCAATTGAAGAAGCTATTCCGAACAATCCCAGCAATTGGTTATTACTGGCCTGATCATAACCCAGGGCATCGCCACCCTCCAGATAAACATAACCACCCCCGGTAAGATAATCGCCGATGGTTTTAGCCATAACTGCATCCAGGGCGGTATATCCTGATTCATAATTGCCAAATGAAAGAAATACAGCCGAGAATCCATCCAGGCTTTCCGG
>CAZDBX010000006.1:0-35800 GCA_964503805.1 uncultured Lentimicrobium sp. | reverse complement strand
GGACTTCTGCATGCAGGGGTTGGAACATATCCTTTTTTAGCCCTGACATGCTGTTCCTATGGAAATATTCATTATATTTACTTTATATTCTATCCTACGGGGCTGTTGGCGGTTTTCGTTTCTGAATGCACCCCGCGAGAGCTGGCGAATGAATAGGAAAAGATGGTTAAGTGTGTTTCTTAATCCTTAAAAGCAGTTAAAGATGAATCGGATCTTTTTTACCGGAATGGCGGCTTTCATACTGCTTTCTGTGTTTGTAAGCGGACAGAACAAAAGCAGCATTGTGCTTTACCGTGAGAACATCTATCAGGGATCAGTAGTAGCCTATAAAATTAACGTCAACGACACATTGCTGATACGGCTGAAGAATGCATCCTTTTACACATTTGATGCGGCCCCGGGCGATTATACCTTCCGGATCAATAAATCAGGACAACCGGATCTGAACCTGAAAGTGGAAGAGGACCAGACATACTATATCCGGATGGGGTTGAAGATGACTTTCTGGTCGTCAGTGCCCGAGCTAATCCTTGTTGACAGTGTTTCAGCGCTTCCGGTTATCCGGAGCGGGGCGCTGAAGGAACTGGATGGCAGCAATTTACCTGTCGACCGGCCTGATCACCGGGTTGGTGTCAGTCTTGGCATCGGATTCGGGTTTGAAAATTTCCCGATGTTCACCACCGTAGACGGGGACGATTCAAAGATTAGTTTCGGAGGTGGTTTTGGCGCTGGTATCCGGTATGGCTATGAGTTCAGCCGGCATTTCGACCTGGCTGTTGAAGCATTTTACCAGAGCAGCGGCCTGAGGCCTTACCTGAAAAACGCCAGTACCAGTTTCAACCGCTTTATTATCTCTGTCACCCCTTCGTACATTATCCCGATCGACGGCGGTGATGCCATGCGGATCAAGCTGGGCGTGGGTCCGGACCTTTTCCTGTCTCCTGAGCTAAAAATCAAGGGAAGTAAAGTTACCGGCGGTTTTGACGATAACTGGAGTTATGGGGGCACGGCCGGATTTCATGTAACGGGCATATTTGAAATGAATCCCTCCGAAAAATGGTCGGTCATTTACGGGCTGAAGTATTACAATGCTGCGTATAAATTCGAATCCGGAGGGGGGTATGCGCCAATAGACAATCAGTTGAGGACACCTGATGGATCCGGTATCGATCTTTTATTCGGGTTTAATTACCATTTTTAACAGTTGCTTCCGGCTTCCGGCGATGTCATAGCAGCCGGAGTGTTGATCATATCCTGGATGGTAAATAAAAAGCAGGGATCCCTCTTTGGTGGTACTGATGAAATCTTCGGTGATTTCGGGAGGGATTGCCGGGCATCCGTGGCTTCGGCCCAGCCGGCCGTGCGCTTTGATAAATGATTCGCTCACATAATCGGCCCCGTGGATCACTATGGCCCGCTCCCAGGCCTTGTCGTTGATATTTTTCTCAAGCCCCTTTAATCTTAGTGAATGCCCGTGCTTTCCCGTATAAACCTGGTCGGTCAGATAAAACCCCAGGCTACTCTGATAGGATTGCGGAATGTTCGAGAATTTTTCTGCGATGTTTTGCCCCGTATTTCTGCCGTGAGCTACCAGGGTATTGAAGAGGACTTCGCCGGTTTCCAGGTTGATGGTCCATAAGCGGTGGGCGGTGCTGGGCAGTGAAAAGTCAATAATGGTAATGATTTTGTTACTGGCCAGGGGCAGGAAGCCTGGCAACCGCTCAAACAGACTCCGGATCAGCGAGGGATTGAGTTTATCAGCAAAGGCAGAAAGGTTGAACGCTTCGGTCGTTTTTCCGGTGGTCAGCGGTTCACCGGCCTGCGCATCAAACGAAGGGAATGGCACATAAAATACACAAACCGCTGTCAGTAGCAGAATACGCAAATACTTGATAAAAGGCACTTTAAAAACTGGTTAATGTTTGTTTCAATGTCGTGCGGCAAAAATCTGTATTTCTTTGATCGGTTTTACCGTGCTGATAAAAAAAAGTGAAGACCCTTTCCTGTTCAGTAAATGCCGGTGCATCCTGACTTGCCCGGATCAGTGTGCCACGTTGACTTCCGCACTCAGGTATTCCATTTTGTATGCTTATCCTTTAGCGCTTTCAGCATTTCAGCATCACGGTTATAAATATCTGAACGGTAATGAATGACGCCTTCTTTTGTCGCCCAGGCCGTGAGGTAGGTAAGATACACCCCGGCCGGATTTTTCAGGACGACTGTCCTTTCAACGCCGGCGTCCATGGCTTGGCGAATACGTTCCGGAGTCCATCCTTCCATATCCGACATCAATATCAGGGCAAGATCATAAGGCTTTTCGATGCGGATGCAACCTGAACTGAAGGTCCGTTCGTCGCGGGCGAACAGATTGCGCGAAGGGGTGTCGTGAAGGTAAACGTTGTGTTTGTTCGGGAACATGAATTTTACCTTTCCGAGTGCATTTTGTGCTCCCGGTGACTGCCTGATGGTATAGCGCATACCGTCGCGGCTCCAGTTGATGGAAGCCGGATCCACCAGCCTGCCTTTTGAATCATAGACTTTCATGTTTTTTCCGGCAAGATATCCGGTATTTCTGCGCACTTCAGGAATCACATCATTGCGTTGAATGGTTGGTGGTACGGTCCATGAAGGACTGAACACCAGGTAGGTAATGCGCGCATTGAAGACGGGGGTTTCACGGTATTCTTTCCCAACAATGGTGCGCATGCGCAGCAGGGTGTCGCCTTCCCTGAAGACATCCAGGCTGAAATCGGCGATATTTACCTGTATATAGGTGTGCTCCAGCGAGTCAGGCATCCACCGGAGGCGTTCCATATTTACATAAAGCTGGTCGATCCGCTTTTCCATGGTCATGTTCAGGGCCTTCAGCGCGTTCTTCCCGATGGCGCCGTCGGTGTTGTATCCAAACTGCTCCTGAAGTTTCCTGACCGATTCCAACATCCTGTCGTCATATTTATCAGGATGTGTCAGGGTATCGGGCGTATATAAACCCAGAAATGCAAGTTTTCTTTTAATTTCCGCAATATATGCCGATGAGTCTCCGGGCTTGAGGGAACTGTTTTTCAGGTCGGCTTTGATGCTGAAATCCCCGCCTTTTATCGCCGTGAGCCTTTTTGCTTCCGCAACCATGGCTGCATAACCCGGATGGGGCGGATAAAAATGCCTGAAACCTTCTTCCACGGTTTCCTGCCTGAGCATGGTTTTCAGATAGCGGTCAAAGGGGATGTCGGGCTTGTCCCTCCTGATGCCCCACTGCGCTTCGAGACTTTCAGGGTCGATTTTGCCGAAATAAAGGTGCGAAGCCGCCATAAACCAGGCGTCACTGAGCAGAAGGTCGAGGTTTGCCAGAAAAGTTGCATTAAAGATCAGCGCGCTGTCATTCGCCAGTTCTGTGAGCGATTGCCGGATCTCCGCTGCATGATAGTGCTCAGGAGTCAATCCGTGGAAAATAATGTCTCCGAGAAAAGCCGACATCTCTTCCACCTTGTTGATTGAATCAAAATGGTTGATCCATAAAAGGTTGAAATTGTTCTCTATATAAAGTTTTGGCAGCAGTACCGAAGAATAGAGTGATATGCCCTGAGCTTTAAAACGGTCACCGGGTTGTCTTGTTTCTATGATCTCTCTGATCGCACCGGCAGAAGCCGTGCGGGTATCCTGAAACCTGGCTTCCGCAACGCGCCTCAGGCTGTCACGTGTCCGGGCTTCACGGTCAACCGGTACGGCTGCTTGCTCCGGTGTTCTTGAGCAGGCAATGATTCCCAGAGTAGAAATTAAAAGAATGAAGTATCTCATGGCAGTTTTTTTACAAAAATAGGATTTCACTTTAAATAAGTGACACCTGTTTTCCGTGCTTTACCGGCAGTTATTACCCTGAACGAAAAAGCCACCCCGTGGGATGGCTTTTATGAAATATTGCAGATTGTAGATTACCAGGCAAAAAGCGGAAAACTGCTCATCAGTTCATTCACTTTTACACGTACGGCATCAACCACCGTTTCGTCTTCAGGATTTGAAAGTACCTCGTCAATCAGGTCTACAATTATGCCCATGTGTTCTTCTTTCAGACCGCGGGTGGTAATGGCGGGGGTTCCTACGCGGATGCCCGAGGTGGTAAACGGTGAACGGCTGTCGAAGGGAACCATGTTTTTATTAATGGTAATATCGGCTTTCACCAGGGTGTTCTCAGCCACCTTGCCGGTAAGATCGGGGAATTTGGAACGGAGATCGATCAGCATCAGGTGGTTGTCGGTGCCACCGGAGATGACGTGGTATCCTTTGTCGACAAAAGCTTTGGCCATTACCTGGGCGTTTTTCTTCACCTGGATGATGTACTCCATAAACTCGTCGCTGAGAGCTTCGCCGAAAGCGACCGCTTTGGAAGCGATCACATGCTCCAGCGGTCCGCCCTGAACGCCGGGGAATACGGCTGAATCAAGCAGGGCCGACATCATTTTTGTTTCGCCTTTTGGTGTCTTCAATCCCCAGGGATTTTCGAAGTCTTTGCCCATCAGGATCATACCACCGCGGGGGCCGCGCAACGTTTTGTGGGTGGTGGTGGTTACAAAGTGACAGTAAGGGATGGGGTCATTCAGCAGGCCGCGGGCTATCAGTCCGGCGGGATGGGCCACGTCTGCAAGCAGCAGGGCGCCGATCTTATCGGCAATTGCGCGCATGCGCTTGTAGTCCCAGTCGCGTGAGTAAGCCGAAGCGCCGGCAATGATCAGTTTGGGCCTGGTCTCAAGGGCTACGGCTTCCATTTTATCATAGTTGATGGTGCCGGTTTCCTCTTCCACGCCGTAAGCTACCGGTTTGTAAAGGATACCCGAAGAGTTAACGGGTGATCCGTGCGACAGGTGTCCGCCATGCGCCAGGTTCAGCCCCATAAAGGTATCGCCGGGTTTCAGCACGGTCATCAGCACGGCCATATTGGCCTGGGCGCCCGAGTGGGGCTGTACATTGGCCCATTCGGCACCAAACAACGCCTTGGCGCGGTCAATGGCCAGTTGCTCCGTTTGGTCAACAATCTGACAACCTCCATAATAACGCTTGCCGGGATATCCTTCGGCGTATTTGTTGGTAAGTACCGAACCCATGGCGTCGAGCACCTGCTGGCTGACAAAATTTTCAGAAGCAATCAGCTCAATGCCATGCATCTGCCGCTCTTTCTCCTGCTTGATGAGGTCAAAAACCTGCTTGTCTTTTTTCATGATGAAATTGAAGTTTATATGTTTGATTTTGTGCAATATGACCTTAATAAATACCGTGTTTTGACAGTGCAAAGGTATAAAAAGTAATTCACCGCCAATGGTAAAGCCGAATTTAAAATGCTTTGCATAACAGCCTGAAAAACAAATAAATCATGGCGTCTGTCAGTTTCCGTCCTGCCTGCCTGGTCTGAAAAACTGCAACGGCAACGCCTACCCGGTTTTTCCGGCAGGCTTATCTGCTGAAGCCCGGGCATAAAAAAACGGACGCTTCTGCATGAAGCGCCCGTATGTAGATGTTCTTCAGGGAATTCCTGTGTTCAGTTATTTCATAATCACCAGAACATGATTGATCAGTTTTTCACCGGAATTGACGCGGATCATATAGGATCCGGATTTCACCGTGCTGATGTCAATCACATATTTTTCCTTGCCGCTGCAGAGTTTCGAGAGTATCTCTGTACCCGTAAGGTTCAGCAGTTGTACCTTGAATTCAGGGAAATCGGCAGGATTAACCTCAACGATAAACTCGTCTTTTGCGGGGTTGGGATAAATTCTGATGGATTCGCTGCCGGTTTCACCGATGCCCAATCCTGTGCCGCCCTGGACTACCGAAACCTGCTGAGAATCAAGTCCGGCTGCATTCACCGTAATGATGCTTGTTCTTGAACCGGAATAGGGGTTGGCCTGGTAAACAGCTGACAATACCCCGTTGCCGCTGCCGGTACCGGTAACATTCAGCCAGGCAGAGTCGGCGGCTGCCGACCAGTCAACATTAGCCGTGATGATAAAGTCGAAAGATCCGGCTTCGTATGTAACTTCGGCAATCAGTGGCGTCACGGCCAGGCTGGGCGCCGCGGCTTCCTGCGTAAGGGTGACCGTTTGCTCCAGGCTGCTGCCCGTGATGGTGATGGTGGCGGTGCGAGCTTCAATCACTTCGTTTTCGTGATAGTACAGGGTCAGGGTTCCGGTTCCGTTGCCCGTCTGGGGTACCGGGGTGCACCAGTCGGCGTCCGATCCGGCAATCCATTCGAAATTGGCCTGAATGCTAACCTCAGCAACACCTGCATCAGCGCTCACCTGAAGCGCCAGCGGATCCACGGTAAGGAAAGCCTCGGCTCCGTCCTGCATCAGTATCAGCTCCACGGGGCTGGTGCCTTCAGCCGAAAGGGTGATGGTGGCTGTGCGCACTGCAGCCCAGCTGTTTTCCGAAAATTGAATGTCAACAATCCCGTTGCCCGATCCGGCAGGGGTTACCGTACACCATTCAGGCTGGTTACTGACGGCTGTCCATGTGGTGTTTGAAGTTACACTGCTTTGGACGCTGCCGGCTTCGGCGCCGACCTGGAAGGTGAGCGGACTGGCATTGAGTGTGGGCGCTGCCCCGGACTGGGTAAGGGTTACTGTCTGGGGATTTAGCCCGGCAACGGTAACGGTGATGGCGGCTACCCTCGGTGCAGCCATTTCATTGGCTTCATAAACGGCTTCAATGGCGCCGTTTCCGTTGCCTGACGGGGTAACGGTGCACCATTCAGCATCGGATACGGCAATCCATAACGAATTGCTGGTCACGGTAAAGGAAGTATTTCCCTGATTTTCATCTACTTCGATGTTGACAGGTGAAACGGCCAGGGTAGGCGGGGCATTCAGCGTGGTGGCCGAAGCTTCCAGACCCGGTGAATAGTCCATTGCCGGGGTCATTGAAAATGCCTTGTAGTTGTATGTGGTCAGCGCATTCAAACCGCTGTGTGTAAATTCATCAAGTGAGCCTGTGTACAATACGGTTCCGCCGCCGGGCAGCGCTTCACCTGAGGAATAAGTGGTTCCGTTGGCAGGTTGTCCGATCCCGTCTTCCGACCAGGCGATGAGTATATCGTTGTTTTCGGCATTCTTCTGCCATTCCAGGCCTATCTCGGAATCGCTCAGGGCTGTGGCTGTAAAGGCTTGCGGGGAGGTTACCGGACTGAAGCAGGAGATGGTTGCCACCCATCCGGGGTAGTTACCGCTGGCATTGCTTCTGAAAACGAATGTAAGCGCGCCGTTGCCGTTGTCGGAAGTGATGACGCCCGGGGTGTCGGTGCCGCACCATTTTCCGAGCTGTGGCGCAAAGGGCGTCAGCCCGTTGTGTACCGAAAGGTAGTCGTTGGCACAGTCGTCACTGCTTTCAAGCTCAAACTCGGTAAATTCAACCCTCAGCTGGTTTCCGGGAATGGTTGATCTGAACACCATGGTCTGGTTCAGGCTGCTGCCATAATTCTGTGAAGGGCCTCCGGCATCGTAAAATGTTCCGCTGCATGTATTGATGGTGATGTTGCTCATGTTGAAGGAGTCCGGAATCACGTTGATGTAGTCGGTGCGCGTCATGGTATTGTCGCCGTTCACGGTGAGCGCGACGGTTTTGGTCCCTGTGGTAACATAAATTACCTGGTGCGGTCCCGGCCCGGAGGCTGTGGCCGGTTCGGCGCCTTCCCCGAAATTCCATTCCCAGGAGGTTACATCGCAGGTGGATTCATCAATGAACTGCACCGGATTGTTCACCACGATGTTTTGGGGCGTGGCTGAAAATGACGCATTGGCTTCGTTCACCGTAATGTAGTTGGTCTGGGTAACCGCGTTGCTGCCGCCGGCATTGGTGGCTGATAAGGTAACCGAATAGCTGCCGAGCGCGTTGAACTGCACCCGGGGGTTTTGCGAATTGCTGCTGGTGCCTTCCACAAACGTCACGGTGTTGGGAAGGAATGACCAGCTCCACGAAATAGGACCGCCGGTACTGATATCGGTAAAGTTTACGGTCTCATCGATGCATGGCAGGGTATTGCTGGCGATAAACGATGCATTCGGTCCCAGCGGGCCGATGTTGAAGGATGCAATGCGTGTCCTTTGTCCGCCGCTTACATACTGATTGGTGTACCAGAAAGTTTCGTCATCGGCGGGATCAACGCTCAGCAGGGAGTAGTCGCCCCAGCGGTTGGCGCCTGTTTGCGAGGCGGTGCCTTCCCAGATAATCCCTTCGGGAACATCCATGATGCCACTGGCCTGCGCGTATTCTTCAGCCGTTTGGCCGGTATAACGGATGCCGGGATAGACACTGCTGCTGGAAACGGAATACCCGAGCGCAAGTTCATTGGAGCCGTTCAGCATAATGCTGCCCATCCAGCGTGAATGCTCATCCGGTGCATAAGTGCCCTGCTGGCGGATACTCCAGTCGCCTGAAGTCCTGCGCAGCTCATACCAGCGGATACCGGCATGGTCGGTCGCGTCCACATCCACGGTATGGCAGCATATAATAGTCTGGTAAGAACCGAAATTGCGGTACTGGGGTACATTCATAATTACCTGCGGGATGGCGTCGAGCTCCTGACTGGTTCCCGGCTGTTTGATGTTGTTCCAGTTGTTGCCGAAGTTGCTGTCGAAAGGTTCCACATTGATCTGCTGGACCCTTGTAAACGTTGAGTTTGACGTGGTTGTCCAGTCTACGGCAAGTTCATAGATCCAGAGCTGGTCAGCGCTGCCGCCGAAAGCGTCGTCCTGATGGGCGATGAAAATTCCGGGAGATCCGGCCGGAGCTGCGGGCCCGTCATTGTCAACCGGGGGAACCATCATAAAACCGTCAACCGAACCCGGTCTCCAGGGATTGTCAAAAGACACCATTTTTGGATTGGTGCCGCCGTTCAGCATCACTTCACGTTGAAAAACATAGATGTCAGTGTTGTTCGAGGTGTTGGTCCCCATATAATACCCATCGGGCCAGATGCCGAATTTTTCGTAATCGGGCATGCCGCCCATGTTAAAGGAGTACTGGTACCAGCTACCCGTCGGGTCATTGGTGGCCGATACGGCAACCAGCATCCTGTCGGGCGATCCGCAGAGGGAAAATTCGGCGGCCATCCAGCGGTCGGCCATCTCGTCGTATAAAATAATGGGGTCGCCATCGTTGCAGTTGGATCCGGGAACGCTGCCGAACAGCAGGTTCATATTGGTCGGACCGGCAAGCAGGGTGCCGGTCTTGGAATAGATGGCATAAGTGGTGTTCACCGTTTGCATGTAATGGTTAGGCCCGGCTGTACCATTCTCGTCAGGGGGAAAATAAGGAGAAGTCTGCCCCTGAAAATTCACGATGGGATCGCTTTGCATGGCCTTGTTTGTTCCCATAGTTTTCTGCCACACACCATCAGGCCCTTTGGGCAATGCTGTTTCGGCATAGGGATATGTTCTGGTGCGCAGTTTGGGATTCAGCAGTTTTTCATGTGCTTTGGCTTCCATTTCATCCCACTCCGCCTGGGTAAGCGCAGGCAGGTCGCGAAGCGGAGGAGTGACGCCAATCAGGGTTCCGTGACCGACCACGGAGGGCTTTACTATGCTGTCCTGCGCAAATACAGATGCGGCAGCAAATAAAAGCGATAAAAGCAGTGTATGGATTATTTTCATAGCAATGGATGTTGTGTGTGTAAAGAAAAGGGTTTAGAAGTGATGTAGAAGTGATTGATTTCAGCCGGCCAAAATTATTGCTTTTGGCAATACAATTCATCATGGACGCTAAACTTATGCTTCCTGCTGAGTAAACAATTTTATGGCAGTGAAGGTTTCCCGCCCGCACTTTTTTACTTATTTCAAGGATAAAGCTCGTTAATATGCTGCTGGAACTACAGGCCGCAAAGCCCGGGTTTGAGAAAACCGGCGCGAGGGATTGCGGTGTGCGCATTGATCAGGAATAATATTTCATGATTCATTCAGTTATTAATGAATCGTCTCCGGCTGTTTTGTAACTTTGGAGTAAGTTAAGGGTAAATGTGAAATCGCTGTGCTCAGAAAACTATTAACCGGCCTAATACTGATTGTACTCAGCGGATGGGCTGCTGCCCAGCCAACGCCCCAGTTTGTAAGCCTTTCGGTAGAACTGGACGGATCTGTTTATGCTACCTGGAATATTCCGTCAGGATCATTTGACGGGTTCAGGCTGTTTTTCCGCCCCACCGGGAGCACGGGCGCCTTTAATTCCGTTGATTTTCCCGACACCGTGGATGAAGGGTTTCTGCCGGTTACCGACGGGATGACCACCGGCTATGAAGCATTTTTGGTAACCTTTACATCATCCGGAGTCTCGGGCGATTCGAACCGGCTGCGGACGATCATGCTGCTGGTTTCAAACGGCGGAACGGGCACCGGAATTGCCCGGCTCGACTGGAACAGCATGAAGCTGGGCGGAGGCGAATTTTATGTTGTTTACAGGTCGGAAAACGGGATAGATTTTACCAGGGTGGGAGAGACCACTCAGCTGTATTATTATGATACCGTAAATGCCTTATGTGATCCGGTAACCATGTATTACCGGGTGGTTTATGAAACGGGCATCTATTATGCCGCTTCCAGTATTTCAAGTGGCATATTTGAAGACGATAACCTCCCGGAGGACCCGGTGCTGTCTTATGTCACTATAGTTAACGGAAAAGCGGAAGTGCACTGGGCGCACAGCCCCACGCCCGACGTCAGCGGATACGTTGTCGGGGTGAAGGAAGGGCCAAATTTCAATGATCATACCACCACGGGCTATACCGATTTTTTTACGGATGACCTCACCTCCCTGCCGACCTACCACGACCCCTGCAATGAAGTGGTTACCTATGTGATGCGCGCCATCGACCAGTGCGGCAACTCAAGTTCCGGCGCGGTGAACTACCTGAGGCCGCACAATACCATCCTGATCAGCGGGGATACGGAAACCCTCTGCAACCGCAAAGCGTCGCTCAGCTGGAATTCCTACAAAAACATGGTGCCGCCGGTAAGCACCTATATTGTTATGCGCTCCTTCAACGGAGGGCCGCCTGTGGAAGTCGGCTCCGTTCCTGCGGGTAGTGCGGCCACTTACACTTTTATCGACGATGAATTGCTGGAACCGGGAGGTGGTTATACTTATTATGTCAGGGGCGTAAATCAGGATAACACGCTGAGTTCGGAAAGCTGCAGGCTTGAATTGTTCCCCGATCCGGAACAGCTCGGTGCTTTTGCCCTGGATAACCTCACGGTGCTGAATAATGAACGGATTGACCTGTATCTTTCGGGATCGCCGGCTTCCCTGATTGCTGAAATTGAAGTGCTGCGCTCATCCGAAGGGCCTGCCTCACTGCAACCCTTGCTGAGGTCGGGCTGGGGCGCCGGAAGTTCGCTGATTCTGCCCGAGGCTACCGCTGAGGTTACCGGATCGAGCTATTATTACCGGGTTGTTGCCCTGGATCCCTGCGGTTTTGAGCTTGCATCCTCGGCGGTGATGAGAAGCATTTTTCTTGAACTTACCGATATGGGGAGCGGCAACATCCGGCTGAACTGGAACGCCATTGAGGGATGGCCTGACAGCCCGGTGGCTTACAATGTTTACCGTTTCGACAACGGACAGCCGGCAGCGGGTTTTCCGAAGCAGGTATCGCCTTCGGTGCTCTTTTTCAATGATTACGCTTCAGGAGCGGAAGCCGGCCGCGTAACCTATTACGTGGAAGCCGTCAGGGCGGATGATGCCGTCAGCCGTTCCAACGAGGTGCTGCTTCCCGGAGAGGCAGATATCCGCATGCCCAACGCGTTCAGGGCCGGAGGGCTTTCGCCGGAGTTTAAACCCCTTGTAAGAAATATCGAGCCGGGTTTTTACAGTATGCTGATCTACAACCGCTGGGGTCAACTGGTCTTTGAAACCAGTGATTACACCGCGGGATGGGACGGCTCATTCAACGGACAGGCAGCTGCTGCCGGGATTTATGCTGTAATTGTCAGATACAGGGATTTCAACGGAGCAGACTATGTCCGGAAAGGTTTTGTCATGCTTTTCCGATGATAAGCTTACTCTTTTACCCCTCTGTTTTTAACATATTTTTCCAGCCAGGCATCCGTTTCCCAAAGCATATGCAGCACATTTTCCCTGGCGCTGTATCCGTGACTTTCATAAGGAAGCAGCACCAGTCTGGCCGTTCCCCCCAATCCTTTGATCGCGCCGAACAGCCTTTCGCTCTGCAGGGTGAAGGTGCCCGGGTTGTTGTCGGCATCGCCGTGGATCAACAGCAGGGGTTCGTTGATTTTATCGGCATGCACGAACGGCGACATTTTCAGGTAAACATCCTGTGCCTCCCAGAAGGTGCGTTCCTCAGCCTGGAAACCGAACGGTGTCAATGTGCGGTTGTAAGCGCCACTGCGGGCGATGCCGGCGGCAAACAGGTCGCTGTGGGCCATCAGGTTGGCGGTCATAAACGCTCCGTAAGAATGGCCTCCGATGGCCACGCGGTTTCTGTCGGCAACCCCGCGTTCAACGGCAAAATCTATCGCGGCGGCGGCATTGGCCACCAGCTGATCAGTAAATGAATCGTTGGGTTCGGTTTCTCCTTCGCCTATAACGGGGAAATCGGCATCGTCGAGGATGGCATATCCGCGGGCAGCCCAGTATACCGGAGAGCCGTAATACAACTGCACGAAGGTATGCGGCGACTCTTTCACCTGTCCGGCCTGCCCGGCATCTTTGTATTCCCTCGGATAGGCCCACATCAGCATGGGCAACCGTCCGTCGCGCGCTTTGTCATAGCCTGCCGGCAGGTAAAGGGTGGCCGAAAGGTCAACCCCGTCGGCGCGCTTATAGCGTACACTTTCCTTACTGACGTTCATAAATGAAGCGTACGGATTCGGGAATGCGGTTAGTTTCCGGAGCGATTTGCCTGAACGCAGGTAGAAGTTGGGATTTTCGGTCTTGCTTTCTATGCTGGTGATCAGTACCTTTTTTTCAGGATTGACAACCCGCACAACCGATTCATAGGTTGAAATACCGTCAGCCTGCCACAGGCGTTTGGTTTTCAGTGTTTTCAGATCGAGTTCGTCCAGGAACGGTTTGTTCCCTTCGGGAGAGTATCCCTCGCCCTGTAGGTACAGCTTTTTTTTGTCCGGCGAAAACCAGAGTGAATAGGCATTCAGGTGGTTGCGTTTTTGCAGGAAATCGCCGGGATCCCCGTAATAATCTTCTGTGGAGCGGTCAAAGATCACTTTCATGGAATTTTTTCCGGCCCCGGGATTTACCAGAAAAGTGGTTGATCTGCGGGTTTTCCACCAGCCGTCATCAATAAGCGCTGTCTCTGAATTTCCCCACCTTACGTAACGGAAACGGTTGGGGGTGGCCGCCAGGATAAAGGGTTCGCCCGTGAACGGGGCATCGAGGGTGTACACCTGGTCTCTGACCGGGACATTAACTTCAGGATCGCCCTTGTCCATGGCTTCAACCCAGCAGAGTGTCGCAGGCACATCGCTCCGCCACTGAATATTCCGTTTACCTGTTTCCACCGCATCGAAGCCGGTAGGCAGTTCTTCAACAAGCGGTCGTTGGTGAAAAATGCTGAAGAGGCTTCCATCGGCAGTATGAATGGCATAAGTTACCGGAAACCTGAAATAAGGCACAATATAGGAATAGGGCCGCTGAATGGACTGAACCATCAGATACTTACCATCCGGTGAAAAACTGAGTGAACGGTAGATGGCCTTCGGAAGGAATGGTGCAGCCGCTCCTTTCAGACTGACCTTGACGATTTCGGATTCCGCGTAATGGTTAAAAGCCTTTTCATCTGCCGGTGAACGAAGCAGGTCCTGGTAAGTCCTTACCGGGGCTTTACGTCCGGTGCTCTCCTGAACTGCAGGACCTTCCGGTAGTTGAAGTCCGGTGGTAAGCGATTCCCGCGATAAAGGGATCGTAAAAACAAGCAGGGATTCTGAATCCGGGGTCCACAGATACGGCATCCCTAGGCTTGCATTGAGGTTGGCATCCGTGACCCGGTTTGCCTGGCCGGAGGCCAGATCTATCGTCCATAGTTCAATACCTGCGGGCAGGGTATTGGTGAATGCGATTTTCGTTTCATCCGGTGAAAAGCTGAAATCCGAGATTTTCAGTTGTTCAGGTAATCCTTTTACTACCGATATTTCTCCTGACGAAATATTCAGAATGGATATGCCATAGGTATAATTAGCCCTGGAAGGCCCGTTTGTCAGCGGATTGATGCGCAGGCCCCCGAGCCTTACCTCCTCTGCAGCCATCTCTTCAAGGGTTTTGAAGGTACGGCGCTCAAGCATGACCATGGTCTGATTCCGGGAGTCGATGCGAATCAGCGGCCTCGGATTGATATCAACGAGATCAAGAATCTCTTTCGGGGGCAGCTGGTATGGCTGCGGGGTTTGTGCCTGTAAGAATCCGTACATAACAGTAAGTAAAAGCAGAAGCCGTTTCATGATCTTTCAAAATTAAAGGCAGAAACCAGGATTTCAGCCTGTGTGATTTGGCCTGTAAATTTAGGATTTTTTAACAATACCGCTTTACAAGGTATTTTAATGGTTTTGAGTAATTCTGTTTGCGTCTTCTATGTTCCTTTATACAGACAAGCTGACAATGGAAATTAGTTAAAATGCAGATAATCAGAAAAATATAATTTATCTTATGGTGATCCGTGTCGTATAGATCCGGTACAGGCTTTGTTTCTGCATTCCAGGGATGACCGGCATGGCACAAGGCTTGTTTTTTATCCGCCGCTCAACCGGGATATCAGTAACCCGTTGAAAATCTATTTTTCATAACTTTGCGCTTCCCAATCCGGAATAACATGCCAGGTCTCAATGAAAAGTTTACAGGCGAAGGCTTAACCTTTGATGATGTTTTGCTGATGCCGGCCTATTCAGAGGTTCTGCCGCGCGATGTTGACATCTCCACCCGGTTTTCGCGGAATATCAGACTGAATATTCCGATTGTTACGGCCGCCATGGATACCGTGACCGATGCCGTAATGGCCATTGCCATTGCACAGGAAGGCGGAATCGGAGTGTTGCATAAGAACATGACAATTGAGGATCAGGCAAACGAAGTGCGCAAGGTGAAACGTGCCGAAAACGGGATGATCCTGGATCCGATCACACTGACCGAAGGCGCCCTGGTGGCGGATGCACTGGCGATCATGCGGGATTACGGGATAGGGGGAATCCCGGTGGTGGATCTGTCCGGGAAACTGGCGGGGATAGTGACCAACCGAGACCTTCGTTTTGAGCGTAATCTGCGAAGACCTGTTACAGAGGTAATGACCAGCAAAAACCTGATCACAACCACTGAATTCACCGATTTCGAAAAGGCGGCGGATATTCTTCAGCAGTACAAGATAGAGAAACTTCCTGTAGTTGACAAGGATTACAAACTGGTAGGACTGATCACATACAAAGATATCATCAAGATTAAGGCCCGGCCGAATGCCTGCAAGGATGAGCGGGGCCGGCTGAGGGTAGCCGCTGCTGTGGGAGTTACCGCCGATATGATAGACAGGGTTCAGGCGCTGGTAAACAACGGGGTTGATGCGGTGGTGATTGATACGGCCCATGGCCATTCAAAAGGGGTGATGGATGCCGCGAAATTGTTCAGGAAACAGTTTCCCGGTGTTGACCTGATCGTCGGAAATGTAGGTACTGCCGAAGCGGCCCGTGATTTCAAAAAACTGAATATCGACGGGATCAAGGTCGGCATAGGCCCCGGTTCCATATGCACAACGCGGATCATAGCGGGCATCGGCATTCCGCAGCTTTCTGCCATTTATCAGGTAGCTTCGGAACTGAAAGGCTCAGGAATTCCGGTAATTGCCGATGGCGGGATCCGCTACACCGGTGACATCCCCAAAGCCATAGCAGCCGGGGCCGACTGCATTATGGCGGGCGGCTTGTTCGCGGGCGTGGAGGAATCGCCCGGGGAAACCATTATTTATGAAGGACGCAAGTATAAGTCATACAGGGGAATGGGTTCGATGGAAGCGATGCAGAAGGGATCAAAGGATCGTTACTTTCAGGATACGGAAGACGATATTAAAAAGCTGGTTCCCGAAGGTATCGTAGGCCGTGTGCCTTTCAAAGGCACCCTCTCGGAAGTGGTCCATCAGCTGGTAGGCGGATTGCGTTCAGGCATGGGTTATACAGGATCTGAGAATATTGCCCGGCTTCAACAGGCCAGATTTATTAAAATTACCGCTGCCGGCGTGGCCGAAAGTCATCCCCATGACATCACCATCACCAGCGAAGCGCCGAACTACAGCAGGTAAAAATGAATGATTCAGTTTCTCCGGGAAGCAATTATGCAGGAAACTTCGTGAGTTAAAAGCAGTAACAATTGATAAGCATTAAAACAATAACAAAATGAAAAAGTCAGTATTTGGTTTGATTGTATTGATTTTCCTTACGATTACCACAATTCCGGTTTTTGCGCAGGATAGTGATCCTGTGATACTGAATGTGGCAGGAGAAGAGATTTCGCGCTCGGAGTTTCTGAATGTTTACATGAAGAACAATGTGAACAGCGAGGTGCTCGACCGCAAATCTTTAGAAGAGTATATGGAGTTGTATATCAATTTCAGGCTGAAGGTTAAGGAAGCGGAAGCGCTGGGCCTCGATACGGTGCGCTCGTTTAAGGAAGAGCTGGCCGGGTACCGCAAACAGCTGGCACAGCCATACCTGATCGATGAGGAAATGAATAAATCGCTGTTGCAGGAAGCTTACGAACGTAAGAAGACGGACATCCGCGCCAGCCATATACTGATCAGGGTTGACCGCAATGCGGCGCCTGCCGATACGCTGATGGCTTACAAAAAAGTGATGAACCTGCGTAAGCGGATACTCAAGGGTGAGGACTTCGGAAAAGTGGCCATGGAAGCATCCGATGATTTATCGGCACGCGACCGTCAGATGGAAGGCCGGACGATAAAGGGAAACCTCGGGGATCTCGGTTATTTTACCGTGTTTGATATGGTTTATCCATTCGAAACCGGAGCTTATAACACCCCGGTAGGAGAAGTGTCCATGCCGGTACGCAGCGATTTCGGCTATCACCTTATTAAGGTAACCGACCGGAAGCCGGCACTCGGACGGGTGCAGGTTGCACACATCATGATGCGCCTGCCGGCCGATGCCAATGCTGAAGATAGTGCCAGGATAGCCGCAAAGGCAATGGAAGTATACACGCGCATACTTAACGGTGAAGATTTCGCCCGGATGGCTGAACAGAACTCCGACGACAAATCAACGGCAGCCAAAGGTGGCGTGCTTCCCTGGTTCGGAGCCAATAAAATGATTCCCGAGTTTATCAGCGAAATCACAAAACTGAAAAACCTGAATGATGTATCCAAACCATTTCTTACCTCCTTTGGCTGGCATATTGTTAAGTTGCTCGACCGTAAGGATATAGGAGCCTACGAAGATGTTGTCAACGAATTGAAACAGAGCCTGACCCGCAGCGACCGCGCTAAAAAAAGCGAGGAAGCATTGCTCAACAGGATCAGGCGCGAGTATAAGTACACCGAAAACCTGAAAGCAAGGGATGATTTTTACAAAGTCGTCACCGATACCATTTTCAGTGCGAAATGGTCGGCGCAACAGGCTGCCGGATTAAAGAAAACCATCATGACCATTGGCCGCCGGAGCTTTTCGCAGCAGGATTTTGCTGACTGGCTTGCAAAAAACCAGCGCAAACGTGCCAAAGAGGATATCAGAACATTTGTGAACGGCATGTTTACCACTTTTGTAAACGAAACCCTGCTGGCGTATGAAGATTCGCGCCTCGAATCGAAGTACCCTGACTTTAAAATGCTTGTAAAGGAATACCGGGATGGAATCCTGCTGTTTGAATTAACCGATCAGAAGATATGGTCGAAGGCTGTGAAGGATACTACAGGGCTTGAAGCGTTTTATAATCAGAACAAAGGCAACTATATGTGGGACCAGCGCCTTGATGCTACGGTTTATACCCTTGAATCAACGGATGACAAATTGATCGCCGGTTTAAGGAAAGCGATCAGCGGAGGTCTTACCGATACTGAATTGCTGGCCCAGTTTAACACCGACACAACTTCATTGCTGACGATCGACCACCGCAAATACCAGAAGGGTGATAATGAACTGATCGACAGCCTTGAATGGAAACCCGGACTGGCGCCTGAATCCATTGATGAAGGTAAGGTTACCCTGGTGAATATCCATGCGTTGCTCAATCCCGAACCAAAGAAACTGAATGAAGCCCGGGGGCTGATCACTGCCGATTACCAGAATTATCTCGAGCAGGAATGGATCAGGGAGTTAAGGGCCAGGTATCCGTTTAAGGTAAATGAAGAGGTGCTTTCCTCCATAAAATAATGGATTGTCAATGTTGCGAATGACCCGGTTTCTCTTTATTCCTGCTGTTATTCTTTCAGCCTGCCGATTTTTAGGCAATCAGCCTGAAGAAGAAGTGATTGCCCTTGCGTATGATAAGTATCTTTACCGTTCAGAACTCGCCGGGGTGGTTCCGGATGGGATTTCTGCAGCCGACAGTCTGGAAATTACGCGGCAGTATATCGATAACTGGGTCAGGCAGCAGGTATTGTTGCACCATGCGCAGGGGAACCTGCCCAAGGATAAGATGGACTTTGAGAAACAGCTTGAAAATTATCGCAATTCGCTCATTATCTATGAGTATGAGAGTGAGTTGATCAGGCAGAAGCTGGATACCGTTGTCAGCGAGGAAGAGATCAGGGCGTTTTATAATGAAAATGAGAGCAATTTTCAGTTGCGCGAAAATATAGTCCGGGTCAGCTACGTTAAAATTCCGCGGGGCTATGAAAACTCTCCACAGGCAAAAAAAGCGAAACAATATCTGATGTCATCCAAATCGGGTGATATGGAGAAATTAATTGAGCTGTGCGATAAATCTACGATTTCATGCAGGCCTGATGACGAGAACTGGATCGTTTTCAATGACCTGATGCGCGAATTACCTCTTGAAATATATGATCAGGAAAACTTTCTGAAGAACCGGTCATTTCACGAAACCGGGGATTCCCTGTTTGTATACCTAATACGGTTCAATGATTATAAGATCATGGAAAGTACTTCACCCCTGAGCCTTGAAGTTGATCGCATCCGGAATATGATCCTGAACATGCGCAAGCAGAAGCTGATCAACCGGATGCAGGAGGAAGTGTTTCAGGAGGCATTGAAAAACAAAGAGTTTGAAATATTTTAATTAACCCGGATTTAATTTCTTACTAAATGAAGATAGAAAGAACTGTTGCACTGCTGATACTGATGATGATATTCGTTGCCGCGGATATAAGTACTGCGCAGGAGCAGGTGATTGATGAGGTAGTTGCTGTAGTCGGCGCCAATTATATCCTTCAATCTGATATTGAAACACAGTACATCCAGTTTCGCATGCAGGGCAGCATCAGCGACGCCCGTGCCACACGTTGCCGCATTCTTGAAGATTTGTTGTTTCAGAAATTGTTGCTAAACCAGGCGGAACTCGACAGTATTCAGGTTACCGATGATGAAATCGAGCAGACCATGGATGCAAGGTTCAGGTATTACATACAGCAGTTTGGTTCACAGGAAAAGCTGGAACAATTCTATAAAAAACCCCTGATCCAGATCAGGGAAGAGTTCCGCAGTCTGGTGAAAGAACAACTGATGGTTGATCAGGTGCAGCAAAAACTGGTCAAGGATATTAAGGTAACGCCTTCCGAAGTGCGCAACTTTTTCAACAGAATCCCGAAGGACAGCATTCCGCTGATCGAGATGGAATACGAGGTAGGAAGGATTGTAAAGGAACCATCGATCAGCAAGGAAGAGATGGATGCAACGCGCGATCGGTTGCGGGCACTGCGTGAGCGGCTGATCAAGGGAGAGAACTTTGCTGCGCTGGCGGCGCTGTATTCCGAAGATCCCGGCTCAGCCAAAAAGGGCGGTGAAGTCGGTTTTGTGAGCCGTGGTCAGTTGTTTCCCGAGTATGAGGCTGCTGCATTTGGTTTGAAAAAAGGCGAAATTTCCGACATCATCAAATCTAAAGCCGGATATCATGTAATTCAGCTGATTGAGCGCAGGGGCGAGATGATCAATACCCGCCATATCCTGCTGATGCCTAAAATATCCGATGAAGACCTGGCGAGGGCATCCCGTTTGCTCGATAGTGTTGCCGGGCTGATACGCGAAAAGAAAATGACATTTGAAGAAGCGGCGTTGAAATTTTCAGATGACCCGGGAAAAATCTCCGGTGGCCTGATGGTTAATGAAATGACCGGAAATACGCGTTTTTCGGCAAAACACCTGGACCCGAAAATCTTCTTTGCCATTGATAAAATGAACGTGGGGGATGTGTCGCGCCCAATGATCATGACCAATGAAGAGGCCAAACAAACACTGAACCTCTATTATCTGAAAACCAGAACGGAACCGCACCGGGCCAACCTGAAGGACGACTACAGCACCATTCAGCAGTGGGCGCTCAATAAAAAGCAGGATGATGTAATCAATAAATGGATCGGTGATAAGATCGGGAAGACCTATTTCAGGATCAATGAAAGCTATCAGAACTGCAATTTTGAACATAACTGGAGCATTCAGTAAATGAATCTGTTAAAAAAGAAGCGTAATTATGACTCCTTATAAAAGCGATGTGGAGGCGGTAGACGCCTTTGTTGAGAAATACAGGATACTGACTGCCGAGATAGGCAAAGTGATTGTAGGCCAGAATGATGTGGTTAAAGATGTGCTGATCTGCATTTTCAGTAAAGGCCATGCCCTGCTGGTCGGGGTGCCGGGACTGGCGAAAACCCTGCTGGTGAATACCATCGCGCGCTCACTGGGGCTGACCTACAGCCGTATACAGTTTACCCCTGACCTGATGCCGTCGGATATTCTCGGAACCGAAATCCTGGACGAGAACCGTAGGTTCAAATTCCTGAAGGGGCCTGTTTTTGCCAATATCATCCTGGCTGACGAAATCAACAGAACGCCGCCCAAAACACAATCGGCACTGCTTGAGGCCATGCAGGAGAAAGCGGTGACCGTTGCCGGTGAAAGTCATCAACTGGCCGAGCCTTTTTTTGTGCTGGCTACCCAGAACCCGATTGAACAGGAGGGAACTTACCCCTTGCCCGAAGCCCAGCTCGACCGTTTTATGTTCAATATCTGGTTGGATTATCCTACGTTCGGACAGGAAATAGATGTCGTTAAAAATACCACGACTGAAAAAACATCAGCGCCATCCGTGGTGCTGACCGGCGAGGAGATTATGTATTTCCAGAACCTGATCCGCCGCATTCCCGTTGCCGACAACGTTTATGAGTATGCTGTGCGGCTGGCTTCACGCACCCGTCCCGGCACGGAGATGGCCCACCCCTGGACCAATCTCTATCTTACCTGGGGAGCGGGTCCCCGCGCATCGCAGTACCTGATTCTCGGGGCCAAATGCCATGCTGCGATCCGTGGCAAGTATTCGCCGGATATTGAAGATGTTCAGGCGGTAGCCACCAGTATCCTCCGGCATCGCATTGTGCGGAATTACAAAGCCGAAGCGGAAGGTATAGGAGTGAAACAGATTGTGGAGGAATTGCTGAAATAATCGGGTGCTGATCAACGCTTGAACACAGCTGTCCGGCTTATGCATAAGGTTCAGGGATATTCCCCGGAGCATTAGTGGCGGCTTATTGATCTTTAATCCTGTTTTCTGATCGGGAGCTTGTCCTGGACGAGCTATCAGTTTTCGCCCGGCTTATCCCGTTACAGCGTGAGTTGCTGATCGTTTAGACCCTCATCAAACATGCATGTTTATTTCGGCTTTCTTTTATGCAAGCTCAATAAATGGCTAAATTTGCCGTTACCTTGAATAAGGATATTTTCAATATTATTGATCAGTATTAATCGTTTTCTTATGTCATTACCAAAACCTGGCCGGAAATTCTGGTATATCTTTCCGGTAGTTATCCTGGCTTTGCTTGCCAGTTGGTATTATTTTTCAAATTCCGGGAAATCCGGTCCCGCGGTTACAACAAAAGTGCTTTATGGTGACTTCAGCATCAATGTTACCACCAGCGGGGAGCTTGAGGCTAAAAATTCAGAGAACATCCTGGGCCCTTCAGGCTTGCGCGAGGTGAGGATATGGCAGGTTCAGATCAGCGATATCATTCCTGAAGGAACTCTGGTTGATTCCGGACAATATGTGGCGACCCTCGACCGAACGGAGATCACCAACCGCATGAAAGACCTGGAGAGTGAGCTGGAGAAGCTGGAATCGCAGTTTGTGAAGACAAAGCTGGACACTTCCATTGATATGCGGGCCGCCCGTGAAGAACTGATCAACCTGAAGTACGCCCTGGAGGAAAGGCAGATTACCGTTGAGCAATCCATTTATGAACCACCGGCCACCCAGCGTCAGGCCCGGATTGAACTGGAGAAAGCTCAGCGTGCCTATCAGCAGGCCGAAAAGAATTATAAGCTCCGCTCGGATAAAAATAACGCTAACATGCAGGAGGTAGCCGCCTCCTATACCCAGGCGCAACGCAGGTTGGAGCAGATCCGGGAAGTGCTGGGCGGATTTACCGTTACCGCGCCAAAACCGGGAATGCTGATCTATAAACGTAACTGGGACGGATCAAAGATGGGGATCGGATCAACCATGAGTTCATGGGACAATGTGGTGGCAACCCTTCCGAACCTGAATGAAATGATTTCGAAAACCTATGTAAATGAAATAGACATCAGTAAAGTAAAAACCGGACAAAAGGTGCAGATTGGCGTGGATGCCTTTCCTGACAGAAAGTATACCGGTGATGTAACCGAGGTGGCCAATATTGGTGAGCAGATGCGCAACTCAAATGCCAAGGTATTTGAAGTCAGGATCAGGGTAAATGAATTTGATTCCATTCTGCGTCCTGCCATGACAACAAAAAATACCATCATCACCTCTGTAATCCCGGATGTGCTTTTCCTGCCGATAGAATGTGTGCATACCAGCGACAGCATCTCCTTTGTTTATAAAACTTCAGGTCAGGTCCGCCAGCAGGTAAAAACCGGTGTCACCAACGAAAACCAGATCATTATTACCGAAGGACTGAAGGAAGGGGAGGAGGTTTATCTGTCACCGCCCGAGAATGCGATAGAATGGAAACTGGTTGGTTTGTAGAAGTTCAGTGATAACAGGAATTAATTCATGAAAAAAATATTTTTCACCGGCCGGAAACTCTACATTCTAACCATTGCGCTGGAAGCTGTTTTTGCCAACAGATTCCGTTCCATGCTTACGGCGCTGGGAATAATCTTTGGCGTGGCTGCGGTAATTGCCATGCTTGCCATCGGCAACGGGGCAAAACAGGAGATTCTTGAACAGATGAAGCTGGTGGGGGTGAACAACATCATCATCATGCCTAAGGTGGAATCGAAAATGGAGGAAGCTGCCAAGGAAAACGGACAGGGAAAGCAGGCTACCGAAAAATTTTCTCCGGGATTAACGCTTGCCGATGCAGCCAGTATTGCGGCCATCATTCCTTCTGTTGAAAAAGTGAGCCCGGAAGTGGTGTATGAATCTGTGATTATTTCAGAAGGGGTGAGTACTTACGGAAAAGTAAGCGGCGTCACCCCCGGCTTCTTTGATGTTTTCAACCTCCCCCTCGAACGTGGCGAGATGTTTAACGAGGAGCAGTTGCGCGAAGGAAAAGCGGTCTGCATTCTCGGGGCTACCATCAAAGCAAAGTTGTTTCCCCATTCCGATCCGGTCGGAAGGTATGTCAAATGTGGCAACGTATGGCTCAAGGTTACCGGGGTATTACAGAGTCGTGCCGTGAATGCCGAGATTTCGGAAAATCTGGGCATCAGTGACTACAATAACCAGGTTTATGCGCCTATTCAAACGATGCTTATGCGTTACCGCGACCGTTCTGTGGTTACAACGGCCATGATCAGGGGAGGTAGCAGCGGAAGTATGGTCGTTGACGGCGGCTTTATGTCGTTCTCTTCTTCCGGCGGAAGCGATGAAGGCATTGCAAACCAGATAGATAAAATTGTTGTACAGGTAAAAGAAACCAACCTGATCGGCCAGACATCGGAGATCATCCAGCGGATGCTTAAACGCCGGCATGCCGGGGTGGATGATTTCGAGATTAAGGTACCCGAACTCCTTCTGAAGCAGGAACAACGTACAAAGGATATTTTTAATATCGTGCTGGGGGCCATCGCCAGCATTTCACTCATTGTCGGCGGTATAGGAATTATGAACATCATGCTGGCCTCAGTGATGGAACGCACCAAGGAAATCGGTATCCGTATGGCCACCGGCGCTACCAGGAAGGATGTTATTTTTCAGTTTCTGGCAGAAGCAACCCTGATCAGTCTCTCGGGCGGAATTGTAGGCATATTCCTGGGCATGGCCCTGGCGAAAATCATCATGGAAGTCGCGGGTATTCTTACCATCGTTTCAGTGGCCTCGATTGTAATTTCATTCGGTGTTTCAGCCACGGTGGGAATCGCTTTCGGGTATATGCCTGCCAAGAAAGCCGCGATGCAGGATCCGGTGACTTCTCTCCGGTATGAGTAAAACAACGGATGCATATGCTTGTCAGAAAATTCAGCGTTACCAGGTCTTAAAGATATTTAAAATGCGTTGTTTAAGGATTTCTTTACTTTTTATTCTGATTGTTTCTGCTTGTGGGTTTGCAGCAGCCCAGAGCCAGGTCAAAGTGCTTACATTGCCTGAGGTAATTGAAATAGCCAAAAGACAGTCGCCCGACGCCCTGGCTGCACAGCACCGGTTCAGGAGCAGCTACTGGCAGTACCGGAATTATAAGGCGGGATTGATGCCCATGCTTACCCTTGACGGAACTCTGCCCAGCCTGAGCCGGAGCATCGAGAAGATTACCACTCCCGAGGGGGATTTCTTCTACGAACGTAACCTGGCCAATTATTCTGCAGCCTTGTCACTCTCTAAAAATATCGGGTTGACCGGCGGACAGGTATTTCTTAACTCAGATCTCCAGCGTATCGACCTTTTCAGCGACAGCACCGTCACTTCCTATCTATCTTCTCCCCTCAACATCGGGATAAGGCAGCCTTTGTTCAACTATAATCCTTTCCGCTGGGCGCGCAGGGTGGAGCCCATGCGCTACAACGAGGCCGAACGCAGATATATCGAAGATGTGGAGCAGGTCAGCATCTCGGCCGTCAATCTGTTTTTCAGCCTGCTGGATGCGCAGATCCGCCAGAAAATTCAACAGATCAACCTGGCCAACAACGATACCCTTTATCAGATCGCCAGGGGAAGGTTTAACATCGGTACCATTGCCGAAAATGAACTGCTGCAGATTGAACTGAGCCTCCTCAATGCCCGCGCAGCAGTTGAAAGTGCCAGCCTGGATGTGGAAATGAAAATGTTCAGCCTGAAATCATTTCTTCGTATTCCCGAAGATGTATCCCTCCAACTGATTGCACCATCGGCGCCATCGGCGCCCGTGATCGATGCACAACTGGCCGTGAATGAAGGACGCGAAAACCGCTCGGATGCCCTGGCCTTCGAACGCAGGATGATTGTTGCCGAAAGCGGAGTGAATAAAGCAAAGGCTGAAAACCGCTTCAATGCCAACCTGTATGCTGTTTACGGATTGACCCAAAGCTCCTCTGACTTAAGTACGGTCTATAAAAATCCTCAGGATCAGCAACGGCTGGTACTAGGAATTCAGGTGCCCATTCTCGACTGGGGACTGACCAGGGGGAAAATCAAACTGGCCGAGTCGGACCGCGAACTGGAACGTACCGCCGTTCAGCAGGAAATGATAGATTTCGACCAGGAGATTTTTCTGAAAGTGATGCAGTTTAATATGCAGCGGGGACAGCTTGAAATTGCCGCCAAAAGCGATACCGTTGCCGTGAAGCGCTACGAAGTCACCAAGCAGCGTTACCTGATCGGCAAGATCGGCATTATTGACCTGAATCTGGCCCAGACGGAGAAAGACAATGCTCAGCAAGGCTATATCGCATCCCTCTCATCGTACTGGCGAAGTTTCTACGAGTTGCGTAAACTGACGCTGTTCGACTTCATTGAAGGAAGGCGGATACTTTTCAATTTCAACGATATTCCTGACGTTGAATAATGCCCCCGGTTCCGCAAACCGGGATGCAGATTATTTATCTGATTGTTATCCATAGTTATAGTCATGGATTTGCTGGCTTTTTGCAGATGTCAGTTTTTTTTGCACCTTTGTGTCAAACTATCTTCCCTGAATTATGAGCGGTGATATTCCGGTTTCAGTAATTCTTTTTGCTTTCGGATTAACCCTTTTTGCCGGACTTTCAACAGGGATCGGTGCGGCGGTGGCCTTCTTTGCAAAAAAGACCAATACCCGCCTGCTTTCTACCGCGCTCGGCTTCTCCGCCGGTGTGATGATCTATGTGTCAATGATCGAAATCTTCCAGAAATCAAAGGAAAGCCTGATCGGTGAACTGGGAGAGGCGCAGGGATATACGGCTGCCGTACTGGCTTTTTTCGGCGGCATTTTTCTTTCAGCCATCATTGATAAACTGGTCCCGTCGGGACAGAATCCTCACGAACAGGTTTCACTCAGCGAGATCAGCGATGTGCAGCATGCGGTAAGAAAAAAGAAAGCGCTCTACCGCATGGGTATTTTTTCAGCTATGGCCATTGCCATTCACAATTTCCCCGAAGGCCTCGCCACCTTCTTCTCAGCCATCGAAGACCCGGCACTGGGTATCAGCGTGGCCATCGCGGTGGCCATTCATAACATTCCCGAAGGAATCGCAGTCTCAATCCCGGTGTTTTATTCAACGGAAAACCGGAAAAAAGCCTTCTTCCTTTCTTTTATGTCAGGGCTTGCCGAACCGGTCGGTGCACTGTTCGGCTTTTTGTTTCTGCTCCCTTTCTTTAACGGGCTGACCTTTGGCATTACCTTTGGCATTGTGGCCGGTATCATGGTCTTTATCTCGCTCGACGAACTTTTGCCCACCGCCGAGCAATACGGTGAGCACCATCTGACCATTTACGGACTGATTGCCGGTATGGCTGTGATGGCAGTGAGCCTGCTGCTTTTCTTATAAATGAAGGAAGTACCGGATCTTTTCCCTGAATCTCCTCAGTCCGTTTCATTACCGCTGGATAATGGAATCCTGACATATTATCCCGCTTTTATTCATCCTTCGGATTGTGAGCATTATATTGGTAAGCTGAAAAACGAAATCAACTGGAAGCAGGAAAACATCCGCATTTTCGGCAAATCGTGCCTGACTCCCCGGCTCACTGCCTGGTACGGTAATGCCGGGGCCGCCTACAGCTACTCAGGATTGAAACTGAGTCCTGAGCCATGGACGCCGTTGCTGATACAGCTCAGGGACATGATCGTTGCAGCAACCGGATACAGGTTCAATTCCGTGCTGCTCAACTGTTACCGCCACGGGAATGACAGCATTGGCTGGCATGCCGATGACGAAAAAGAGCTGGGCATCAATCCGGTGATCGCGAGCCTTAGTCTGGGGCAGGAAAGGGATTTCAGGTTCCGGCGCAAGGACAATCACCGTAAGATTTTCAAGGTAAAACTGGCTAACGGGAGCCTTCTGGTCATGGGTGGATCCATTCAGCATTTCTGGCAACATGCATTGCCTAAATCAGCTGGTATTAAAAATGAGCGCATAAATTTGACCTTCAGGATGATAATGACAGAAAGTGTGCAGGGGCGCTAAAGCCCGATTTCATCGGCGATACCGGCCATGGCAGTTATGCTCAGGGCAGCGAATTCATCCAGCGTCAGCCCTATTTTCTCGCATTCCAGAATTGCTTCCCGTCTGACTGAAGCTGCAAATGCTTTTTCTTTCATCCGCTTCACAACCGATTTAGGCTTCACGGATGCTACCTTTTTGTCGGGGTAAACCATGGCTGTCGCGGTGATGAGCCCGGTAATGGTTTCTCCGGCAGCAAGGGCGTGCTGGAATTCAGTCTCCCGCTCCAGACCGGTAGCCATCTCGTTGTGCATACGGATGGCATCAACCACATCTTCATCCAACCCCATTCCTGTAAGGATGCGCGCGGTCTCCAGGGCATGGACGGCCGGGTCCGCATTGGTGATTTCCACATCAAGATCGTGAAGCAGTCCAGCCTGTGCCCATTTTTCAGGATCGCGGCCCAAACGTAGGGCGAGTGCCCGCATCACCGCTTCAGAAGCCAGCGAATGGGCGATCATTCGTTCATTCTTTATATATCTCCTTAGCAACTCAAGTGCCTCATTGCGTGATAATAACATGGTTTCTTCCTCCCCGATTTTAGTGCTTTCTTTTTAATTTACCGCCCGGTTTACCGGGAAGTAGTCATTTACTTAATGCAGATCCAGTCCATTCAGCATATAAACGGAATGCCTGATCGTTGAAGTAATAACAGACAGGTATTCCTCAACCGCCTTCACGCTTCCCGGAAGCGTATAAATTAGGGTCGATCCGGTCACCCCGGCAACACCCCGGCTCAGCAAAGCATTAGGTTTTTCGGAACCGTATTTCAGTCGGATCATTTCCATGATTCCTGGGATTTCTTTGTCAAGCAGCGGTTTAACAACATCCACGGTAATATCCCGTGGCCCGATGCCTGTCCCGCCGGTAGTAAAAATTATGTCTGCGCCGGCCCCCCCGCTGATCTCCTGCCTGAGCAGTGCTGCTTCATCGGGAATCACACTTCTTCCGATCTCGGCTTTCCATCCCAGGCCGGCAAAGTACTCCTCGAGTATCTGAACGGCACGGGGCCCGCTGCGGTCTTCATATTCGCCGGAAGCTGCCCGGTCGCTCAGCGTGATGACTTTTACCCTGAATACCTTAGGTTGATAGGTCATTTCATCTCCGGCTTTTACGATGCCCGGCTTCAATACCCTGCAGAATATTCCCTCTTTCGGCATCACACAATTTCCAACCTCCCGGTAGATTGCGCAACTGTCGCCATGGCATTTTTTACCTATCTGGGTTACTTCCAGCAGGGCATTGCCGATTGTAAACCGGTCGAGTGGATGGGTTTCGTAGAGAATAATACCTTCGGTGGTGATGTTTTCGGCAAACTCGCCATATTTCAAAGGCCTGCCGGCGACTTTCTCGAATTTCCTGAAACTTTCTGTTCCCAACAGGCTTACCTGACGGTGCCATTTCCCGGCATGGGCATCTCCTTCAACACCGTTAAGGGTAAGCGCGATATGCTTCACGGGCACCTTAATGGTTCCTTTTTTCTCAGAGATGTTAACGGATTTTATTTCTATTTTCATTGGTAATAATTATCAGTCTTTCAAACGGCTTTATCTTCATCTACACTGCCGGAATGTTCGCTATCCGGATCTTTATACAGAAACCCCGCATTGATAAACATCAATGCCGACAAAAGCAGTGATCCGCTGAGCGCGATATAGAAGATTCCCTGAAGATACAGGGGAATGATCTCGAAGCGGACAAACAGTATGCCCATGGTTGCCATAACCGCGATCATCAGGTAGCTTTTCCACGCGAAGAAGGCGAAAATGCATGGATTTTTCTGTTCCATACCGGCAATCCGGGCAATGTACTTTTTACTGATTTTCAGAAATACAAAATTGAAAAATACGGCAATTCCCGCCAATCCTGTCACAACCACCATCCACAGCGGCATCGGGCCTTCCGGTGCGAAGTCATAAGCCAGCCCGAAAACCCTGACAGCCGCATAAGCCCACACCCCGGCAGCGGCAAAGAAGAGAAAACGCCTGGGGACTGCGGGTTTAAGGATATGACTTCTGTTTTCCATCGTATACTTACAGATCGGTTTTTATTTTTTCAATCAGGCTGATTTCTCCGATAACCATTTCTTTGTCGACAGCTTTGCACATGTCATAAATGGTCAGCAGGGCCACACTTACAGCGGTGAGAGCTTCCATTTCTACGCCTGTTTGCCCGGTACACCTGGCCAATGCAGTTACACTGACGCCGGTTTCGGTGACCCGGGTTTTTACATCAACTTTGGTTAGCTGCAAGGGGTGACAAAGCGGGATCAGCCTGCTGGTTTCTTTGGCGGCCTGTATGCCCGCAATTTCGGCAACGGTAAGCACATCTCCCTTTTTTATCTCGTTTTCACGGATCAGGTTCAGGGTATGCTCCGAAAGTCTGATAAACCCGGCTGCGGTTGCACTACGGTTCTGAAGGGGCTTGTGCCCCACATCCACCATACTGGCTTTGCCTTTATCATCTGTATGTGAAAAACTACTCATCGGCCGTTGGTTCTTTTAAGGTTCTTTTTTGAGTTTTGATTCCGTTTTTCTCCAGAAAAGTTTGTTTTCCCTGCTTAGCCGCCTATATTGTAAAACTCCCCTTTCAGGTTCATGCTGCCGCAGGCCGGTTTATTTGCAATGGCGGCCCGGATGGCTTGCTCTGCGCCCATTTTCCTGATGTCATATTCAATTCCGCTGAACAAACAGGGGAGTAGTTTGCCGTTGGCTGTAAGGCGGATTCGGTTGCAATGGCTGCAATCTCCCCCCGTACCTCCTTCAACAATCGAAAAATGCCCGTCCGAAAGGTTCATCTGATGAATAAACCTGGTTTCAAGTCCGTTCAGTTTACCAAATTCTTCAACCATCTGCGCGTCTTTTTCATTTGATGAATTTTTGACTACACAGTTAATTTTTACCGGAGTAAGCCCGACCCTCTGGGCAGCCCTGATGCCCTCCAGCACCTGGTGCAGATCCCCGCCACGGGTTAAACTGTGGTATCTGGCAGGATCAAGGGTGTCGAGGCTTATATTCACGCGCATCAGCCCGGCACTCTTCAGCGGTTCTGCAAATTGTTTCAGCAATGCACCGTTGGTGGTCATCGACAAATCCCTGATGCCGGGGATATCGGCCAGCATTTCCACGAGCGACACGATTCCTTTTCGTACCAAAGGCTCCCCACCGGTAATCCTGATTTTGTCAATGCCAAGCTTCACGGCAGTGTAAGCAACATTGGTAATTTCTTCAAAAGACACGATCTCGTTGTGCTGCAGTTGTCTCACACCTTCTTCGGGCATGCAGTAGACACAGCGGAGGTTGCAGCGGTCGGTTACTGATATGCGCAGGTAATTGATCTGTCTGTTATAGTTGTCGAACATTCCTCATTTCTCCTTTCGCAATTTGTGCTTCCCCTATTTCAACAGCCATCAGGCCATTGGCCTCCTCATAAGCATGAATATGCGCCGATCCGTGATATTCGAGTGGTTCAATCAGCCCCTCAGCATTGATCCTTACAGGTATGAATGATTTGCGTTCCGCTTTTTTCCGGGAATAATCAGCGGCCATTGGCAGCTTAAGCACGGCAGGTTTGAAATGATGACCCATAATGCGGTAAACCAGTTGTTTGACCAGGAGTTCAAACTGGACAAATGAAGAAACCGGATTGCCCGGGAGCCCGAAAATGAATTTATCCTCTCTGATGCCAAATACGGTTGGTCTTCCCGGTTGCACGGCGATGCTTTTAAACAGGATTTTCACTCCGATTTCCTGCATTACCTCCGGTACATGGTCGAAATCTCCCATGGACACGCCACCTGTTAACAGCACGATATCACTCTTGTCAAATGCCTCGCTGATATGTTTTTTCACGCTTTCAGGGGTATCAGCGGCAATGCCGGTATAAATCGTTCTGAGGCCCAGTTGGTCTGCCTGCGCCATCAGTTGCCAGGCGTTGCTGTTTCTGATCTGACCGGTACGGGGATTATTGCCTGGTTCCGTCAGTTCATCTCCGGTTGAAATGATCCCGATGACCGGCTTCCGGAAAACAAGCGGCTCCGGAATGCCGACGGCTGCAAGTATGGCAATGTGTTGAGGCTTCAGTAGGGTCCCCTTGTTCAGTACCTGCTGTCCCTGTTTTACATCTTCCGCCCTGTAAGCTATGTTGGCAGAAGTCTTTTCTTTCAGGAAACGTACGCTTCCATCTTCTGTTTCCTCAGTATGCTCCACCATGATGACGGTGTCAGCGCCTTCCGGCACCATGGCCCCTGTCATGATTCTGGAACATTTTCCGGCAGTGACCGCTTTTTCAGGCTGTTTTCCTGCAGGGATAACCTCAATCACCTCGAGAAGTCCTTGCAGGTCGGCCCGGCGACAGGCAAAGCCGTCGACAGCGGCCTTGTCGAAAGGAGGCATTTCAACATCCGAGTAAATGTCCTCCGCCAATATCCTTCCGGCGGAAGTTTCAAGCCTCACCTTTTCGGTTGCGCATGAAACCCTCGTATTATTAATAATAGAAAGTGCTTCTTCAAAAGTGATCATGAAAGGACCGTTGAAATTTGCCGCAAAGATAACTAACCCCTGCGATATGAAAGCCTCTTCCAATTGTATTCTTTGGTTTTGGTCAGCAGAGGAAAATGAATTAAGTTGAATATTATTCAACGATGAGCTAAAGGGAGAATATCCTTGCCAAGCGGTAAACAGAAAGGTCAGATCAGCCCCTTCTCTTTCATTTCTTTGTACTGAAGCAGCACCAGCCCGTCGGCAAGCCCGATTTTTGGGGCTATCACGGTGCCGATGCCGGTCCATTTCAGGATGCGGACAAAAATCCTGGCAGCCGGAACAATTACATCAGCGCGGTCGGGCCTCAGCCCCATTTTTTCAATACGCGCTGCCAGGGCCATGTTGTTGAGTTGCTTGTAGGCAAAAACAAGCTGATCGAAGGTGATGATGTTGTTAAGCGCGTGGCCGTATAGTTTAGTGATTTTGTTGATGTTCCCGCCGGAGCCAATGCAGTTCATCTGGCCGAAATCAGCCCTGAATTGCTGCAGCCACCTGCGCAGATTTTCCCATTCGGCGTCCTCCACCTTATCGGCCAGCAGCCGGATGGTGCCTATCTTGAATGAATTTGAGGTGATGAACCGCTTTCCTTCAAGCACCGACAATTCCGTGGATCCGCCCCCAACGTCGATATACAGCGTTTTATTGAAGTTTTTATTGACAAAAATATTGCTCAGTGAACTGATGATGTTGGCTTCTTCAATCCCGTCGATCATGCCTATTTCAAGCCCTGTTTCACGCTTAACCCTGTCAAGGATCAGTTCGTTGTTGGCGGCCTCGCGCATGGCAGAAGTGGCTGCAGCGCGGTATCCCACCGGCTGATATACATCGATGAGCAGTTTGAATGCAAGCATGGTCTTTACCAGGTCATCGGCCCGCTGCCGGGAGATACTGCCACCGTTAAAAACATCAAAACCGAGCCGCAACGGGATCCTGATCAGAGAGGCTTTCTCGGTAACAGGACCGGCCTTGCTGTCGAAAACATTGGCGAATAATAGCCTTACCGCATTTGATCCTATGTCGATACTTGAAAATAGCATATTCCGTTCTTTTATTCAGCAGGCGGCAATGCTGCAGGCAAGCCATCCCTGAAGGTCATTAAACTGAGCTCCCGTCCGTCGAAAACGGCATAGGTATAATTGCTGACCCAGTCGCCAAGGTTGATAAACCTGCTTTTCCCGCTTAGTGGCAGGTCAACGGCAATGTGACGGTGACCGAAAATAAAGTAATCAATGTCCGGATCTGATTTCAGATAATCACTGGCAAAAGCATAAAGACGCTCCTTGGAAACATCAATCTTCCCGGATTTCCTGATCTCTTTCTGATCGCGCAATTCGTTGGCATACCTGCTTTTCCGTGAGAAATAGAGCGCCATCCTGGTGCCGATATCGGGATGCAGCCAGTTGAACAACCATTGATTGGGCCTGAATTCAAAGACTTTTTTCAGGAATTTATAGCCGGAGTCTCCCGGGCCCAGACCGTCGCCATGGGAGAGGAAGAATCGTTTCCCGTTCCATTCCCTGATAACCGCTTCGCGCTGCAGACTGATCCCAAGTTCTTTTTCAAAATAATCAAAAGCCCAGATATCATGATTTCCCCTGAAGAGGTATACGGGAATTCCCTGGTCGGTAATATCAGCAAGTTTGCCAAACAGGCGGGCAAACCCTTTCGGAATAACCGTGTGATATTCGAACCAGAAATCGAAAATATCCCCCATCAGAAAAATTTCCGAGGCATCCTTCCTGATCAGTTCCAGCCACTGCACCAGCAGCTTTTCGCGTATCAGGCTTGAATTATTATCGGGAATCCCGAGATGGAAATCAGAAGCAAAATAGATCTTCAAAATGTTTGTATTTTACGATTTCCAAACCTACAAAAAAACATCCGGAATCCGGCAGGTAAAATTTATCCGGATTGATCCGGAAGTAATTTTTGGAGGTAATTTTCCAAAGCCTGCAGTGAAAGAAACCGGTCAAGAATTCTTTGTTCACGGTCGAGCAGCACATAAACAGGCAGTTTCTTTATCAGGTAATCTTCAGCAACGGCCGATCTGAATCCGAGGGTGTCATTGACATTGGTCCACCAGAGTTTATCCAGCGTCACGGTTGTCTTCCACCTTTCTGTTGACGGATCAAGGCTGACGGCATACACCATCAGTCCCCGCTCACGATACTTTTCATAAAGGTTTTTCAGCTCCTGGCCGGCCTTGCGGCTAAGGGCATCCGACGGTGCCCAGAAATACAGCAGGGTAAAAGCATTCACTCCATCGGCCGGCGTAACCATTTTTCCGCCCGTGTTGGGCAGGCTGATTGGCGGTGCTTTTTGCCCGGCTTTGAGTACCTCACGCGCTTTTTCTTCCCCGGAAAGAACAGCTTTTAATTCCGCAACCCTTTTGTGGTGATTGATTACATGCCGGTTTGCCGGAAAATGACCCTGGAGCGTTGAATCGGTATAAAGAAACCATTCGGCATCGGAATACGCTTCAAAAAGGGCTGTCTGCCTGAGTTTGCCGTTGATAACCAGCAGTTGCGACAGATAAGCCGGATGGTCCTTGAGAAATCTGACAGCTTCAGATCTCAGATTGCTGAAAATCAAAGCATAAGCGGAATCGGCCTGTTTTTTCACCTGCAGGAAATCCCTGCTGTGACGGCTTTGCTGAATGAGCAATGCCAGAGAATCCATGCTTCCGAGGGCGGACTGTACTTTTGCCGAAAAAATGCCATAGTGTCCGGCTTCCCGGCCTCCAGTGATGTGGCTTGTTCCTTTATCTGTTATGGTTACATCAACAGAATCGCCCGGATGCAATA
The DNA here is from genome assembly GCA_964503805.1 of uncultured Lentimicrobium sp. Classification (GTDB taxonomy): domain Bacteria; phylum Bacteroidota; class Bacteroidia; order Bacteroidales; family Lentimicrobiaceae; genus Lentimicrobium. Next base: position 691 of record CAZDBX010000006.1, on the reverse strand, counting down.
CCAGGATTCCTGTTTGTCTTTTTCCAGCCTTCAGATAGTAGAATCCGGCTTCTTCAGGGATGAAGCGGAAGGTAAACCAGCCGTTTTTTTTGGGTCTGACCGAGTCAACGGGCGCGATACCTGTGGTATCGATAAAGTAAAGGCTGACCCTGTCGTCTGCGGTAAAGGTAATCCGTCCGGACAGCAGGGTGGTGCCGGGGTCGCTATTATGTTTACAGCCAAAAAAAAGTAAGGCCGGGGCCAGGCAGCAAAGCAGAAATTTCAGCAGGGCTTTCATGACTTTTGCTGATAGGATCTGAAGTATGGATTATCTTTCTTAATTACCCGGAAGCTCAGAAGCTGATTTCTTTTAGCAAATCGCTGATGATGCGGGTCATCCTGGGTTCGGCTTTGCTGGCTGCATCGATTACGATCTGGTGCGACACTTCCACGATTTTGCCGGGTACGCCGAGGTCTGAGATCACTGAAACGGCAAAGACGGGAAGGTCCATATGCCTGGCCACGATAACTTCCGGTACGGTAGACATGCCGACTGCATCGGCACCCAGAATATGGATGTAACGATATTCTGCAGGTGTTTCAAAAGTAGGTCCGGTTACAGCAGCGTAAACCCCTGTGCGGAAAGGTACACCTGCACGGCTGGCAATATCAGCAGCCAGATCGAGGATTCGTCTGTCGTAAGCTTCACTCA
>CAZDBX010000005.1:34407-36616 GCA_964503805.1 uncultured Lentimicrobium sp. | reverse complement strand
CACGAAGAAATCGGAAGGCTCGTTGTGCGTGTCATCAATTAAAATGGAGTAGTATTCCTGATAAAGTTTGATATAAAAACGGTGGCTTTTGCTGTTACTCGTAAAATCTATACTGTGATTTCCGCCGAATCCGAGATAATAGCCGCTGCCACCGGTGCGCATAAAGAGGTCTTCTTCGCTCAGCACTTCAAAGCTTTCTCCGAATGTGACTGCCGCGCCGCCTCCTTTCAGACTCCCCCTGATATTGCTGATTGCCTGAGCGATGGACGCCGCTGAGGGATTATTGACCGATACAGTGGCTACCGACGCCTGGTTGCGGTTGATCAGCACGGTAAGCGGTTTACGCTGGTAAGGCAGTCGTTTATAGGTGCCGTTATCAATTGACTCGTAAGCAAAAATGGCTCCCGGATAAATCTCATCTATTTTGGTGTTAAGTACAACCGGCTCAGGGCGTATCACATCGGCTGACCATCGCTGAATGGCGCAATTCCAGTTATTGTCACTGCTGCCGGAGGCGCCATTTAACGGAACGATTCGGGTGAACTGGCCCGGATTGCGAATGACCTTCAGATCGATGACATCAGCGGATTTAAGTTTGACCTTACGGCTGAAAACAACCGGTGAAGCTTTAATCTTAAATTTAAAACTGACTTTCTTCAGCACCGGCCTGGCAACCGGCTGTATTTTGCCCGACAGTTTTATCTTGCTGCCGGCTGCTTTCGTGATTTTTTTTGCCATGATTCTTCGGGGTTTAGGTGGTTCCGGCGTTCACCGGAATTACGTCTAAACCTGCCGGAGGTTTGGCTTGTTTTTCTGATTTGACTGTTTAACAATACTTTAACAAAAAGTAGTATAGATGGAAAATAAATCCGAAGAAATTTTTCAGTTTATGCTGCTGATTATAAGAATTCTTCTTACGGGGAACTTACAATGACCGGTGATGGTCAATATTTGTTTGCTGATATAAGTAAATAATCCTGCTAAGGGGTGGTTAGTCCGTTAATCAGGCAGCATTCCTTTATCCTGATACTATTTGATATTGAATTCAGTTACAGGTATCTTCTGAAAGAATAACTCCCTGTCCCCCTCATAGAGTATGCCCAGGCACTTGTCTTTCGTGATTGTCAGGCATGAGTAGCCAAACCCGGCTTCTTCATTCAGCAGAATCTGGTTTTCAGCAGACCAGTTCTTTCCTTCATCCGTACTTGCCTTGATGGTCATGTTTTTACGTTCGGAAGCATGCGACGGGTTGGAGAAAAACAATACCGGGATGGTTCTACGACCGGCTTTGATACTCGCCGAAATCAGGCTGGCCATGCAGTTGGGCTCGGTCAGCGCGTGATTCGAAGAGGGGTGAAGCTCCCAGTTTTTTCCAAGATCGCGGCTTATGGCTACCGCCCGGCCGTTTCCCTCATCTTTTAACGCGCGGTTGAGGTCGTCGCGCATGTTCAGCATAATGCTTCCGTCGCTCAGTTCAATGGCCTGCGCCTCTGTTGTATTCGGCTTTGCACCTGTGCCAATCTGCCAGGTTTTTCCCTTGTCGGTGCTGTAAACAATGGTCGACTGGCAGGTGTACTGTCCGCCATCCAGGGCCTGGACGCCCAGATCGGATTTGTATTGCGCCGGAAATACCAGCGTGCCGTCGCTGAGCGTAAGTCCTCTCCCCGGACCGGCCAGCAGCAGCTGCCAGGAAGGGTCCTTGATCTGGGATGTGATATTTTCCGGCGTACTCCAGCTGATTCCGTCGTCGGTGCTCTTTACCAGGATGAACTGCCCGGTTTCTTCGGGCGTCATTCCGGGTTTTGAGTCCCGCCAGAGCATCTTTTCGTGGTGCGAACCGCTCATCCAGAGGGCGGCGACCCATAAGGTTCCGGTAAAATGGTCGTAAAGTATGCAGGGATCGCCGGTGCCGTTGAGCCGCTCCGGCCTGCCGCCCCATTCTCCCATATCCATAATCACTTTCATGGGCTCCCAGGATTGTCCACCATCTGTACTGCAGCTCATGCCGATGTCGATGTTTTCCTGAAGGTCTTTGCTGTTGTTGTGACGGATATCGTAGATGGCGATCAGGGTGCCGGCATTCGTGGTGATCAATCCCGGGATTCGCCAGGTATGCACATTGTCCTGTCCGGCGCCCCTGAGCACCAGCGCCGGGCGATACCTGAACGTGGTTCCTGAAGGTATCCGCATTTTCCCGGTTTCCGAAAAG
>CAZDBX010000005.1:11900-34307 GCA_964503805.1 uncultured Lentimicrobium sp. | reverse complement strand
CGGGAGTAGTTGATTTTTATGGACTTCAGGTTGTTTTCGTCCGCGCTGTTGTTTACCTCAAGGGTAATGATGCCGGGGTTGTTTCTGTTAATAAAAATGGGAACTTTCTTTAGGGTCATTGTTGCAGTTACCCTGGTATCTGCTGCGAAAGCAGCAGGAACGCTTTTCCATCCTGTTGAAACAGTGATGATCAGGCAAAAAGCGATCAGAACCGGTTTTAAAAATTCGTACAGGAGACGGTCTGCACGCATATCGGCTTATATTGATTTGTCAGGCAAACATAGGGCAATTCTGTGGGGCCTGCAAGTCCGGTAAATCAGCTTTTGATGGGAGGTGACACGGATTTAAGCCTGAAAAAATCCTGTTTTCAGAGTAATATTTTGTTAATAAAAGCATTTCTTAATGGTTGGAAGCTGATCTTATGACACCATTTGCAGGCAGTTGAAACTGTATGATATCTTTACCTGAAGAAACCATGACTGATTGTCCGGGAGTACCATGGATGGTGAATTCCGTTATCCGGCCATCCTGCCACTGCATATCAACTGTAAGGTTGCCCCGGGCTTTCAGCCCCGATACGCTTCCCGAGGACCAGGCTGCAGGCAGGGCAGGGAGTAAGCGGATTGCTCCTTCATGACTTTGCAGAAGCATTTCAGCGATTCCTGCTGCCAATCCCATATTCCCGTCAAGCTGAAAGGGGGGATGGGCGCACAGCAGGTTGGAATAAGTGCCGCCTTTGTCCATTTGCACCGATTCTTCCTTAACAGGTGTCAGGATTTTCCGGATCAGCCTGTGGGCGGTATCGGCCTGCTGAAGCCGGGCATAGAGGTTAATCTTCCAGGCGAGCGACCATCCTGTGCCGTCGTTTCCCCTGGCTCTCAGGCTTGTCAGGGCGGCCTCTGCCAGTTGTGGTGTTCCTTTTAAACTGATTTCACTACCCGGATAAAGTGCAAAAAGGTGTGAAACGTGCCGGTGTCTGCTTTCCGGATCGTCAGTATCTTCCAGCCATTCCTGAAGTTGCCCCCATCGTCCGATTTGCAGCGGAGCAATGCTGTCGCGGATTTTGCGGAAGGGTTCGGTTTCATGCTGATCGATATTCAGCACCCGGCAGGCTTTCAGGATGTTATTGAACAGATCGCGGACGATCTGGTGGTCCATGGATGCCCCCCGCGAAATGCCCCCGTGTTCCGGTGAATAGGAGGGGGAGGATACCAGAAAGCCCTCCGGTCCCGGCTTCAGGTAATCCATCCAGAAGAGCGCCGCTTCTTTCATCAGCGGAAGCGCGGTTTGCCTCAAAAAGGCAGTATCTCCCGTAAACTCAAAATAATCATACATATGTTTCGTAAGCCAGGCTGCCCCTGCCGGAAAATGTCCCCAGGGCAGATCCCAGCCTGGAGCAGTGTATCCAAATGCATTGTTCATGGTGTGCACTACCCATCCCCTGCATCCGTAAAAATTTGCGGCGGTATGCGATCCGGGAATAACCAGCTGCCGCAGGTAGTCAAACAACGGCACATTGCATTCCTGAAGGTTGGTCACATCCGCCGGCCAGTATAACATTTGCAGGTTGATGTTGGTGTGGTAATCGCATGCCCAGGGCGGATCTGTGCTGTTGTTCCACTTCCCCTGCAGGTGCATTGGCATGGCTCCTTTCCGGGATGCCGATATCATCAGGTAGCGTGCATACTGAAACATCAGAACCTCAAGCTGAGGATCTGTCTGTCCCCCGGCATGGGCTTCAAGCCTCCTGTCTGTCGGAATCGTATCGTACGAAGGACCTTGAATATTCAGGGAAACCCTGCTGAAAAGACGCTGATAACCCTCCTTCTGTATGTGTTCAAGCATTGCATAGTCCGTCTTTTGCAGGGATTCTATCCCGGCAAGGGCATCTTTCTCCCATTCCGGATTACGATATTCCGGATACTTGTTTTTGTAAGCCGTATGCGCCGTGTGCTTTAAAACCAGGAATGTAGCATCAGCAACTCCGGTCATCCCTTCCCGGTACGTCACAATACCATCGGTTTCTATGGTAATCGAACTCAGAAAAGCCAGTCCGTTGTCGTTTACATGTCCGTAGTGCATCAGCGTCTGATCACGGAACATCAGACTGTCGGGCGGATGCGGAGATCTATGGCTGATCCGGTAATAGCAGCCTCCCGGCCGGTCGTTTTCGAAGCGGTAAACCATCGCCCTTGCCGGATAACAGCCAAAGATGGTACGCAGATGCCTGGTTTCCCCGTCGCGGTAGCGAATACGGATGCGGCCGTCTTCCAGGTTCAGCTCCCTGATGTAGGTCCCCGGCGCAGCGCTATGCCCCGTTTCAACGTAAATATCACCCATGGCCTGTTGTGCACCGTAATCGCCGAAGCTTAGATCCGGACGGGAGTGTATTTCTCCTGTGAGATGTTTGCGCATATGGTCTTCTGCCTCAGCCGTCAGTCCCTGTTCAAGCAGTTTTCTGACGGTATCAAGAGCACCGGAAGCATTTTCCGGAAGTCCAAAGTTGTACCGGTCGCCCGATCCGGGACCGCCGGCCCAGAGTGAACCCTCCGAAAATTGTATGTGTTCCTTATCCGGACTTCCGAAAATCATTACACCCATGTACCCGTTGCCTGATGGCAGCGCCTCTCGCATCCAGCTGCTGGCCGGCTCCTGATACCAAAGCCTGAGCGGGTTCTGGCCATGGACAGCAAAACCATTCGCGAAAGCAATTGCTGAAAGCAAAAAGAAAAATAAAGGCTGCTTCAGATGACTCATGTCCTGCGTTTTGTGGGTGCGTTGCATTTTTATTGCGGCGTTTCCCCGAATTCTTTCTGCTGCCGTTCCACCTCTTTAAGTTTTAGCAGGTTAAGTTCCCGGCGCAGTCTTTCGTTTTCAAGCTTCAGTTCATCCCGGGTCCCGTCAATGTTGCTTTTAACCGGATCCTGCCGTGATTTTTGCATTCCTGCGGTTCGTTGGTCGAAAACCAACTCATGATCAGGTTCACAGGTTTTGATCTCCAGGATGGCGCTCAATGGTTTGTGGCCGCCTGACGGAATCACGGAAGCCTTTACGATGATAGTTCCGGGGTTCAGTCCGGAGCGGACCAGCGCAGCGGCAGTCCCCCAGTTCACTTTAGCCGGATTGATGCCGGTCTGACTGTTGCCGATAAGGCTTCCCTCGCCGGCAATTTCGAAAAGGATATGCTCATTGTTAAGCCGTTTGATATTTCCGTAATCATCGGCTACGAAAGCAATCACGGTTACGCAATCAGAGCCCCCGGCTAGCATCGGCATGTTTTCGTTATCGGCCCGTAGCAGCAGTCTGGAAGGCCTGCGGGCAGGTGATTTATGTTGGGTAGCAACCACTTTGCCGTCAATGATTCCTTCAGCCTGCAGGTAAACTTTTTCATGCTGATTGTCCATAGCCAGCACTTTATCATCCATAAAACGGTAACTTTCTTTGAAAACAAAAGGCGGGTAGGGCAGCCCGGCTGATTTCTCTTTGCGGCTTTGTTCAAGCACCTGACCGGTTGCGCCAATGGTGAGCCTGACTGCTTCGCAATTGCTGTAAACAGTAATATCATCCGGTGAAAACGGTGTCATTTCATGGGCAATATAAACCACCGGGCCGCTTTCAGCCGGGTTTTGCTGCGATCTGAAAAGGTGATACGATGCCTTGGGCTGCCTGAAAGCGTCCATAATGCCACCGTAAAACGGATCGGGATGGTAACCCCTGTTATGGTCGAAAGGGTGCCAGAGGCATCCACCCACATGTTGCCGCCCGGTCTGATAAAGTGTGTTCAGGCTGGTATACGTGTATGGCGGGTGCGCATAATGCTGCGCCTGCGTCAGCATGGCCGATTCGCCCCAGCTTCGGTGCACCCGGCTGGGCGAGTTGTGCGAATTCCAGTCATCTACATTGTCGCCCCATTCGCGTGTGAAGTATGTTTTCGACGGATCAGTATGTTTGAGTGCCCGGTCGGTATCGCCATCACGCGGGTGCGCATAAAGCACCGGAAAGTATTCATTGCCCCGGGCCTCGGCATCACATACCGTGTAACAATAGCGGAAAGGGTATTCTGCCAATACAATATCCCGGGTGTTCCGGGCAAAGTGTTCAGGATACCAGGTTTCATTCAGTACCGGCTCCCACATCAGCACACAGGGGTGGTTTCGGTCGCGCCTGACCATGTCCCTGATATTTTGGTAGATGCGCTCTTCAAATACAGGATTTTCATTCCAGAACTGCCAGCCGGGCGTGTTAACAATGACGAACAGGCCCAGTTCGTCGCAGGCGTCCATAAAGGCCGGATCCTGCGGATAGTGGGCATTACGGACCACCTTCAGCCCGGCATCACGGAGCTTTTTTGCATCCCTCCAATGAACTGAATTGGGCAAAGCATTGCCGATCAGCGCGAAATCCTGGTGGCGGTTGGCGCCGATCAGCGGCTGCGGATAAGGCTTTCCGTTCAGCCACAGCCCGTCGCTGCCCCTGAATTCAATGCTGCGGATACCGGTTCTTCGCATATAACCATCCACCGGACTGTCATGTGCGTCCAGAATCAAAACCTCAAGACTATAAAGGTTTGGTGTCTCGGGTGACCAAAGGGCAGGGTTGGTTACCTCAATCCTTCCGGATACTGTTTGCTCTTTTCCCGGGGAAATGCCCAATTGTTTGACCGATTGTCCCACTGTTTGTCCATCGCCGGTTTTTAACCTGAAAACCGCCTTACCACTGAACCGTTGCCGAAGCTCATTCTTAATATGCAACTGCAGCAGTACTTCGGCCCTCTGTTCCGATATCTGTCCAAAACTGATGAACAGCCCGCCTCCGGCTTCTATACCGGCATAATTGGGATCGGTAATATATGTTTTATTGTGCGCAATCAGCCAGCAATCGCGGTAAATGCCCCCGAAATAACAGAAATCCAGCATATCCTGAGGCTTTCCGGGCGGATATTCCGGATCGTCGGAGTTATCGGCTTTTACTGCAATTACATTATTGCCATCATGGTTCACAAACTCAGTTATATCTATAACCGCCGGAAGGAAACCACCGTAGTGACTGTTGAGCCGTTGCCCGTTCAGCCAGATAACGGATTTGCCCATAATGGCCTCAAAGTGCAGGAACAATTTCTTTGCCTCAAGTCCTTCGGGCACTTTAAAATGCTTTCGGTACCAGACAACACCCTGATAATTGACACCCCCGCTCGCTTCTTCAGGCAGCACCTCAATGCCGTGCGGAAGATGTACAACCTGCCAGGATGAATCGGGAAATTCAGGCTGGTGGGCGCCTGCTGCATCGCCCCTGTAAAATCGCCAGACCGGATTCATGGAAAATACCTCCCTGCCTGTTTCTCGCATGGTATAAAAACCCGCAGTGCTGAAAGCGGGCGAAACCTGCTGTTGTGCAACGGTTAAATGAAGTCCGGAGAGGAAAAATGCTGCTGACAATATCCAGGCCGGATGTTTTATTTTGAAAAGCATATATGACCTCATATCAATATTTTACATTTTTGGATGGGGTGGTAATCAATTCAAAAATAACGGATTTTGCGATATACAGGGATTCCTGCTTCAGGAGTTGCCGGTTTCCGTCTATTTTTAAGATAAGAAAAAATTAAAAAATCTTCCGGCTGGAATTGGCAGACAGATAAAGGCCGGCTTCGGCAATGTTAGCTTTTTCGCGTGATTCAGACACGATAATACGTATTCTGTCTGTTTCAACCGGATTGATTTTCAGCAATCTCTTGTAGCCAATGGTTGTGCCTGAAGCAATTTCCTGCCATTCGCCCTGAACAGAGGACTCCACGCGGAAAGCTTCCACCCTTTGTCCTTTGCGGATGTCTTCCTTTAACTCAATTACATCAAACCGCACAGGCTGTTTCAGGCTGAATTCGGCGATTTCCGGCAAGCGGCCTGTTTCCCAGCTGGTATCAGGATTTCCGTCTGTTGCGGCGGCATGTTTTCTTTTGCGGGCTTTTGACCCTGTCAGCAGATTTGAATTGAAAGTATTACCGGTCCATTGGCCGAACTCTTTCAGCCGTGCGGCATCCGATTCGTGTATCAGTCCCCGGGTATCCGGAGGAACGTTCAGGAGTAACACTGCATTCATGCCGACAGAATTGAAATAGATGTCAGCAAGTTTTTCAAGTGATTTTACCTGATTGTTTTCCTCTTCATGCCAGAACCATCCGGGGCGGATGGAGACGTCAACTTCGGCCGGATACCAGAAAGCGCTTCCGGCTTTGGCCAGGAGTTCCCGGCTTCCGAGGTCTGCGCTCATCTCATTTAATCCCAGCTGGTTGTTGATCGCTGCCATTTCAGGCCGACCGCCCGGGGCAAAGGCCGTTACGCTCCACTCTGTGGGCCTGCCATAACCTGTTTCAGTGCCCACCCAACGCACATCTTCGCCCTTGATGGCCGTTACAGCATCAGGCTGTAGCCTGCTGATTACAGCATAATACGATGCCCAGTCGTATTCCTGTCGTTTGCCATTGGGCCCTTCACCGCAGGCGCCGTCGAACCAGACTTCGTCTATCCGGCCGTAATTGGTGAGGAGTTCAGTCAGCTGTTGCCGGAACATTTCATTGTATCGCGGAGAGTCACCATAGGAGGGGGCATTCCTGTCCCAGGGCGAGAGGTAAACCCCAAACTTCATTCCCATGGCATCACAGGCATCTTTTACCTCCTTTACCACATCCCCTTTTCCTTCATGCCAGGGTGAAGCGGCGACAGAATGTCCGGTAGTAGCGGTGGGCCAAAGGCAGAATCCGTCGTGATGTTTTGCGGTGAGGATCAGCATTTTCATTCCGCCCTCCTGCAGTACCCTGACCCATTGCCGGGCATCAAATGCTTCCGGATTAAACAGGGCCGGTGATTCGGTACCGTCGCCCCATTCGCGGCCGGTAAAGGTGTTGATGCCGAAGTGAATAAAAGCCGTTAATTCCATCTGTTGCCAGGCAAGTTGTTGCGGCGTTGGCACAACCCGGGCGGCCAGGTTAGCCTTCTGTTGCGGTGTTGCGTCCACAGGAAAGGTCACGGATTTAATATAAAATGAGGATTGCTCCCTGCAGGAATTTGTGATCAGCAGGGCTGAAGCAATTATTGCTGACAGGCAGATGGTCGTGATTCGTTTCATGCTTGTTTTCGGGGTTTATGCTTGTATCCCAGGCAAATGTATCAAAATTAAAGCCTTCTGCCAGTTAATTGAAGGGGTATCATATGATTTCCCGGGTTAATCAAAAGTCTTCCCAGGCGTGGAAATTCTCTTTTTCAGATAAAAGTTCGTGTTCTAAAAGCAACTTTTCAGGATTATATATCTTGATTCTTCCAGGATTAGTTTTTAAAATAATTTATTTAATACTATTAAAAATACAGTAAATCAGTAATTTAACAGTGAATTGATTATTAAAAGAAAAATTCTCTTTAATTTTTGGTATACTGTTTGCTTGTAGCAGGGTAATTAATTCCGGGTAGCAATGCCCCTAAAACACAAAGCCATGAAAACGCTCAGAAACTACTTCACGATCGCACTGCTCTCCCTCGGCATTACTGCAACAGCCAGTGATATCAGGCCTGAACGGTTGAACCTCCCCGGCGATAACCTGAACCTTTACGCCGTGATGAAAATCTTCCAGGAATCAGAAACACTCGAAGGCTTTGAAAGAAGCCTTAACAGCGAGGATTCCAAAATCAATAACCTTGACCTGAATGGTGACAACTACATTGACTACATCAAGGTGATTGATTATGTAGATGGTGATGACCACACCATTGTCCTTCAGGTTGCCATCAATGAAAGGGAAAACCAGGACGTAGCTGTGATCACAGTTTTTAAAGACAAGTACGGTCAGGTAACAGTGCAGATGATAGGGGATGAATACCTTTACGGGAAAAATTACATCATCGAGCCATACTATGCTGAAACGCCAAATCCCGGGTACACCGGAGCGCAAAAACCGGTTCGCACTGAGACAGTTGTTGTCAACCGTACTACCTATGTTGAAGTCGTCAGCTGGCCGGTAATCCGCTACATCTATGCACCTGTATATGTCGGATGGCGCTCACCCTGGTACTATGGTTACTACCCTTCATACTGGAGGCCCTGGAGAGCTTACTACTGGGATTACTACTACGGTTACCATGCACACTGGTACAACTACTACTACAGCCACTTCCGCTACTGCGACCATTACAGGTACCCGCGCTACCGCGATCACTACTATCATCGTCACAGGGTTTACTCAACCACAGTACGCTCCTACAGGGACGAAGGAAGATACAACTACACCTACTCACGGCCTGACTTGCGCAGTGAGGGCTCGGCAGAATACCAGCGCAGACATGGCAACCCGGGTCGCGGATCCGGTGCAACAGCCGTAAACAATCCCGGCCGCAATGCACAGGTTGGTTCAGATACCCCGGCCCGTACTTCAACTCCGGTAATATCACCCCGTGGCAGCAGTTCCACAGGGAGAACATCGAAGCCAGACACCGAGGTAAAGAGCAAATCCGCCGCACCTGTTACCACTGGTGGACGTACAGCCAATCCCGGAAACAACGGCGTGAACAGGCAGGAAAAAAAAGGTGAACCTGCCCGTCCTTCGGTAACTGCGCGTACTTCATCACCTGAAGTCGGTACACCCCGCTATCAGAATGAGAAACGCAGTGAGGCCGGCCGCGAAACCAGGGAACAACCCGGCCGCAGCACAGTGGCTCCGCGCACCTCAAAACCGGAGGTAGGCACCCCGCGCAACCAGAATGAAAAACGCGCTGAGGTTGGCCCTGAAGCGAAAGATCAGCCCGGACGCATCGTTGTTGCTCCCCGCACTTCAAAGCCAGAGGTAGGTTCGCGCAGCAGCCGGAGCTCTGCCAAACAGGTCAGCCCTTCTGGAACTTCACGTTCAGGATCAGCAAGAAGTGCTGTAACGCCCAAAGCCAGCAGATCTGACTCAAAAGCCGTGAGCAGACCTTCCGCTTCAAAGTCCGCCCCGGCTTCAATAGACAGGCCGGCAAAAAGCTCCTCCTCAAAGGAAATATCGGGGAATACAGGCAGAAGCCCGGCCCCTTCCGGTAAAAGTAAAAGTGGCAGATAGATCATAAGTATTTATGAATCAATGTTGAGACCCGGTTTAACCCGGGTTTCATTTTTTTAAAGACCGGTGAAAAACAAAATTATTATAGTCATGAGTGATAAATACAAATTATCATTTATATGCAAACTGATGTATTTCAAATTTCATTAAACGCTGGACAATATATTGATATTCAATTAGAAAACCAAAGAGATCAGCGATGTGTTGATTATAATATTTGCTCTTAATGAATAAATTCCCTATCTTTGCAGGGTTATCTCGCAGATTGTGACAGTTAATCTGTTCCAAGGCTGGTGACATGCAGACCCTGAAGCGTTCAGCTTTATTGTTTATCACCCTGGATTTTTTCGATTATCCACCGGGCTGCAATTTATTTCATTATCCAATTTCTGTTGCCTGTTATTTAATCAACAAAAACAGCTTAATCAAATATTACTATGGAAAAACTGACTGAACTTGTACCTTCTTCGGGTGAATTGTATTCACTAATTATGACTTATGGCGGCAAATTGCTGCTTGCATTGATCACACTGGTTATCGGACTCTGGCTGATCGGCAGGTTGAAACGCGTGTTGAAAAAAGTTTTTGAAATACGTGCTTATGAGCAAACCCTGCAGCAATTTCTGTTGCAGCTTATATCGGTAACGTTAAAGATATTGTTACTGATCAGTGTGGTTTCGATGGTCGGTGTTCAGATGACGTCGTTTATTGCCCTGTTGGGTGCAGCCGGACTTGCATTTGGTATGGCTCTTTCGGGAACCCTGCAGAATTTTGCAGGTGGTGTAATGCTGCTCATTCTAAAACCTTTCAAAGTCGGTGATTATATTGAAGCGCAGAACTACGCCGGGACTGTGCAGGAGATTCAGATATTCCATACCATCCTGCACACGCCTGATAAAAAGACCATCATTATTCCTAACGGTCCGCTGAGCAACGGTTCCGCGGTCAATTTCTCCACTTCTCCATTACGCCGGGTCGACTGGACATTTGGTATCAGTTATTCTGACAACATTGATAAAGCCAAACAACTGATCCTGGATTTATTGCAACGCGATCAAAGGATTCTGCAGGATCCCGCTCCATTCACAGGTGTTATATCGCTGGGCGATAGCTCAGTAAATATTGTTACACGCGCCTGGGTGAACTCGGCTGACTACTGGAATGTTTTTTTTGAAATGAATGAACTTGTTAAGAAGACCTTTGATGCACAGGGTGTTTCCATCCCATTTCCACAAAGAGACGTACATATATTTCAGGCGAAATGACCCGGGAGCCTGACCTGTAACCTGAACATTCAGGCAGTTTTAGAGAAAACTATAAAGGGTTTGGCAATAAAAAGAGAGGCCATTTCTTGCGGTTTGGTCTCTCTTTTTCATAAGAATCTTACTTTATTCTGAAGTCTGCTGCCTTTTATTCAACAAGCAGTCCCTGTAAGGAAACCGTAAATATCCGTTAATTACCCGGCTTTTTCTTCATAATCCGATACCGGAGCGCAGGTGCAAACAAGGTTGCGGTCTCCGTACGCATCATCAATACGGGTGACTGAGGGCCAGTATTTATCGGTGATATCACATGGAGCCGGATAGGCGGCTTTTTCACGGGAGTAAGGAAGTGTCCAGTTGTCGGTGGTGACCATGCACAGGGTGTGGGGTGCTTTTTTGATCACATTCACCAGGCGGTCAGCTTTTCCTTCAACAATTTCATCAATTTCTCTCCGGATAGCTATCATGGCGGTAACAAAGCGGTCGAGTTCTTCCAGCGGTTCACTTTCAGTGGGTTCAACCATCAGGGTGCCATGCACGGGGAATGCCACTGTCGGGGCGTGGAATCCATAGTCCATCAGGCGTTTGGCCAGATCAATCACCTGAAGGTCAGCGGTTTTGCTGAACTCATTGCAGTCGAGGATCATTTCATGGGCTACCCGGCCGTTTTTGCCGGTGTACAGGATCTTATAATGCTCTTCCAGTCTTACTTTCAGATAATTGGCATTCAGGATGGCGAGTTTGGTGGCTTCTGTTAATCCTTCTCCGCCTAACAGCTTAATGTATCCGTATGAAATGGGCAGGATGGAAGCGCTTCCGAAAGGAGCAGCGGCAACTGCAGTGATAGGCGTTTCGCCGCCTGTTTTAACAAGCGCATGACCTGGCAGGAATGGCTTCAGATGTCGGGCAACGCCGATTGGGCCAACACCGGGGCCACCGCCGCCGTGGGGGATGGCAAAGGTTTTATGCAGGTTGAGGTGACAGACATCCGCACCGATGTGCCCCGGACTTGTCAGTCCGACCTGGGCGTTCATATTGGCGCCGTCCATGTATACCTGTCCTCCGTTTTCGTGCACGATGCCTATCAGATCCAGGATTCCTTCTTCAAAAACGCCGTGTGTGGATGGATAGGTGACCATACAAGCCGAAAGGGTATCTTTGTATTTTTCTGCTTTTTCCTTAAGGTCACTGAGATCGATATTGCCGTTCGGATCGGTCTTAATCACAACCACCGTCATGCCGGCCATGGCAGCGCTGGCGGGATTGGTGCCGTGGGCGGAGGCCGGAATCAGGCAGACATTGCGGTGACCTTCGCCGCGGCTGATATGGTAAGCACGGATTACAAGCAGCCCGGTATATTCACCTGCAGCGCCTGAGTTGGGCTGGAACGACATGGCAGAGAAACCGGTGATTTCGCAAAGCGCTTTCTCCAGATCGCGGATCATGAGGTGGTATCCTTCAACCTGCTCCTCGGGTACGAACGGGTGCAGGCTGTTGAATTCGGGCCAGCTGAGGGCGAACAATTCAGCGGCTGCATTCAGTTTCATGGTGCACGACCCCAGCGGAATCATCGAACGGTTGAGTGAAAGGTCTTTCCCTTCCAGCTTTTTGATGAAACGCATCATGCCCGTTTCAGAGTGATAGCTGTTGAAAACCTTTTCCTGCAGATAAGCTGATTTTCTTCTGAATTGATCCGGAATGGTTTTTATACGGCAGCACTCCTCCGGAATGCAGATATATTCGTTAAACTGTTTTTTGGCCGCTGAAGCAAAAATATTTACCAGTGTGTTAACATCTTCGAGATTGGTGGTTTCATCAATGCTGATGCCAATTTCCCTTTCGCTGATGTACCTGAAATTCACTTCATTTTCAAGTGCAAGTTTACTGAATTCAGCCATTCTTACCGTTTCAGGAATCTGAATCCTTACAGTGTCGAAATAGGTGCTGTTAAGTTGTGTATAGCCGTATTTTAAAACTTCGGTAGCCAGAACGCCGGTGAGTATGTTTATTCTTTCCGCTATCTGTTTTATACCCTGGGGACCGTGATATACGGCATACATTCCGCTCATAATGGCAAGCAATGCCTGTGCGGTACAGATATTTGAGGTGGCGCGTTCGCGTTTGATGTGCTGCTCACGCGTCTGCAATGCCATGCGTAGCGCGCGGTTGCCTTGCGCATCAACGGAAACGCCAATGATGCGGCCGGGAATATTGCGTTTGAACTCCTCGCGGGTGGCAAAAAAACCGGCATGCGGACCGCCGAAACCCATAGGGAGGCCAAACCGCTGGTTGGAACCTACAACTACATCGGCTCCCCATTCACCCGGAGGGGTGAGCAAAGCAAGGCTCATCAGGTCGGCTGCTACGGCTACCATAATGCCGTTTTCATGAGCTTTGGCAACAAATGAACTGTAATCGTGGATTTCACCTGCTTCGTCAGGATATTGTACGATCGCACCAAACCAGGTGCTGTCAAAACCGATGTTCTGCCAGTTTCCGGTTTCCACTTTAATGCCCAGTGGTTCAGCACGGGTAACCAGTATATCAATGGTCTGGGGGAAGAGCCTGTCTGAAACAAAGAAGCGGTTGGCGCCTGCTTTCACTGCCTCGCGCGAACGCGAATTGTACAGCATGATCATGGCTTCTGCCGCGGAGGTGCCCTCATCGAGCAGGGAAGCGTTGGCAAGCGGCAGTCCGGTAAGGTCGCTGATCATGGTCTGATAAATCAGCAGCGCTTCGAGCCGTCCCTGTGAAATTTCAGCCTGGTACGGTGTATAAGAAGTATACCATCCGGGGTTCTCCAGAATGTTGCGCTGAATAACGCCCGGGGTAATGGAGTTGTAGTAGCCTAAACCTATATATGATTTAAACAGCTTGTTTTTTGACCCTAAATTTTTCAGGTGTGTAAGATATTCATATTCATTCAGTGCCGGCGGCAGATTCAATGGCTTCGTCAATCGGATGGCGGATGGAACGGTTTCATCAATCAATGCGTCGAGGCTCGAAGCGCCTATGGTCTTAAGCATTCCGGCAATCTCATTTGCCCTGGGGCCGTTATGTCGGTTGATAAAGTTGTTGGTGAGTTTTGACATGGAGTTGAATATTTTGGAAAACGGTAGAAATTGCTGCATAAATTTGCGGCAAAGATAAAGATTATCATATACCCTGAAAAATTTCAAATGCAAAGTTTTAAACTTGTATAATGTTGATAAACAAATATATATCAGTTTGTGAATGTGTATTTATGAAAGACATGCGACTGGTTTTACACCGGAAGTGATAATCATAATTGAAGCACGGCAGAGTTGGGTATTCCCGGTGACTTTTCAGGTACGGCAACAGACAGAAGGTCAACGCATTCATGTTTACTTAAATAATATTCAATTTCTGTGATGGTAGTGTTGAATCTTTCCGGTAATGGTAATTTGTATTCAAAAAAATCTTAGGTTTGTATTGCAAAATCTGAGATAACTATGAGCTACAAGCGTTACCTTTATCTGTCGATGACCCCGGAGGCACTGATCTCTTCCATGTTGCCTCCTGAAGAGTTTGGCGTATATTATGCCGTGGGAACCAACAAACGAACCTCAGGCCAGGCGTTGTTTTTTGAGATCGACCCTGATTTTAAAAGCGATTATTTTAATATGGGGAGCATTGAAACGCGTTGTGTTCCGCATGTTGACGGTAAACCCAAACGTTCTGTCTATCTCTCTACCTACAGGGTGCTTGAGAATATTCCGCTCAGCGCATTCCGTAACCTTTACCTGACCACTGCCGATGGCAAGGTGCTTGAACTGACTCCTTCGGATTACGTACCCGAAGAGAAGCCGATACTTCATCTTTACCAGCAGTTATGTCCCGTTACTCCGCGTGTGGTGAGTAAACTTTCTCCTCCCAAATTCACTGAATGGGTTACTGACCAGCACAATCCGATTTATTTTCCAAAGATTGTTTTTGTTGAACTGATACTGAACCGTTTGGCCGAGGATCCGCTGACCGCTCCGGTTGGCAACCTGCCTTATGCCAACAAGGATCACCTGCGCGATTGCCTGATCGGCCTTCATATGGGGTATGAAAAGCCTACAAAGACCGTAAACAGGTTCTATCAGGGCGATGTGCTTTACCGCACCGTAAAAAACGGATTCTTTGTGGGGGCACCTGAAGGCTATATTTTCTATAAATTTCCTGAAACTGATGAGCTTCAGAAACTTTACTATCCATGGTGGAGGTCGGCCCTCAACCTTGAGTTCCCCGAGAAATAGGAAAGATTACGATTCAATAATAAACCCGGTTAGCCTTTTGACTAACCGGGTTTTCAATTTACGGGGGCCAACGATCTATTTTTTAATACGCATTCCGTAGAACGAGCGGTAAACGAAGAATAGTCCGATCAACAGGAAAATAAAACCGATCAGGGGCGACCAGTCGGTTAAGCCGGAGGTTCTGGCCTGCTGACTCATTTTAACAGCGATTTCTACAGCCAGCAAACCGAAAAGGGTTGAGAATTTAATGATGGGATTCAGGGCAACGGATGAGGTGTCTTTATAAGGGTCGCCAACCGTGTCGCCGACAACGGTAGCTTCGTGTAAAGGAGTGCCCTTTTCTTTCAGGTCCACTTCAACCACTTTTTTGGCGTTGTCCCACGATCCTCCTGCATTTGCCATATACATCGCCTGGAAAAGTCCGAAAACGGCAATGGAGATCAGATAGGCTACGAAGAAGTTAGGATCGAAGAAAGCGAAGGCCAGTGTCAGTGAGAAGATTACCCCGAAAATATTCCACATGCCCGACTGTGCATATTGTGTACAAATCTTTACCACAGCTTTGGAGTCTTCAATGTCGGCTTCGTCCTTATCAAGTTTTATATTTCTTTTAATAAACTCAACCGCCCGGTAGGCCCCTGTGGTAACGGCCTGAATGGAAGCTCCGGAGAACCAGAAAACCACTGCACCTCCGGCGATGAATCCAAGGATAACCGGCGCATCGGTAAGGCTGAGTTTAAGCAATCCAAGCTGATCAAGCAGCAGGATAATGGCAAAGATCATGGTGGTGGCACCGATAACTGCAGTACCTATCAGCACAGGTTTGGCAGTGGCTTTAAAGGTATTTCCGGCTGAATCGTTGGCTTCGAGGTAGTGCTTTCCCTGGCTGAAATCAGGCTCAAATCCGAAATCATTCTTTATTTCCTTGCTGATGCCCTGAATTTTTTCAATCTGAGAAAGTTCGAATACAGATTGTGCGTTATCGGTAACCGGTCCGTAGCTGTCAACAGCAATGGTAACGGGGCCCATCCCGAGAAATCCGAAGGCAACAAGGCCAAAAGAGAAAATAGCAGGATAGTTCATGATCTGATCCAGCCCCATTCCGGAGATGGCGAATGCTCCTGCCATCAGTCCCATAATTACCATTCCTTTCCAGAAGGCGCTGAAATTCCCCGCAACCATACCTGAAAGTATTGTCAATGATGCACCACCTTCACGGGATGCGATTACGATTTCGTTAACATGACGCGATTTTGAACTGGTAAAGGCTTTTGTAAATTCAGGGATGATCGCAGCAGCCAGCGTGCCGAAGCTGATGATAGACGCCAGTTTCCACCAAAGCCCTGATCCGGCATTCAAATCCCCGATCAGCAGGTAACTTACGATATAAGTAACGATTATTGAAACAATTGAGGTAATCCATACAAGGGATGTCAGTGGCGCTTCAAAGTCAAAGTCGCTCTTGTTACCATAACGTGCAACAGAAAAGGCCTGATTTATCTGATAAGAGAAAATGGAGGTAAAGACCATCAGGATGCGCATGGCAAAGATCCAAACGATCAGGGTGCTCTGAAAATCGATACCCATGGCAAGTACAATAAATGAGATCAGGGCTACACCGGTTACGCCGTAGGTTTCGAAACCGTCGGCAGTGGGGCCAACGCTGTCGCCCGCATTGTCGCCTACACAGTCAGCGATAACGCCCGGATTCCGGGGGTCGTCTTCGCCAATGGCAAACACGATTTTCATCAGGTCGGAACCAATGTCAGCGATTTTGGTGAAAATCCCTCCGGCAATACGCAGGGCAGATGCACCAAGTGACTCACCGATGGCGAATCCAACAAAGCATGCACCGGCACTTTCGCCGGGTACAAAAAGCAGAATGATGAGCATCATGATCAGCTCAACAGTGATCAGCAGCACGCCAACGCTCATTCCTGCCTGAAGCGGAATAGAAACCACATTCCAGGGTTTGGATTTCAGGGCAGCAAACGATGTGCGGCTGTTGGCAAGGGTGTTGATCCTGATCCCAAACCAGGCCACGCTGTAGGAGCCCAGTATCCCCAGAACCGACCATAACAAAACCAGCATCACCTTGCTGAATTCCATATGATTAAGTCCAAAAAAGTAATAGAAGATGGCGGCGCCGATGATGGCAAAAAGTATGATTAGAAATTTCCCCTGTTGAAGCAGGTAGGTCTTACAGGTTTGATATATGATTTCTGAAACGGCAAGCATGGATTTGTGTGCCGGCAGTTTTCTGATTTTCATAAACTGCCAGAGCCCGAATCCCATCCCCAGTGCGATGATGAATATACCCCAGGCCAGCAATGTATGGCCATCCATGCCGAATTTCTGGAAATAACTTTTACTGAGATCGGGAATTGGCAGATCTGCTTCACTGGCCATGGTAAACACCGGGAGTAAGGTGGAAGCCAGTATAATGGAGAGTTTCTTCATAAAATGGTATTGGTTAATGCTGGTTGGATTGGTTTTATTTTACAAATATAGAGAAGTAAATATTAAATATTGGTAGTCAGAATTATGTTTTTTAACGCAAGTTGCTGTAAGCAGGGCATTTTCGACCAGTTTGCAGATGAATTTAACGTGCTTAATGGTTCATTTTCCGTTATTTCCGCAATCGATTGCATATAGACAGACAGCCCGATTTTTTTTCAGGGATTTATTTTCAGATCACATCCTGATATTCCACAATCACCGGAAGTTTATTTTATTCTTGCGGCCATTGTATAATAAAACTTATATTTCCTATTTTTATCAGCCTAAAACGAACCAATATTGCAGGATGGAAAAGATTGCGCTGAAGTTATTGGGAATGATCAACAGCCAGTCGCAGAGCGGGGCTTACACGCTGATACTGGGAGAAACAGAGGGGAAAAGAAGGCTGCCGATTCTGATCAATGGTTTTGAAGCCCAGGCCATATTGTTTCACATCGAACAGATAAAAATTCCCCGGCCACTGACACATGATCTGTTCAAAAATTTCGCCGATACGTTTGGTATCACCTTTCGTGAAGTGATTATCAGCAAATTTGCACAGGGTATATTTTATGGTACGCTGGTTTGTGAAGATGCATCCGGCATTAAAGAAATAGATTCCCGCACTTCTGATGCCATAGCCCTGGCCGTTCGTTTTAATTGCCCCATCTTTACGTATGAAGCTGTGCTGGCAGCAGCCGGTGTTTCAATAGAGGAGGAGCCGGATATTGATGACCTGGCAACCGGCGGAATCGGAAGTCAGCCTGAAGGTTATGACTACGATAAATTTACTGTTGAAGAGCTTGAGGAGATGATGAATGAAGCCATTGAAAAAGAAGATTACGAGCGTGCTTCCCAGCTCAGGGATATCATCAACAGAAGAAAACCCGGAAAATAAACATCAACTTCTTATATTAACTACACGACATTCCAAAATGCGCAAAAGATTATTATTACTGGCTTTAGTCGCAGCTGTGATGCTGCCGGCTTCAATAATTAATGCCCAGTCGTTACCAACTGATACCCTCGTTGGTGCTGACAGTGTTGTTGTTCAGCAAGCAGAAGCTGCTGCTGTTGCAGTTCAGAAAGTGGTGGAGCCTGGCAACGGAATTACATTAACCGGACTGCTTCGCGGGCTGCTGGGAATGATTACCCTGATAGCGGTCGCCTGGCTTTTCAGTACAGACCGCAGGGTGGTATCCTGGAAAATAGTGGGAATTGGATTACTGATCCAGGTGACCCTGGCGCTCAGTATTTTGCATGTGCCACCTGTGCGGGCGGTCTTTGAATTTGTAGGACAGATTTTTGTGAAGATACTTGATTTTACTAAAGCCGGGAGTGAATTTCTGCTGGGAGGGCTTATGGACGCCAATACCTACGGTTTTATTTTTGCTTTCCAGGTCCTTCCGACGATTATTTTCTTCTCCGCCCTCACCAGCCTGCTTTTTTACATGGGCGTAATCCAGAAGATTGTTTACGCGCTGGCCTGGCTGATGACCAAAGCCCTGAAATTATCAGGGGCCGAAAGCCTTTCGGTAGCCGGAAATATTTTCCTGGGGCAAACGGAATCTCCGCTGATGATTAAAGCCTATCTCGAAAAGATGAACCGCTCCGAAATCCTGCTGGTTATGATCGGCGGTATGGCAACACTGGCCGGTGGCGTGCTGGCGGCTTACATAAGCTTCCTCGGCGGTACCGATCCTGTGCAGCGGCTGCTGTTTGCAAAGCATCTGCTCGCGGCATCCGTGATGGCGGCGCCGGGTGCGGTTATTATCTCCAAGATTCTGGTGCCACAGAAAGAGCCCATCAACAGTACCATTGAAATTACCAAAGACAAAGTGGGAAGCAATGTGCTCGATGCCATCTCGAACGGAACTACTGAAGGGCTGAAACTGGCTGTAAATGTGGCTGCCATGCTGCTTGTTTTTATCGCATTTATCGCTTTCGCCAATTTTATCCTGATAAAGCTGGGAGGTTGGTTTCATCTGAATCCAATGATTGAATCAGCTACAAACGGTCAGTACAGCGAGTTATCGCTTCAGGTGTTACTGGGTTATTTGTTTGCTCCGCTGATGTGGCTGATCGGGGTAAATTCATCCGATATTCTGATGCTGGGGCAGCTGCTCGGAGAGAAAGTCATCATGACTGAGTTTATAGGTTATGTCAGTCTTGCCGACCTGAAAGAAACTGCCCGGTTGACCAACCCCAAGAGTATCATTATGGCTACCTACATGTTGTGCGGATTTGCCAATTTTGCATCCATCGGCATTCAGATCGGAGGGATCGGCTCTCTGGCGCCGGGTAAAAGGGTACTGCTGTCGGAATTTGGTATGCGTGCGCTTCTCGGAGGTACGCTGGCCTCCCTGCTGTCGGCTACCATCATCGGGATCATTCTGGGATAAACAAACTCCTTAAAAATAGTTAGGGGCTGCTTTCGGGCAGCCCCTGTAGTATTCCGAGTTATGTTTCAGTTAATTCGAATCCCTTCTTTTTACTTGAAATTCAGAATGAAGTCAATTATAAATGGGTCTCATCTGAGGGCCTGAGCTTCAGCCGTATGCGTTGGCTCATGACGGCTTAAGGATGACTGGCCGTGTGCCTGAATCTTTCACAGTTTAATATCCTTGTGGCAATCCGTTTTGTGTCAAAAGGAATATCATTGATGTAGGCTTCATTATCGTATTTTATACCACTGGCATCAAGCGGTATAAAGCGGGATGCAATTGCTTCGGTGCTGAAGGGAATGTCGTTGACGGAGTTCTCTGTTTCAGGACGCACAACCACTGAAGTAAAATATGCCGCGCTCACTTTAAGGGTATTGAAAGGGATATCGTCCACATAGGATTCCGGTTCGGGCAGAGGTAAATTGAGGTATATCCAGGGCAGTGAACCCGCAGTGTCTGTTCCGGTTGAAAGGTCTAATCCGTTAAAAGGAAAAGTTGACGAATTGCCAGCCATTGCAGGATTGATCATCAGCAAGGTCAGCATAACGAATGATATGGCGCACAATTTTGTTTTCATGGCAGTAAGTTTTTGATGACTGGTGTTTGGTATCTTCCATTATGCTAAAAGTGTGCCATAGGCTATAATATATTGTTATACAGTGCTTTATATTGGAAATTTCTAATGGTTCGATGTGAAGGTGTACGATTCCGGATAGTTTTTGTGCAGAAGCGTACAAAATAATCCCGGACAACATCAATTGCCCGGGATTATTCAAAACTATTGTAAAAAAATGAGAAACAATCAATGTTTCACAAATCTCGCAACGCCTTTCCGCTCTGCGTCAGATATCAGAATCAGGTAGTTGCCCGGCTTAACTGAACGGACATCCAGTTCAATTCTTCCCGGATTGTGCAAACCCGGATAGCTTCTGATGATTTTACCATCAGTAGTCGCAATTGAACAACTGACTGAAGCAGAGAATTCCTGGGTGTCGAGATAAATCGTTTGTGTTGCCGGATTTGGATAAAGTTTGATGGGTTGATTTCCGTTTTCTGAGATTCCGCCGCAAATATAAAAGCCTGTAATGATTTCATCAGATCCCGAACAGTTTTCAGTTTCATATTCAACCCTGAGGGTTACGGTATTCAGCCCGATACCGGTTGAATCGAGCACAAACTGACCGGCTTCGGAGACCAGCACACCATCAATATACCATCGGACCGAGCCATAAATATCCCCTGCATCAAAGCCAATGCTTGACTCGGCACAAATCAGGGTGTCAGCGCCAAGCGTAAAATGCTCAAAAGGGATTACGGTAAGATCAATGGTGCCAATCCCGGTTTGTTGTTGCGAATCAGTCACCAATACCACATAGGTGGTTGATTCATCCGGTGAAACCCTGATTGAGTCAGTTTGATCGCCGGTACTCCATTGATAGGTATAAGGAGGAAAACCGCCGCTGACTTTGACGTTCAGGGTCAAAGAATCTCCTTTACAAATGGTGGTATCCTGTGCGATAATAACCAGCGGGTTGAAATTCTGGATATGATCCCTGTACCTGGCGGTCATCATGGGGCCTTCCTGGGTAATGGTGAGCAGTGGAATGGCATGGCCGTTGCCAAGCCATTGATATTCAATGTAATTTCTCACTAAAGGGAAGCCGGTTTGGATGGAATCCAGATACAGACTGTCGCGTTCATAAATCGTGGATTTCACGCGTAATGCTTCAAAAGTGCCATATGGGGTGGTTACGGTACCCCATCCGTCTACCTGATTAACCCGTTTTCTTTCAATGCTGAAGTAACCCATGCCGGGAAAGCCAAGACTGTAGTTTGAATTACTGGAGTCGGAAGGTGAATTGTATTGGAGCGGAAAAGTATACAACAACTCAGCCTGGTCGAATTTCATGGGTACAGGTATGCCCAGAATGGTAGCGGCATAACCGGGACGGGTATAACTGCCGGTAGTAGCCCGGTAATAGACATAAGCATCCGTTATTTCAAATCCTGGTACAAAATCTATATCGGTGACTGGAGAAGCCAGGTTGGCCACATTCTGGTTAAAGACGATCTGATACAGAAATGGTGTGGTATTGATGCTTACATATTCTTCCACCGTTTGGCTTACCGGCTCCAGCGAAGAAAAGTCCCATGTGTAGGACGGCCCGGTGAGCGATGGATCAATGCCCGGAAGATTCGTGGCTGTGCTGACCCGGATGGTGTCGCCAACGACAGGCATATCATTCCGGGTTATGGTAATCTGGGCATACGTTTGAATCTGAATTATCAGAAACATTGCAGTAAATGAACCGAAAAGCGTTTTCATGGTCTGTTTTTTAGATTGGCAAAAAAGTGCCTCTGAATATTTAAACAAGTTTTATCAGAAAATTGCGCTAAAAATAAGTGAATACTTCATGATTTTGAATCATCACCCGTTGTGTGCTGTTTTTTTCGTTGACGGCGGAATAGCTCTGAAAACCGGTCGAATTCGTATCTGTAATAAATGCCGACCCCTTGTTTGTAGTTCGCGTTGTAAGAACTGATTTCAAATGGGTTATTGGATTTATTATATGCTTTCACCCTGAAGCGTCCGTCACGCGTTATTTTAACATCAATAACCACATCTCCGATGATGTTATTGGTGTTCTGGGTGGTTCCGGAGGTCATTACACCAAGGTTGCCGTCAATGGTTACCCGGTCATCGAAGAGATGCGTCGAAAGGGCGACTTCAAGGGCTTCTGATGACAATGCATCTCCTGTGCGATAGTTTACACCTATATCCACATCTTTGCTGATTTGTGAAAGCATGTTGCTCAGTTGGTTTGTCAGCATTTCTATGGAAGAAGACCCTACACTCCCGG
>CAZDBX010000005.1:0-11890 GCA_964503805.1 uncultured Lentimicrobium sp. | reverse complement strand
GGTAAAGCTGAATGATTTCAGCAGCAGAAGGGAAACCATTTGCTGGGTCATTCCTACTTCATTGGTGGTATCGATAGCAGCAAACACACTCTGCCGCAGCGATTCCTCTGCATCCGGCAGGCGGATACTGAATCCGATATCCGGGTTGTAAAGGTTGTTTTTCAGATGGATGATGCAATCAACCGGGATGGAACGGTTGGCATATTCGGGGATTGCCGCCAGTTCAGGAATCCCTTTTAAGGAAGCGCGTAATTTATAAACGGCTTTCACATTCAGGTCAGCCTCATAAGGACTCCCGTTGAAGGAAATTTTGCTGCCCTGGTCAATTGAAAATACCCTGTTGAGGATATTCTGAAGTGTAAACAGAAAAGTGCCGCTTTCAATGATGTAATCGCCAAACATAGTGATGTCTCCGCGCGTATCAATGCCCATCTGTAACTGTCCATTTCCATTTGCCTTTATATTTCCGATGTTGTCGGGCAGGAAGAGCTGAATATTGGCGTCTTTTGTCACATTCAGAAACATATCCAGGTTAACGCCGGAGGTAACCGGCTCAAACAGCGCAGGCTTCAGATGCTCGTCTTCATTATTTACAAACCTGATGTATGCATTCTCGGTTGCATCCACATTCAGGTTAATAGGGATGTAAATGTTGGTTTCTTTGTCAGATTTCACCCGGATGTTCATTCTGAGGTCATTAAACGGCCCCCTGATACTGACATTTCCGGTAGCAAAGGCACTTCCGTAAAAGAGTTCGTTATGTTTTGAAGTTGTATTCAGCCCTGCAAGGTTATTGGCCATCACTGTCATATCCATGACCATATCCCTGAAATAGTTATGGCTTAGATTAAAGTTAAGCAAACCTGTATTCCCGAGTGAATCATAAACCATCACATTGGTGGCACTGATCAGCTTAGGGGTAACTTCAACCTTGTCAGCAAGAGAATAGGTGACATTCAGGTAATCAATTTTCATCTGAGTCCTCATGAGCTGCAGGATCCCGGAGAAAGCCGGCTGATTGTAGGTGCCTTCCATTTTCAGGTCACCACTGGCATATCCCTTAAGGTTTGAGGCAAATCCCTTCAGAAATGGATTAAGCGTGGCCAGATTATAATTGAGTGTTGTAATGTCAAGGTCAAAATTCTGTGGAGCTTCCTCGTCGGTATAAATAAATCCTTTGACCGAAACCGGGGTGTGCGTGCTGATGTTACCCTTGTATATTATTCCGACATCAATATCCAGTCCTGACCTGTTATTATCCCAGCGGGTTTTCACCCTGGCATCCCCCAGTATTTCCTTGTTAAAAGCAAAATTCTTCACGGTCATATCAGCCTGAAGCTTCCTGGTCTTGTATAAATCGTTCGCGGAAAGGGTGCCGCTGAGTATTCCGTCAAAGTCGACGTTGTCAATATTAAGCAGAAGGTCGGCATTTGAAATATCAAAGCTTTCGAATTTTACGGAAAGCAAATCTGAAGCATCTTCAGATACTTTGCCTGCGACCGTTAATTCCTGATTTAATCCTTTGATCTTAAGGTTATTAATATAAATTGATGTACTATCAATAATAATATCCCCATCTTGTCTGGCTATAAAAGTGGAATCGTTAATGATAAAATCGGCTTTTGTTATGCCTGACCTGATCACTGGCTGATCATTAAAAGTGAAATATCCGCTTATGTCTCCCCGGTTAAGGATATCCCTGTTTTTATTGCCCCAGTTAAAGTTGTAGGTTATACTGTCACCGCGCATTGCAGCGTTAAAACTGAAATTGTCAATACCCAGTGCCCGGTCGTTTTCTTCATCCTGTTCCTTGAATACAATGGATGACATGCCGGTGGTCATTGCCAGTGAATTTCCGGTATTCTGCCCCCTGATAGTCCAGTTATGGAATTTAATGCCATCATATTCAAAGAGATCGGTCTGTCCATTCAACAAAACAGTTCTCGATGTTGAATTGTAACTTCCAAACAGGTAAGCGGTTGAATGTAGTTTCAGGTTGGGCAGAAACAGCTCTGTCAGATGAGTAACGTCCTTTATTACAATATTGTAATCAAAAAGCTGTTCATGGCTCACTTGCCGGTCCATTTTCGGATAAGGCCGGAATGAAGGCAGGTAAGTATTAACGATGTTCAGCAGGGAGGAATAGAAGTCCGAAAATGTAAATTTTCCGCTGAAGTCAGCGCTGGCAAAATCTGAATCGAGACTCAGGGTTTTAAGGCCGGGTCCGTAAGCGAATATTTTCAGTTCAATTTTGTTAACCGGATAATAATTGCCCGACTCTTTATAAAGGGTATTGTAAAAATTCAGATTTCCAAGCAGGTTGTCAATATTTGATCCTGTGAAGTTCAGGCTCATACTGGTGCTGAGCGACGCAGAGGAATCCCTTTCCCACAGGTTCAGCCTGCTCAGGTAGGCATCTTTAACCTCTGAAATAAAATTAAATCTCGGGATTGAATCTGAAAGATCAACCAGCCCGTTAAAATCCAGGTCAATCAATTCATCTCTCAGCGTAAGTTGTCCGTTAAATTCCCGGTTCAGGAACTGTCCGTTCAGCCTGATGTCATTAAATTCATTTCCGAGTATCTGGATGCGTTGTACATCACCTGCCAGGGTAGCACTGATTTCTTTTTGTTTGCTGAATATTCCGTCAATCTCAGCACTCAGGTCAACTAGGCCGAGATATTTCTCGGCTTTCACACTTTTACCTAGCTGCCATTCCGATAAAGTGAGGTGACCGTTGTATTGTATTTGCTGGTCTTTGCCGCTTTTCAGGCTCAGGTCGGTCTTTACCGTACCTGTTCCTGTCCTGAAGGTGGCAGCTGAAACAAAATCATTAATAAATCCCGTGAAATATCCCTTGATTCTGATATTGCCCAGGTTGTTTACTATTTCCGGAATGCCTGCACTTGCACCTCCCGGTAGCCTGAATGCGGTAAGGTCTTGATAGTTGGTCTTGAAATCCCTGACGTTAAGGTGAATAAATGTTTCGGATATATCCGGAAGGCCATCCATGGTGATGTTGCCCTCAAAATAGGTGTTTTCACGGTATCCGAACCTGAATTGCCTGGCTTTCAGTGAGGATACTGTCCCCATGACAAGTCCGTGAATCTTGAGGCTTTCATCGACTCCAGCCAGGGCTGGAGTGAAATAGCCGATGTCGCCCAATTGAATGGTGGTCCTGTCGAACAGGCCGTACATTTTCACACTGTCGGTGAAGTTGTTGTAACTTCCGAACCCGGAATGCAGAAACTTTAAATCCACATTGATCTCGCTCTCCTGCGTTTTTATATGCAGTTGCCGGGCAACGATGGAATCTTTGCTGATCAGACAATTTGTAAAAAGGTCATTCAATATGAATCCGGATTTTTCTGTCAGGCTGAGGCTGCGTATCTGGGCGGTAATACTGTCGGGAAAGATCGCCAGCCGGCGTATTTCCAGATTCAGGCCGGATAAAGAGATATGGTTATAATCAATTCCGGAAGCAACTGTATCTTTCAACCCGTTGTTGTATGTGAATTGCGAACCGCTGATCCGTATTCCCGAAATGCCCAGTTTCCATGGTATGCCGGTAGTTTTCCGGACAGCAGTATCACTGCTGCTGAAATAATCAACAATAAAACTGTAATTCATCAGACTGTCGGAAGCATAACGGGCAATGTTGATTTCCGCCTTGTCCAGACTGATGGCGGAAATAGCCAGAAAACGTCTTTTAGGATCTATTTTCCCTGGTCGGACCTTTATGCGGGCCGCTTTTAGCAGGTTCTGGTTATGTTTGTCTTTAATCAGGACATCTTCGAGCACAACATTAAAAAACCATGAAATATCTATCGAGCCGATGCTGATTTTTGTGCCAAGTTCAGCCGAAAGATAATTCGCAGCAACCTGCACCAGCCTTGTCTGAACGTACGATGTCCGGAATAACCCGTAGATGAAGGCAAGCGACATCAACAGGATGACAAGGGTGAGGGCTGATATTTGAAGTGTCTTTTTGATAACTTTGCAACGTTAGAATTCACCTGTTGTTCCTACCGGTTCTGAAATGATTGATTATAACCTGCAAAGGTCATAAAAATCAGCTTACAGACTTAACCGCATAAGCAGATTTTCAGCGATGACGGTGAACTTTCAGTTGTTTTATCCGAAAAATTATGCCAATCTATATCCTTGGAATAGAATCTTCATGTGATGATACCTCAGCGGCTGTGCTGAGTGATACTGAGGTTCTTTCGAATGTTATTGCCAATCAGCAGGTTCACTCCAATTTCGGGGGAGTTGTGCCTGAACTTGCTTCGCGCGCACACCAACAGAATATTATTCCGGTTATCCATGAAGCCATCCAAAGAGCCGGGATCAGAAAGGAAGAACTCAGCGCCGTTGCCTTTACCCGCGGGCCCGGATTGCTGGGCTCACTATTGGTTGGTACTTCATTTGCCAAATCTTTTGCATACGGCTTGAATATTCCGCTTGTGGAAGTAGATCATATGCAGGCTCATATTCTTGCCCATTTTATCAGACCAAAGCAA
The DNA here is from genome assembly GCA_964503805.1 of uncultured Lentimicrobium sp. Classification (GTDB taxonomy): domain Bacteria; phylum Bacteroidota; class Bacteroidia; order Bacteroidales; family Lentimicrobiaceae; genus Lentimicrobium. The sequence goes on along the minus strand of CAZDBX010000005.1, from coordinate 7,367 downwards.
TCTGAAGAGCCGGTGCCGCAGTTTCCTTTCCTGTGTCTCACTGTTTCAGGCGGTCACACCCAGATTGTACGGATTGATGATTACTTTAAAATGGAAGTGATCGGCCAGACCATTGATGATGCAGCCGGCGAAGCCTTTGACAAGGCCGCGAAAATCATGGGACTGCCATATCCCGGCGGGCCTTTGGTGGATAAATTCGGCAAAACCGGTAATCCGAAGGCTTTTGGTTTTTCAAAACCCAACATTCCCGGGCTGGATTACAGTTTCAGCGGACTCAAGACTTCTTTTCTCTATTTTCTGCGTGACAGATTAAAGGAAGATCCTGATTTTATTGAGAAGAATAAGGAGGACCTCTGCGCTTCCATTCAGGATGCAATTGTCGGGTCCCTGATGGAGAAATTATTGAAGGCTGTGGAGCAAACCGGCATACGACAGGTGGCGGTAGCCGGAGGTGTTTCGGCAAACTCAGCCTTGCGAAGGGCATTCTTGGTACAACAGGAAATGGGCATAATTCAGGCGTTTATACCTGAATTTCAGTTTACTACAGATAATGCGGCAATGATTGCGATTGCCGGCTATTTTAAATTTCTGAAAAGAGACTTTGCGGATTTTTCGGTTTCACCTTATTCACGTTCCGGCAACCGTTAATAAGCTGCCCCCTCTGATTTTATGCTTATTGCGGCTGCAAACCTGACTCTTCAGGTTGATTGGCATTTATAAATCGGAATGGAGATATGAGGGTAAACCGGCTTGCCGGCGTAAAATATTGCTGGGATTTTGCCGGAAAGGGTTATGCCGGGGAAACGCTCGTTTATTGTATCTCTGTAAAGCCCGGAGATTTGCTTTTACGAAGCATTCCGGAAACACGGTCATAAACAATTATGTTTTCAGGTGTCTGCCCTTTCGGCATATTAAGTTTTATATGTCTGTTTATTAAATAGTTGTGAAAATTTCCCGCATTAAGGTATCCCGTATTCCTTCCTGCTTCATAAACATCCGCAATTCTTAGACTGTCAACGGAGTAGAGGTATTTTACCTCCCCGGTAAGAGGAAAATAGCGAAAATCAGATTCTGAGTAATCACTGATGGTCTCGCTGTGGAATACCACCCTGATTAAAGAGTCAGCATGGTTTAAGCCTGACAATTCAAACCAGCTGTTAATATTGATGCCGGTGATATAAAATTCATAACGGTATAATTCATCATCACTGAAACTTGCATGATCTTTAACCGGAATATAATACTCTTCCAATTGAAGCTGGGCCAGGTTAACAATGATACGATTGTCTCCCGAAGCAAGAAATGTATGTGAGTTATAATCTTTAAATACCTTATATCCCAGTTGTCTCAGCCCGAAAGACAATCCGTTCATATATCCGTCAATGAATATTGAATCGCTGACATATTGAATTAACTCGGTATATTGCAGCAGAAGGGCATTCCTGTTTTCTTCTGATAGTGAATCAGGATTTAAAGAATCAGGGACTTTAAATCCTTCCTTGAAAACAATGTCAGGGGAGATCAGCAATACGGAGGTTGTCGCTTTATTGCTCAGGTATTCACCTGCAAGCCTGCGCTCGATGCTGCACGAGGAGAGCATTGAGATAAAGCCGGTGAACAGAATCACCGGCACCAGGATCCGTGAATGCAGTTTCTTAATCATGTTTAAACGTTACCGTCACATTTCAGATTTTCAGCCAGAGCTTTCCCGAATTTCAGGCCAAAAGTTCTGGCTTTTTCTTCTTCCGAAGTATCCGGTGAAAACTTTATAAACAAATTTTCATCAAAAAGTTTCAGTTTCAGGTTGCTGAAGTTGGACTCGATCAGCGATGCACCTTCTCCGCTCCATCCATAGGAACCAAAAGCAGCGGCCAGTTTACCGCGGTCGCGGATGGGATTGATCAGTGCAAAAACCTGATAAATCTGAAGGAGAATATTCTGGTTAATGGTAGGAGATCCCAATAATATCCCTGAAGATTTAGCAAGTTGTTCGTCGATGCTTCCGAGGCTGGCTTTTTCAATATCCATTACCTCGACCTCCAGATCACCGGATTGTCTGATACCCTCAGCGATGTGGTTGGCAAGGTCACCTGTGTTGTGATAGGCTGATACATAGGCGATAAAAACCTTGTTTTTAACCGGATTTTCAATCGCTTCCATTGCGCGTTTCTCTGACATGTCAACATAACGTTTCCAGTGTCTTCTGAGTATTGGGCCATGTCCGGTGCAAATAGCAGAAATCTCAAGTGGTCTGATCTTCTCAATGGCCTTCAGCATGAATTTGCTGAATGGTTTAAGGATGACGTCAAAATAGTAATTAAAGGCATCGTCATAATTGTCAACCAGGTCATCGAACATGGCTTCGGAACAGTAATGCGCGCCAAAGGAATCGCAGGTGAATAATACCTTATCTTCTTCAAGATAGGTATAGATGGAGTCGGGCCAATGGAGGTTGGGGGCGTTGAAAAACCGGAGTGTTTTGTTGCCCAGCGAGAGTGTATCACCGTCCTTAACCTGCAGCGACTTGAAATCAGTGCCAAACATATCCTTCAGATACCTGAGCGCATTCCCGCTGCCAACAACAGTGGCTTCAGGAGCAAGCCTCAGCAGGTTCGCCAGATTGCCGGAGTGATCAGGCTCGGTATGATCGAGGATAATGTAATCGATTTCAGCAGGATTACAAACTTGCCTGATTTTTTGCTCGTAGGTTTCCCAGAATCTGAGTTTGGTCGTTTCTACAACGGCCTTTTTTTCAGCATTGATAAAATAAGAATTGTAGGTTGTGCCGTATTTGGTCTCCATTACCACGTCAAACGTTACAATGTCTTTGTCAAGCACTCCAATCCATTTAACATCGGCTGTAACATCAAGAACTTTGTTGTCAGTCATTTTTTAGTCAGTTTTATGAATTTTAAAAATCTATTGTCATCTGAATGGCATCCTCGTCGGGCGGTGCCTTACGTTCACGGGGCGGCAATTCAATATCCCTGTTTTCCTGCCCTTCATCTGTTACCGGTGGTAAAGCAGACGCTGTTTCTACAGCAGGGGTGTAGGGCAGGGGATCAAGTTGATTGATTTTTTTCACTGCATGTGTTGTAAGTCTTTTACCCTTTGCCCTGTAACTCTTTACATCAATAAATCCGGCTGCTTCAATTTCCAGGTTATCGATCACTTTATTGTTCAGTTTATCATCAAATACAATATTGAATCTTGGCAGCCAGTCTGTTGAAACACTGATAAGCTTTGTTTCAGGTTCCTCGCCGAGAAAATCGGTTTTCTTGTCGGATGGCTCTACCAGGAACCGCTTTAGATAATAGAACTGTTTTTCACCGTTGAAGTAAACCACACTGACAGGTTTCTCCGGATTAAACTTTTCAATAATCAAAAGGTCTTCGTCGAAATGATTGGCAAGGTCGAAGTTGAAAAGCCGGTAATGTCCCGATTGAGTAATGGTGAGTATTTTATCATCACCCGAGAATGCACCCATCAGCCTGCCGCGGCCTTCTGTGTTTAGCCGGCGGATTGAATCATCGAACCAGATGTCGCGGGCTCCCAGGGTTGATATGCCGGCTTCAGCCTGGCTGATCTTTTTCACGGCATATTTAGTAAGAATATTGCCCTGTGAATTTCTCCCCTTTATAGCCAGCTCGCTGAAATCAAAATCAAATACAGGCTTTTTCAGTTTAGGCCTGGGCTTCAGGTTTACTTTCACCAGTTCGGCTTCCCCGTTGGGATTGGCTGTGAAGTAAAGGACTTTTGATCCGGCAGTTCCTTTTGTGAGGCTGTATTCTTTATCCCGCGTGATGCCCACAACGGCAAACCGCTTTACATATGCTGCCCCGTTTTTGCCATCCTGGTAGATCATGTTATAGATGGTACGTTCATCATTTTTTCTGAATACATCAATATGGATGATGTGTTCACCGACAAACACCTTATCAGCGACCTTTGTCACGATAAAGGTGCCGTCTTCCCTGAAAGCGATAATATCGTCAATGTCAGAGCAATCGCATACATATTCATCTTTCTTCAGGCCCGTACCTGCAAAGCCTTCCGCCCTGTTTACATAAAGCTTCTGGTTGGCTGCCGCAACCATCACCGCCTCAATGTTGTCAAAACTCCTCAGTTCGGTGCGCCGTTCCCGTCCCTTTCCGTATTTTCTCCTTACGTTCTTAAAATACTCAATGGCATATTCGGTCAGATTGGCAAGGTAGTGTTCCACCTGGGCTTTCTCATCATTGAGGTTGTTAATCAGCTCATCGGCTTTGAAGGCATTAAATTTCGATATCCGCTTGATTTTTATTTCAGTAAGCCGAAGGATGTCATCTATGGTAATTTCCCTGTAAAATTGAGGTTTATAAGGTTCAAGTCCCTTGTCAATGGTCTTTAGTACATCGTCCCAACTTGTACATTCTTCAATATCCCGGTAAATCCGGTTTTCAATAAATATCCTTTCAAGCGAAGCATATAGCAGGCTTTCAAGCAATTCCTGACGCCTGATCTCAAGCTCCATTTTAAGCAATTCAACTGTTTTTGCAGTCGATTCTATTAAAATCTGTTTTACACCAAGAAACCTTGGTTTGCCATCGCTGATTACACAGTTATTGGGAGAAATTGAAATTTCACAATCGGTAAAGGCATAAAGCGCATCAATGGTAGTGTCCGGCGATATACCAGGAACCAGGTGGATCAGTATTTCAACGTTCTGCGCTGTATTGTCATCTATCTTTCTGATTTTGATTTTGCCTTTTTCGTTGGCATTTATAATGGAATCAATCAGGCTTTCTGTGGTGACGCCAAAAGGAAGTTCGCTGATAATCAATGTCTTTTTATCATATTGGCTCACTTTGGCCCTGAGCCTGACTTTACCGCCCCTGAGGCCGTCGTTGTACCTGGAGCAGTCGGCAAGGCCTCCTGTGGGGAAGTCGGGCAACAGTTCAAAATCTTTTCCCTGAAGAATTTTTATGGATGAATCAATCAGCTCGAGAAAATTATGAGGCAGGATTTTGGAGGCCAGCCCTACTGCAATACCTTCTACGCCCTGGGCCAGCAACAGGGGAAATTTTACCGGTAATGTGACCGGCTCCTTATTTCTCCCGTCGTAAGAAAGTTTCCACTTCGTTGTTTTAGGGTTGAAAACGACCTCAAGGGCAAATTTGCTCAGTCTGGCCTCAATGTACCTTGGTGCGGCGGCGCTGTCACCGGTGTGTATATTGCCCCAGTTACCCTGTGTGTCTATCAGCAGGTCCTTTTGCCCCAGTTGTACCAGCGCATCGCCGATGGAAGCATCTCCATGCGGGTGGTATTTCATGGTGTGGCCGATGATGTTGGCCACTTTGTTATAACGACCATCATCAAGTTCATCCATGGCATGGAGCAGACGGCGCTGAACAGGCTTCAATCCGTCGATAATTTCAGGAACGGCCCTTTCCAGTATGACATATGAGGCATAATCCAGGAACCAGTTCTCATACATGCCCGAAAGGTGGACAGTTTTATGCATCTCGGCCGGATCTGCTCCGGATTGTACTTCCGGAATCTCCTCCGGCTGAAATTCTTCTGATCCGTTATTCAAACTATTCTCTTCCATTTGATTTTATTGCTATCCCGGCGCCCCGGCGAAGATAAACTATTAACCTTCCGTTTTGTATGTTTTTCTGAAAAACCGCAGCAACAGTACTTCGGCTATGATTGTAAGAAGCGCGGCAATGATAAACCATTTCCAGAGTTTCTTCCCGGAGCTGCCTTCCGAAATTATTTTACCGATATCCTTCTTTCCGGTCTCCAGCAATTCCATTCCCGGAATTCCGGCAACAAGTTGCTGCAGTTCTTTCGTGCCGACGGTTCTGAGGTCTGATTCCTTGCGGTTAATATTGAAAGCCAGCGTGCCAACCTGGTTGTCCCCGTCCATGATGTAATAAAATCCTGCCTTTTCAATCTGGTCGTTTACATAAATAAAACTCCGGCCATCAATGCTTCTGAATTCAGGGATGAATTCGTAATCTCCTTCTTCGCTCCTGATTTTAAATACACGTTCTCCTTCGGGCCTGATGGTACCGGCATTTATTCCCCGGCTGCCGCTGGTATAGTACATAAACGGCTGAACATCCTCACTCTGGAACGCAATATTCAGCATAACAGGCACGAAAATCGCATGCCGCGGGAAGTTCCCTGCCTGATCGGAGAGGGGGATGGCACTCAGGTAAACTTTTCCGTTGCCGCTGGGAAAAACGGTCAACAACGGATCTCCGTTGTCAAGACTGATCAGCGTTTCGCTTTTGCCAACAGAACTTTGTTGAATGCCAAAATGCTTCAGGATTGTCGGGAGATCGATGTTATCTTCTTTCAGGGTGTTTTTCTCAAATACATCCCTCAGTATAGGGTGGTTGGTATTCAGGATGGATATTTTGCTTTGTGTTGAGTCAAGTTCCCGGTAAAGATCGGAGCCGGGCTCGGATAACAGCATGTTTAAGTCTGCTGGTTTTGACGATAATGAAGGGAAGATCAACAGGTTGCCTCCTTGCTTTACATATCTGCCCAGTTCCTGCACGGCACCGCTCGAAATGGTTTTCAGGTTGTTAAGGATAATCAGCCGATACGATGGGAGGGAGGAATAATCAATCTGCCGGTCAGATGTATTGTCAAGGTGCAGGATTGAATCCAGCCCGAAAACAGGAACCAGATACCTGTTAAATGCTTCGTTCTGGTTGACGGCCAGCACGGGTATATGTTCAGATACCTTGAAAGTAAAGTAATAATTGTCGTCAAAGGTTACGGGATAGTCATTGATTTCAACAACAGCCTTAAAAACTCCCGCGTCCGGATTGCTAAAGGAGAGGTTTACCATTGCACTGCCTTCAGCCGGAATGTCAACCGCTGCAACTGCGCGTTGCGATCCGTTGATTACAAGCTTTACGGGGATTTTCTGAACTTCATTTTCCGAATTGTTTCTGATTCTTATCCGCAGATCAGCAATCTGGTTGATTCTGAGTACGGGATTTTCAAACCAGCAGGTATCGATAAAGAGGTTGCCGGTTTGTTTCTCCTGAACGGGAATAAGATAGGAGCTGTAGCCGGATGTGCTGTCAGGCAATTTCGTAAGCAGGGTACTTTGCTGAAAGTCTGAGATAATGTAAGCAATGGCAGAAGAAGCCCGCTGCCTGGAAAAAAGATCACGCTGCCTCGAATTTATTTCTGCAAGGGTTCTTACGGCCGGACTGATGGTAGTTTCCCTGACAGATTGAATAAACTCTTCCCTGCTGACAAACCTTTGATGCCGGCCTTCAAAATCGTTGGTCAGCAGTTGAAAGCGATCATCAGCATCAAATGCGGAAGCAATCCTGACGGCTTTGTTCCGGGCTTCGTCA
>CAZDBX010000004.1:30321-37695 GCA_964503805.1 uncultured Lentimicrobium sp. | reverse complement strand
AAGTCCAGTTCCTTTTCATGCTTGTATATCTCAGCCTGATCAGTGATGGCTATGCCCAGGGGAACATCAATCCCGTATTTTTCCCCGAATTTTGAAAGGTTAACCTTATGCCGTTCTTCGAATTGCTCAAATGTGGGCAAAAACATATGGATGCCCATCTGCTTAAGCTTTGGCTCAAGTTTCATAAAGGAATAAAGCTCAGCGTCGAAGTTTGGAATGATTACATCGATGTTTTCCCGGCTGTGTATATAAGTCAGTCGCTCCATCAGCTCATCCGTTCCGGCGGTGGGATATGGAATCTGGTAGGTACGGTGGGTGAGGTTGGGCATATATATGCCTGGTTCCAGCGATTCATAAGCGAGTCCGATGATCCGGGCGTCAAAGGATGCAGCTTCGAGCAGCCCCCTGATCACGGCAACGCCAGGGCCGGGACTGTCGATGGCATTCAGACCGGTAACTGCAATGGTATAGCAGGGCTTATTCATCCTTATCAAGAAGTTGGTACATTTTCATTATTCCGGCGAATTCATGCAGGTCTTTCTCAAAACTGTTCCGCTCAACCGCATAACTTCCGGTAATTTCGTCAATAATCTGCTCCCGGGTAAAACCCTGGCGAAGCAGGTTGATGATTTCGGCTCCGACAGGATTCACGGTAAATGATTCCCCTGTGGCAGGGTTGAAAAGAAACCCGGTGTCGCTGATGGCAATCTGATGTTTGATTTTCATAACCTTTTTCAATGGTTTTGCACTGGTTGACAAAGTAACGCAATAACAACAGTCTGTGGTTTATACAATTCCGCGAAAAGCGTATAAGATTTTATAGCCTTCGCAAATCCGGCCTGAGCCAGGGAATTGCAGTTTTTATAATTACTCCTTCTTTGGGTGTGCCGGGGCTGTCTGGCGTCCGATCAGATCAACCGGTGTCCGGGAATAACCGCCTTTTTTATATTCAGTTACCGATATTCCGGTCACCTGTCTGAACTGTGCCGAAAGGTACTGTACAGAACTGTAACCCAGCTGAACAGCAATCTCGCTCAGGGTGTATTCGTCGTATTCGATCAGTTCCTTCACTTTTTCTATCTTATGGAGAATGATGAATTTTTCGAGGGTAATGTGCTCGTACCTTGAAAAAAGGTTGGTAAGGTAAGCATAGGAAAGCCCCAGCCGTTCTACCAGGTAATCGGAATTTCTGATCATTGAATTCACATTTCCCGCTTTGTGAACCAGTTCAATTACCGCAAGTTTTATTTTTTCCACAATCTGATGCTCCCGGCTGAAAATGGGCTCAAATCCATGGGCTGCAAGTAGTTCAGTATAAAACTCCCTGTTGTGCAGCAGTGGATCATACATGATTTCCACTTCTCCGGGTTTGATATTAAGAATTGTAGCCCCCTCCTTTTCAAGAAGTTGCCTGATCACCACAAAACAGCAACTGCAGATCATGTTGCGCGGGTAAAGGACAGCCGTTTTCTGCATCTTGTGAAACTCAGGATTTATCTGGCCCATTAATTTAATTTCATAATCTGACTTGTTTTTCAGGTAGTTACCCGGTTGGTTCTACCCCTGCCCGGAAGTCATAACCTGTCGCATCAATCTGGTTTTGCCGGCATCCACAATGCATTGTCTGAGGTCAAATGAACTGACTGTTGTAACAGATGCCGATCAGATGAATGAATGTGTATGTTTGCATATTTGTTTGACACGAAACTTTTCAATTTCCTGCGATCAGTGTAATAAACTGAACTTAATGTGATCGCAGATAAAGAGCGCTCTGTTAACCTGTTTGTATTCAACATTCAAGACCCCGGTAATCAATTCTTCCGGTCTTTGCCTGCGACGGATAACCGGCATGAAGTATTCATTGATCCGCACAATTAACTGAATTTGGTCAAGGCGGTTGTAATCAACAATAAATTGGTAAAATTGCAGTTTAATAGTTCAGGTTTTATTAAAGACTTCCAAAACGGGGAAGTGTTAAACCGGACTGATTGATTTGTATTGTGAAATTAATGAAAGTATGGGGTTTGTGAAACAAAGTTCTGTCTTTTTTCTTTAATAAAAGGCTTAATGTAATTAGCGGGCCGGTGTTTCAGCAGGTCAAAAAAATTAAATTATCAGCGAATGAGAAAGTCTGTATTCTTTTTATTTTTTGTTTTTCAGGCATTGGTTTTTCTCCCGTTCTCCGGATGGTCTCAGGAAATCGGTATCGGACAATGGCGTGACCACCTTCCATATCGCAAGGTAATAGCAGTAGCCGAAGGCGATGGCAGGATTTATGCGGCCACCCCTTACAGCCTTTTTTATTACGATATCAATGACAACAGCCTTAACCGGCTGACCAAGAATAATGGCCTGAGCGATGTCGGAATCAGCAGCATTAAATACAATGAAGATCTGAAGACACTGGTCATCGCCTATACCAATGCAAACATTGACCTGCTTAAAGACGGAAATATCACCAATTTGTCGGATATCAAGCGAAAGCCCATACTGGGGAATAAAACCATCAACCGCATTGTCTTTATAGGCAAGCGGGCTTATCTGGCCTGCGGGTTCGGGATCGTGGTACTCGATATTGAAAAGGAGGAATTTCCTGAGCCCATCTATTATATCGGAAGTCAGGGCAGGGCCATTAATATCAACGATATTACCTATAATCCGGTGGATTCGCTGATTTATGCAGCGACCGATGAGGGGATCTACCGGGCGTCGTTTTATGGCTCAAACCTGGCAAACTTTGCGGAATGGACGCGCGAAAGTTCATTTGTTCTCCCCTCGGCTCCTTACAATCATATTGCAGCTTTTAACAACAGGATTTATACGAACAAGAAGGGACCTGCTTATTCAACCGATGCCATGTTTGTAAAGATCGACGGTACCTGGGAGCCCTTCCAGGCAAATAACACATCCAACCGGTCCAGCCTGGAGGTCCATTACAATCGTCTTTTGGTGTGTAACAACCTTGCGGTTGAAATTTTCATGCCCGACGGTTCGCTGGAACACAAGCTCTATACCTATAACCCGGGCAACATTTTCCCTAAAGATGCAATTCTTGATGAGAATAACAGCGTGTGGATAGGTGATGAATTTGAAGGATTGGTAAAAATTACGGATTATACTGTTGCTGAACGTTTTCTTCCCGATGGTCCTGATTTTCCTGATGTTTATGCGATGGCCGCCGGAAAGAGTGATGTGTGGATTGTTCCGGGTGGCAGGAATTCTGCCTTCGCGGCGATATACCGTCAGGCCCGGTTTGCCGGTTTTATCGACGGGAAATGGAAAACAACAGATCAGAAAAAGGATACTTTCCTGAGTGATATGCGCGATGTTTTATCGGTTGCCGTTGATCCTTCAAACAACAAAAGGGTATATTTCGGCACCTGGGGCTACGGGCTGATGGAGTATGTGAACGAAGAGTTTTCGCAACTTTATACTAGTGAGAACAGCAGCCTCGAAGGTACTGCCTATGAAAGTACATGGTATGGCATTGGCGGGCTGGCTTTCGATGATCAGAATAACCTGTGGGTAACCAACTCAAGCGCCCCTTCTGTCTTATCCGTCAGGAAGAACAACGGGGAATGGAAATCATTTAACCTTGGCTCCGTGGCAACCGGGGTGGATATAGGAAGGGTTATGGTGGACAAATCAGGTCAGAAATGGCTGATGCCGCGCGATCATGCACTGATCGTTTTTAACGATAACAACACCCTGGATGATCCCACGGATGACAAGGCAAAGAGACTTACTTCCGTTGCCGGCAATGGTAGTCTGCCAGGCTCGTTTATTCTGAGTATGGCTGTCGACCGTGAAGGTCTCGTGTGGGTCGGTTCCAACGAAGGGGTGGCGGTATTCTATTCACCGGCCAACATTTTCAGCGGACAGAATTTTGATGCGCAGCGCATCCTGATAGAGCAGGACGGATACGGTCAGTACCTGCTTGAAGCCGAAGCGGTGACCGCCATCGCCGTTGACGGTTCAAACCGGAAGTGGTTCGGCACCGATAGGGCCGGCGTTTTCCTCATGTCGGCCGACGGCACCAAGGAAATCCTGCACTTCACAGAAGAAAACAGCCCTTTGCTCAGCAATTCCATTACCGATATCACCATCAACGAGTCGGGAGAGGTCTTTATCGGCACTTCGCAGGGGGTAATCTCATACAGAAGCGAATCGGTGACACCTACACAAGACCTGAAAGAGGTGGTGGTATTCCCCAATCCGGTACGCGAAAGCTACGAGGGGGCCATCGCCATCCGCGGACTGGTTGAAAACTCCAGCGTGAAGATTACCGATATCAGCGGGAATCTGGTTTATTCAACGATGAGTGAAGGCGGACAGGCGCTCTGGAACGGGCGCAATTTTAACGGCGACCGCGTTAAAACCGGGGTTTACCTGGTTTATGTCACCAACAGCGATGGTTCCAAAACCACGGTTTCCAAAATCATGTTCGTTAACTGAAGCTTAGCATTTAAAATTTTCATTGATAAGGCTGTTTCAGACCGGTCCTGAGCCGGTTTCCAGTCAATATAATCCGTATTTTTGATCCATGCTTATTTCAACGCATGGCATTGTATTTCACACCACCCGGTATGCCGATTCCGGGGCTGTAGTGAAAATTTATACCGAAAAATTCGGATTGCAGTCATTTCTGGTGAAGGGCCTGTACAGCCGCAAATCAAAGTTGAAAGCCGCTCTTTTCAGTCACCTCAGCATATTGGATCTGGTGATTGACCGCCACGAGCACAGAAACCTGCATTACATCCGTGAGGCCGGTATTTACATCCCGCTGCAGCGGCTGCAGGACGATATGTCGCGAAGTTCCCTGGTGCTGTTTATCAATGAACTGCTTTACAAATGCATCAGGGAGGAGGAGCCCAATCCCGCCTTGTTCAGTTATCTGGTAACCGTGCTGCAACTGCTCAACGAGCCGGGGATTTCCCTGCATTCATTCCATTTGCTGTTTATGCTGCGGCTTACCCGTTTTCTGGGGTTCAGTCCCAGGTTTGCCAAAGCGGGTTCAGGTGAATTTTTCGATATGGAAGAAGGGCTGTTTCTGGATTCGGAACCCATGCACCGCTATTTTATTTCCGGGCCACCGGCCGAAGCCCTCGAACGGCTTCAATTACTGGAATTTCACGACCTGCAGGGCTTTGAAATTCCCAGGTCCGTGCGCGATACCCTGCTCGACCGGCTGATAGATTTTTACCGGCTGCATATCCCCGACCTGGGCGAAATGAAATCGGTGAAGGTGTTGCAGGAAATTCTCGGATAGAGATCAGACTTTCCGGTACAACCGGAAGAACTGGTTTCGCCAGATCAGTTCAATCTCCCTCCGGTTCGTTCTGATATAGTTCTCCAGCGCCGGATCCGGCAATTCGGAATAGAGCAGGAAGTGGGTCGGGCCTTTGACCTCAAATTGTTTATAGACTTCCACGGGGGTGCTTTCGGGCAGGTGCGCCATGCTGTTTCTTCCGGAAAACCTTGCCAGCGCCCTCGGCTTGATAAAAACGATCAAGGCATCTCCGGGCGTGATGGCACTGACCTGCTCAAAGGCATTCTGCGCATGCACGGCATAAGGCCCTTCCTGAATTTCCGCCGTACGCTCCTGCAATTCCTTTAATGCCGGCATATACGTTACCAGCATCATTACGGCCGCCAGGACTGACAGCACAATTCCACTCCTGCCGGGATTCATGACACCGACCGCCGTGGCAATATAATAAAGTATCAGGGGCGCGAGGGGTAGCAGGAATCTGAATCCGGAGTTGTGGTAGGGATAGACCAGCAACAGGCCGAGGTACGCAAGCATCACCCATTCCGCTATGCCGGGGCCACGCCTGAAGGCAACGATCAGCCCGGTAAGGGTAAAGGTAACCGCAGCGGAACCGGCAATAAAACCAAACCAGAAAATCTGTGAATCAAGGCTGACAAAAAACAACCGCAACACCTCGGTATAGGTATAGAGATTCATGGCAACGGTTTCCGACAAGCTCCCCAGCGAGAAAGTATTCAGGTAGGAAGAGGCTCCGGAAGCCCCGCGCATAAAAATCAGGTTCAGGAGCAGCACAATGCCCAAAGCAGCGCCAATGGACAGGACGGGATCCACCGCAGATTTCCACAGGGACTTTATTGCTCTTTTTCTGAGGAACGCCATTATCAGTTGCCAGCCTGTGTACATTGCCAGTCCGGCCGCAAGGGCGAATCCTGCCGTTTTCACCGAAATGGCGACCCCTGTGATCACACCGGCAAGCAGCCATTTCCGACGGGATGAAAGCTGCTGCAGGTCCGGAATCATCGTCAGAAACAAAACAACCAGGAATGCGAAGGGGATATCGGCCATTACTTCGGCTTTGAGCTCCAACACATAAGGGTTGTAATACACCATCAGGCTGAGGGCAAGCGCCGGGATCAGTCCGAAATACCTTTTCAGAAAGAGGACGGTAAGCAGGGTAGTCGCCAGAAGGATTACAGAAATAAGATAATTGTAAGGCGGAATATAATTGCCGTATTTGCCCGTTATGGCTGAAATCATTAACGGGAATCCCGGCGGGTAGGCTTTCGGGCCCAGGCTTGGGTAAAATTCGTTGTAAACATAGCCGGTCTGAGGCATGGGATGGAAGCGGGCGATATTTTCGGCCTGGGCAAGGTATTGGGCAAAATCATCGCCCCAGTCGTGGTCGGCCCGGATATTCAGGAAAAGCAGCGGCAGGAACAACAGCAGGGCAATGGCCGCCGCAACGGATTGCCTGTTAAAAAGAGCCTGTAGTTTCAATCCTGATCTCATGATACCGGATTTAATGCAAAAACAAAGGTAATGAAACCTGTGTGAACTGAAAACCGGCGGGGCGCAATTACTCATCATCGCGCCCCGCCGGAATATAGTCACAACTATGTTTTACCAGTTCAGGATCTTCCTGAAGTCATAATTTTCGGGATCGGAAACATATTTCCGGCCGGCCTCGTAATCGGCCGGCTCAATGTACTGCAGACTGTCTTCAAACACCATTTTCGACTTCTGCCCATCCATATTCACCAGGCGGGGCTTCACTTTGCCGTTTTCGTCTTCCACGTCCTTCAGGTAAAGGGGCGTGATGTCGCCGTTGGGGCCGCTTACCACCATACAACTGGTCAGGCCCTGGTCGAAGAGGTGCTTCACGCCTATGCCCATCAGGGCGCAGTAGAGCATATCGAAGGCGATGGGCTGCACGCAGCGTACCTCGTAACCGATTTCTACCGGACGGCTTTTCACGTTCAGTTTCAGTTCTTTCGTTTTTTTCTGCAGGAGTTCGTTGAAGATATGCGCCTTGCTTACATTGCCCAGTTCCGGGTGCCCGTGGTCGTCGAACGTAAAATGAATGCCCGAAGAGGTGATTTCAT
>CAZDBX010000004.1:21968-30311 GCA_964503805.1 uncultured Lentimicrobium sp. | reverse complement strand
CTGCGGATTCGCAAGGTAATAGCTATACGTTTCAATTTCATCGTCGGTCATAAAGTGGAAGACCCCCTCGCTGATGATGGCGACGCCGTAGCTGATGCCCAGGATTTTACGCTTGATCATGGAGGATATCACCAGCCTGAGGATGCGGTCGAAGGTAACTTCGGCCTTGTTGAACATCTCAGGAATGATGATCATGGGATAATGGCAGGCGGCGCCAATGCCGAAGGCCAGGTGCCCGGCCTCGCGGCCCATGGCCGAAACCACAAACCAGTTTCCGCTGGTGCGCGCATCTTCATAAACGGTGGTTGCCAGCCGCACCCCTTCCTGCTTGGCGCTCTGGTAGCCGAAGGTAGGAATGCCGTCGGGCAGGGGCAGGTCGTTGTCGATGGTTTTCGGAACGTGGATGTTCTGAATCTTCACATTATTGGCGGCAAGGAATTTCGATATGCGGTTGGCGGTGGAAGCGGTATCGTCGCCACCGATGGTGACCAGCAGCTTCACGTTGTTGCTGACGAAAAAATCCGTATTGAAATCAGTATCTTTGGGTTTGTGCCGGCTCATAATCAGGAATGATCCGCCCTGGTTGTGGATACGGTCGGCCATCTCAAAATCGATGTCGATGGTTTTCGGACTTCCCGCAAACAGGGTCTTGTATCCTTCGTGCAAACCGATGATGCGGTAACCATCCTTCAGAAAAACCTTGGCCACCGAGGCAATTACTGAGTTGATTCCGGGTGCGGGGCCACCGCCTGCCAGTATGGCAATTGATCCTTTCATTTTAATGCCGGGTTATATTTTACAGGTTTGTTTATGCCGCTTATGCAGGCAGGCGCAAATTTAGGAAGATTTGTGGTTATATTTCCGGAATCATTCACCGTTTGGTCAGCAATCGCATAACCGCCCGGTTCTGCTTCCATCGGAGCAGTTGAAGGGATCATGAGTTTTCTCCTGTTTTTTGACACTACTTCAAAAAAATCTCCTGTTTTGGTTTACCTGACTTCTGCAAAAAGCAATTTGCCGATGGATGAAAATCAACTGTCCGGATGCAAGTGCAGCCCGTGTTCTACCGGGTGCAAACCGGGGCGGATGGTTCCCGGAAAGCTTTCACCGGCTCCTCCACAGAGGGACGAACTACTATGTTCAGGCGGATAATCTGCCTTGTTCTCTATGTGCAGCATATTGATAAACAGCACAGTAGTCCGGCATGCTGCCGGTCGTAAAATTAAACTTGACTTTAGCGGAAGATTGACTTATCTTGCGGTGCAATATATTCATAGGCGCCCGGGCTCAGTTAGCGGGGGAGATAGTGTATGAATTACAGCCTTTAATTTATAAATGTGATAAGCTAATTCAAAATAATGTACCGGAAAATTATCCATATTCAAACCAAGCTTCCCATTCTGAACAAGAAGAGAATCAGGGCCGGAAAATTATTAAATGGGGGGGGGTATCAAACTGTAAATCAAACAAATACAAATTTCAGGATTTCTTTTCCGGAAATTCATGCAATCTGTTTCATATGTTATCATTCCGGTTATCTAAGGAGATACCCTCCATAGTTATATGATTTACCGGATGGAGGGATACATCAGACCAGGGATATAACATTTTTTACCTTAAAATTTAATTATATGAAATTTTTCAGATTTTTTCTTACAATAGCAGTGATATTTTTATGTTCTGCAGTGAAGGGTCAAATACTTTATCAGGTGGGTGCCTTGAGTATACTGGAAAGCGATGGACAGTTCTACAGAATCAATGGTGATGATACAACAAAAGTATTTCCCGATAAAATTCTACTCAAATTTAAAGACGGTGTTACACCGGAAGCCAAAACCGGATTTGCAAATAACAACGGCTTAACTTTTATCAAATCTACACTCAATGGTGTTAGTCTTTATACGCTGAATCAGGGCTCAAACTTTATCGGAGTTACTCAAAGCCTTTCTGCTTCAACTCTTTTGGAATTTTTTGATTTAAACTACCTTTATAAAACTTTGTCAAATTTCATGCCACCCAACAATGATATTGACTGGTTTAGTTGGAATCCTTGGTGGGCTCAGGAAAATATCATGTGGCCTTACACCGAAACAGATGTTTATGGAGCCTGGAATATTACCAAAGGCACCCCTGATATTATTGTTGCAAATCTTGACAATGGTATCTCACTCAATCATTCTGACTTGGGTAATGGATCAGATGGGTACTCAAATATTTGGGTAAACCATAAAGAAATTCCTGACAATGGAATAGATGACGATAATAACGGGTACATTGATGATTATTATGGCTGGAACTTCGGAACATTTGACATTAATTGGGGAGATAATAATGTTACACATTACATGCCCGATCTATATTCTCATGGAAGTATGACAGGTTCAATTATTGCTGCAAAAACCAACAATGGTAATACAAATGGAATTTTAGGAGCATTTGGCATTGCTGGTGGCTGGGGTAACAGAGGTGTAAGCCTCATGAATGTAAAAATCTCATCACCGAATGAGAATATCCAATCAGCTAACATACCCTATGCCATAGAATATGCTTGTTTGAATGGAGCCAAAGTTGTTAATATGGCTTTTGGGGGTGGTTATTCACAAGCTATCGATGATGAAATAGGTTATCATTATGGTCAGGGTGTTGTGTTTGTTGCTGCAGTTGGTAATAATAGCAGTCCTGGCTATATTCTTTTTCCGTCTAGTTCAGAAAATGTTATAGCAGTTGGAGCTACTGAATTTGTATCTTGGGAAGCCAGATGGCACGAAAAAAATTCATCTTTAACTTGGGGCTCAAATTATATTGACGATAATTATGGTGTAGAAATCATGGCCCCATGTAGCCCTATAAGTATTTCTGCCCAAGGACAAAACTCTTTTTATTGGGATACAGAGGATTATGACATATTTTCAACCAAATCTTCAGCCAGTACTTCTGCTTCATCATCTTTTGTGAGCGGGGTGGTGGCTCTGATGCTCTCGGTCAATCCTTGTTTATCTCCTGATGAAGTTAGACAGATTCTTAGAGAAACAGCTGACAAATTACCTGGTATGATGGGACATGACACTTATGATTATAACTCAATACCTGGTTATCCGGGTTGTAATGATCAAATGGGATATGGCCGAATCAACGCAGCACGTGCACTTGAAAATGTTGCTCCTGGTGCGCCAATTTTAATAACTGGTGCTGTGGCGCCCTGGACAACAGACAGAAACATTTACTATAACATTACCATTGAACAAAATGGTGTTCTTGAAATTAATAATTGCGAAGTCTCTTTTGCTCCTGATGTAAAAATTATTGTTCAACAAGGCGGCAGGCTAATTGTTAACAATAGTGTATTGACCGGGCTTTGTGACGCAACCTGGCAAGGCATTGAAGTTTGGGGCAACAGTTCAGCCAACCAGTGGCCGGATGAAAATGGTAAATACTCACAGGGTTATGTAGTATTGGATAGTGCAACTATTCAAAATGCTGTAAACGCCCTTAACCTATGGAAACCTGGCGACCATACTCAAACCGGAGGCATTGTCCATGCAACAGGAACTACATTTAATGATAATGTAAAGTCCGTCCATGCCCTGCTTTACCGAAATTCTCATCCTATAAATGAAAGGGAGATGGATTATAATTCATCTTTTAGTGATTGTAACTTCGAGATTACAGCGGATTACAATGGTACACATACTTTCTACAAACATGTGGATTTAAACCAGGTGAATGGGATTAAATTTAAAGGGTGTGACTTTAGCTTATCTTCCGCTGCAATCAATATTGCAAAATTTAATCAGGCCATTGCTGCCTACAGTTCCGGATTCAAGGTTGAAGCAATATGCATCAATCCCGGAATAGGTACTTGTGATTACGACAGGAGCACATTTTCCGGATTTTATTCTGCAATTTATTCAGGAAATGGCTCTAATCTGTCTTATACTTTCTCAGTTAACAGAGCAGATTTTACTAATAATTCAATCGGCATTGAAGTGAATAGTGTTAAAAACCATTCCATTTTATTCTGCAACTTTAAATTGGGGCCGAATACTGGTGATGCAGGCACTTGTAGTACATCAGGTGCTCCTTCATTTGGGATTGATATGGTGGAGAGCAATAGCTACATAATTGAAGAGAATAATTTCATTAAAAATGAAGGTGCGCCTCAGGGGCTTTACGTTGGTATAAGGTGTAAAGACAGCAAAACATTGCTAGATGTTATTTACAGGAATAGTTTTAGCGGCCTAAGCTATGGCAATTATGCTGAGGGTTTGAACCGAAGTGATCCAGATGTTGACGATAATGGTCTTCAATTTATGTGCAACACCAACCAGAATAATGCCATTGATTTTATTGTTGCTAAAAAGAATGTTGATGATAGACCAATGATCCATTCTTTTCAGGGTTCACGGAACCTTGAAGCAAAGAATACCTTTTCTGCTAATCCACTTCAGTATGGACATTTCAGAAATGATGGCAGGCAGATAATCAATTATTTTTATAACACAAGTCCACCGCAATATTACACACCTGTTTATGTGGTTCCGGTTTATGTAACCGCTGTCAACCAATGCCCTTCTAATTTTGGTGGTATTAATCCCAAATCCATTGTGCTGGATGAAAGCCAGAAATTACAACGTGAATTGGATTATGCTACAAACATAGCCGATTACAATAATGTTAAGTTTCTGCTTGATAATTTGAAGGATGGGGGTGATACTGAAGGGTTAAAGCTGGAAGTTTCAAGTTCCTGGCCACAGGATATGTGGGAACTGAGGGCAAAACTACTTGGTGATTCACCGCATTTGTCAGAAGAAGTGTTAAAATTAGCTGCTGATAAAACCGATGTCTTGCCCGAGTCCGTATTATTTGAAATCCTTTCTGCCAATCCCGATGAATTGCGGAAAGAAACCCTGATAGAATATCTCGAAAACAAGGAGCAGCCACTTCCAGAATACATGATATCCATTCTGAAGCAACTGGCAGGGGGGATTACCTACAAAACAGTTCTTAAACAGGATATGGCAAAGTATGAAGCTGAAAAAGTAAAAGCAGCCAACGACCTTATCCGGTCATGTCTCAATGACTCATATATGGATTATAATTACTTGCGTAGCTGGTATGATAATCTGAACAATCTGAATGCTGATTATGAAATTGTTGCTTCTTACCTAACCGAAAAGAACTACAGCGCTGTATCAGCCATGCTGGATGTTATACCAGCCGTTCGCAATCTGACAGGCAATGAACTCGATGAATTCAACGAATACAAAGGATTTATTTTATGGCAAATTCAAATGATTCAGCAGGGGGAAAATATTTTCTCCATTGACGATTCTTCTTTTGAAATGCTTTTAGAAACAGCCGAAAACGGTGCAAGTCGAGCTTCAATGATGGGTAGGGCATTGCTTGAGTACGGACATGGTTACCATTTCGAAAAATGTTTGCCCGGAGCAGAAGGGGCATCGCTTAAAACCAGCTATGTGGATAACGCTATTAATGAGAATGGTATTTCAATAAAAGCCAATCCCAACCCGGCAAGTTCATGGGTTGCCTTTGAATACGAACTTCCTTTTAATGTTAGTAAAGGAGAAATCCTGGTTACAGACATGCATGGAAGGACAATAGTTTCGTTCAAAGTAACGGGAAATGTCGGACAACAGGTATGGGATACCCGGCAGGTAGAAAAGGGTATCTATATTTATACTCTGAAAGCCGGTACCCTCAACAAGCAAGGCAAACTGGTAGTTCAATAATGTTTCATCTGGTTCATCCCGGGATATTCCGGGATGAACCATTTTTCTTTTCTCCGATGAAAAAGATTATATTTACAATAATCCTCCTCTACTGCTTTATTATTATTAACGCACAAAATTACAACATTGTATGGCAACAGTGTTTAGGAGATGAAACCACTACTCATTATCATACTGTTGCAAAAACATCTGACGGATTTTTCCTTGCCTTAGGGTTAAATATAGATAATGGAACTACGAATTATCATGGCAGTTCAGATATTTGGCTTATCCGAACAGATTCCCTGCATAATATTCTATGGGAAAAATGTTATGGTGGTTCAGATGCGGATAATCCGCATAAAATTGTAACCATTAACGATACCGCATCCTATATATATGGCTCTACCTGGTCTGTTGACGGTGATGTGGTTTCCGGAACTTATGGTTTTAACGATGTGTGGGTGATTAAAATTAACGGACAGGGCGATATTTTGTGGGAGCAGACTTATGGTTCTCCTTACTATGAAGAACCCAAAGATCTGGTTGTTACCCCCGATGGCGGCTTTGTTTTTACCAATCGTGTGGGCAGCGACGGAGGGGATATCAGTCAGTATTTTGGACAGTTTGATGTTTGGATGTGTAAATGCGATGCTGATGGGAATATAGAATGGGAAAAAACATTGGGCAACGAAGGAATGGATAATGGGGTTTCCATGATAATCAATAAAAAAGGTAATATTTTGATGATTGGTGCGGTACAATGGCCCGGGGGTATGGTTACCTGCAATCCACATGGAGAAATAGGCAATGTATGGTTGGTTGAGCTTGATATGCAAGGTAATATTGTTTGGCAGGAATGTTATGGGGGAAGCTATTATGAAGGTGGAATGAAAATATTGGAGGTGAATAATGGATATATCTTTGCTGCTTTCGCTCGTTCAAATGACGGGGATGTGTCCGGACATCATGGCCCATCGGGGCCAGGTGGTACAATAGATATATGGATTGTAAAGATAGATACCCAAGGCGAGATTATCTGGCAAAAATGTCTTGGAGGAACAGGGTATGATGTTCCATATGCAATTTTTAATAGTAGTAACGGGGATATTCTGGTTTTTAGTCATACAACATCCAACGATGGTGATGTATCAGGCAACAATTCGAACCCAGGTACTAATGATGTTTGGCTTGCCAGGATTGATTCCAATGGTGTGCTGCTTGGTCAACATTGTTTTGGAGGCAGAGGTGACGAGTATTTGAATAATCATTCGGTAGCAAGAATAAATGATTTCCGGTATATAATCTCTTCGCGGACTCCGCACAGTAGCGGTAATGTGCAATGCTCCATTACTCCATTAGATACCGATGCCTGGTTTTTCGAGATAAAGGACTGCGATTTTTATGCCCCGGCCATTCCTGCAATGCCTGAAGGACCTGTAGATGTATGTACTGTAACTACAATACAAAGCACATATAACACACAGCCAGCCGTGAATTCGCATGGTTATGTATGGGAGATAACGCCTGTTACTGCCGGCATTCTCGATCAGGATAGCACAATGGCAACAGTAATCTGGGATACAAGTTTTAAAGGTACTGCCGGTTTAAGGGTATTTAATTTTAACGATTGCGGCAGCAGTGCCTGGAGTGAAACTCTTGACATAAATGTTGAAACCTGCATTGGAATTAACGAAATGGAAGAAACTGTTTGCAGGGTTTACCCCAACCCCTCGCTAGGTTACGTTGTATTTGAATTAAAAAAACCATTACCTGTGGGTAACATAACCATAAGTGATATTACCGGGCGGCTGGTAACAACCATGGCTTTAACCGGCGAGAAGACGGTGTGGCAAACAGGCGAAATACCAACCGGGGTTTACCTTTACAGAATTAAAGGGGCAACTTCGGTTGTTTCTGGCAAACTGTTGATTATGAATTAATTAAAATAAATCGGGCAGCTCAACTTTTAATGATTTAATAGGTTGAGTAAAACCTTAAAAACTAATGTTATGAAAAAATTTATTACCCTTTTGCTTTGTATGGTAAGTTTTGGCGCTTTTTCGCAGAACTTTATTAAGTCGTATTCTTTTTTCGGAAACGCGGAAGCGGCCCGTGTTGATTTGGAAGAAACCGGCTACAGGATGATCGGCTCAGGCAGGGATATTAATGGCGACTTTGTTTTTGTGCTACACCTGGATTTTTCCGGCGACACCATAAAAACCAGAAAAATGTATTTTGATTTTCAATTTTTTCATGGACTCTACCCTTGTCTGGAAATTACTGATCATGTTGGCAATCATTATATTGTTGTTTCGCGCAGCGCTGATTCAGCCCTTATCGTAAAATATTCTCCTGAATGGCATGAACTAAGGCGAAAAAGCATCCCAACCTTCGACACTTACCAGACTTACGCCATCACGCATACTGCCGATAACCATCTGGTGCTTGTTTGCGGGAATGATTTATTGAAACTTGATACGGATTTTAACATTATCTGGCATAAACAGTATGGCGGAGAAACCAATGGAACGGAATCTGAATCAAAACCATATTCTGTCATAGAAGCTGAGGGCGGCGACTTGTTCGTTTATTCGATGGACTACTTACGTGT
>CAZDBX010000004.1:20347-21868 GCA_964503805.1 uncultured Lentimicrobium sp. | reverse complement strand
GAAATATTTATATGCACGCTGCTTCCATAGAAGGGGACAGCCTGTGGACAAGACAATTTCCTTTTCCTGATTATGATAAGAGCTGGGTTACTGATATCAAGGTTGCCCCTGATGGGGGTTATCTTTTTTCAACATATCATGAAGCCAATGACAACCGGGTATTTCCCGGTTTAATCAAAACCGATGCCATGGGCAACATCAGTGGTCTGGGATTTGAAGAAAGTGTAATCAATGAGAAGGTCAGGGTTTATCCGAATCCTGCCGCCGGATTTGTAGTTTTCGAACTTGACCAGCCATCGCCCGGGCGTATAATAACCATAACCGACATTACCGGAAGAACGGTTGCTGAGATACCTGCCAACAGCGTAAAAGTCGTATGGGAGCCGGCAGGGGCAAAGCCTGGCGTATATTTCTACAGATTGCGGGAACCCTCAGGAACCACCGGCGGTAAACTGCTGATCGCGCCCTGAGTAAATCAGGGTATGGCAAGATCTGATGCAGTAAAGCTAAAGTAAATTGTTAATTTCTAGGCATCCCATCTCGGCATAAGCAGGATCAGTCAGAAATGCCTTTATTGTATCATGGTTTTTTCTGAGTATACGTTCAATGTTATTGGTTTTGGTATTTCCGGTTCTCAGCCAGATTATTTTGGGCGGCGATCCTTTAAGAAGCCCTATGTCATAGAAATCATTGTCGAAAGTAAGGATGCAGAATCCGTTTCGCCTGGCATACTCCCATATAATCAAATCTTTGGAATTTTCCAATCCAAGTTCCTTAACCTGCCTGGTTCCAGGGTAAATATCCTGAATCCTTGAGGCTATCCTGAAAGAAATGTTCTGATCCAACAATAGCTTCATTCCGAAACCTGAAGTTTACGCTCCCTGTCGGAAGCAAACAGTAAGCATGCCCTGATGTCTTCCTTCGTCAACTCAGGGTAATCGGCCAGAATGTCTTCGAATGACATGCCTGATCCCAGCCATCCGAGTACGTCAGACACACTGATACGGGTATCCCTGATACAGGGTTTGCCAAATCTTTTAGATGCGCTTATGCGGATAATCCGATTGTACTTCTTCATATTCCAAAGGTACTAATAATCTGATTTGTAAAACGAATCAGCGTGAATTACAGTATAAGATTTCCGGTAATTCTTTTTGAAATTGCCTGGGAAACAACATAATACCTCTAATTCAGTGTGCCGGTGATGGTTCCGGATTGTTGTTTGCCGCCTGATCCCTTGAAGGGTTGACTTTCTGCGACAGCTTCTGTCAGAAAAGTTGAGGTCTATTGCCTGGGCTTCAGGTAGCGGTTATACAACAGCAGCCCGATGATGGTGGCGACGCCTATCATACTGAAGATAAACCACAGCAGCCCGGGGCGTCCCATGCCGTCGACAAATTTCACATAAAGCGTGGCGCCGAGTATGCCGCCAATGCCGCTGCCGATGACTCCGTAAAGGAAAGAGTAGCCCAGGTAAAGCGCCTTTTTGTCGGGCGGGGCAATCAGTCCGATGTAGGAGAT
>CAZDBX010000004.1:0-20247 GCA_964503805.1 uncultured Lentimicrobium sp. | reverse complement strand
AGCCCAGGTAAAGCGCCTTTTTGTCGGGCGGGGCAATCAGTCCGATGTAGGAGATGAATTTCGGGTGGGCGGTCATCTCGCCGATGGAAAATATGATCAGTCCGGCAACAAATACCCAGGCATAGGTACTGATGGCCAGTATGCCCATTCCCAGCGTCCCCAGCGCGATTCCCGTGATCATGGTGGGCAGGGCGGGAGTTTTCTTAACAATGGAAGAGACCAGCAGCTGCAAGGCGATAATGGCCCCCGCATTGACCACTGTTACATGCTCGGCTTCAAACTTCCAGGACGGGTTGCTGACAAACAGCCCCAGAAAACTGTTGATGGCATTGTTTACCGGTGTCATGTCCATGTAATCGGTCAGGTACCAGAGTATGGTATCGAACATCTGGAAATAGAGAATCCAGAAACCGCTGTATATCACGATCATCAGTACAAAACGATAATCCTTCAGCACCAGCAGTATGCCTTTCAGCACTTCCGCGAGGGGTTTGGTGCTGGCCGGGCGGGGTGGCTCTTTGAAAACGAACAGGTTGAGCAGCAGCATGGAGCCCGTACCCACGGCAGCCATAATGAAAATATAATTCCATCCTATCCCTTTCAGGAAAGGCACCAGAATAAGCGGGAAAATAAATGCCCCCAGGTTGATCGACCAGTAAAAGATGCCGAATCCCAGGCCTGAATTACCTTCGTCGGTCACGCGGGCGATGGTCCCCGAAATCACCGGTTTAAAGAACCCGGCCCCGATGGCCATCAGGATCAGGCTCATAAATACAAGAACGTAGGAGGAGGAGAGGCTGGTAAAAAAGTAACCGGCGCTCATCACCGTAAAGGCCATCATCAGCGTGCGGCGGTAGCCGAAGCGGTCGGCCAGCGCCCCCGAAAGTATGGGCAGCAGGTACAACAGCGGTGTAATGGTGCTTTTGATTACCCCCACGCCTTCCTTGCTGAAACCCAGTCCGCCATCGCCCACCGAAGTGACGAGGTAAACCGAAAGTACCGACATCACACCGTAGTAGGAACCTCTTTCGAAAAACTCCATTACGATGGCTGTCCAGAAATTACGCGGGAAGGACTTGAAACCCGATTTGTTTGCAGGGGTGCTGTTCATGCCTGAAAATTTGAGTGATGCGCAAAAATAGGAATTTGCCGTTAATCTTCAACGGCATGCAGATTACTGGCAGAAGCCGGGGTTCATCTAAGGTCAGGTTTTTGCAGGCCACCAAAACACGGAAACACAAAAAATCGCTGGTATCTTTATACAGCCGGGAAACTGGGTTCCTGTCCGGTCAGTTAAGTTTTGAATCAGAAATGTCCGGAAAGAGTTTAAAAAGTCCGGGAAACCCGGCATTCAACTTATGGACCAGCAGGGTGCCTCAGATTGGCAATACGGAAGCCTGCGGTTTTTTTTATTTTGATTTTTGGGATTCAACCACCAGCTGTACCGTAAGCCGGCTTTTCTGCTCCAGCAGCACCGGACGTTTGTTCACGATTTTATCGGTGATCTTTTTGTTGTAGTAACGAATGGTGATCAGTTCAAGGCCGCGGTTGTACTTTACCCTGAAGTCGCCGCTGAGGGCCTTGAAGAGCCGGTTCAGCTTGTCGGGATGGTCGTCGATACAGATGGAAAAACTGATGGCTGAATTCTGCATCAGGTTGATGCGGATGCCCATGTGCGAAAGCAGCCCGAAAATGGTGTGCAGCCCGTCTTCGGCGATAAATGAAAAGTCGTTGGGCGAGACGGAGACCAGCACCTGTTCTTTTTTCACGATATAGCAGGGCGTATTCAGCGGCTGATCTTCAAAACTGTGGATCAGGGTTCCTTTTTCCTCCGGTTTTTCAAAGGACTTCACGTACAGCGGAATATTCTTGTTCTGCAACGGCTGAATGGTTTTCGGATGTATGACCGAAGCCCCGAAATACGCCAGCTCGATGGCGTCGCGGTAGGAGATGCGGTCGAGCAGCACGGTGTCGTCGAAGTAGCGGGGGTCGGCATTCAATACGCCGGGTACATCTTTCCAGATGATCATTTCGCCGGCATCGAGCGCGTAGGCAAAGATGGCCGCGCTGAAGTCGGAGCCTTCCCGGCCCAATGTTACCGGGTGGCCGTTGACACTGCTGCCGATAAATCCCTGGGTGATGGTAACCGGGGCAAACTGCTCAGGGTTGGATTCATCGAAGGCTGCACGGATTTTCCCGGAGGTTTCTTCCCAGCTCACCCGGGCGTTTCGGTAGGCCTCGTTGGTAATCAGCACCTTGCGGGCGTCGAGTTCCTGGTTGGTCAAGCCGTTGAGGTTGAGGTAATCGCTCACGATGGCGGTAGACATCAGTTCCCCGTTTGAAACCACCAGGTCGTAGGCGGCATCGTAAAGGGCCGGAGGAGCCGACTGCAGCAGTTGCCTGATCTCGCGGACAATCAGCTTAAGCTGCTTCGAACCTGCACCGTTGAGTTCCTTTGAAATCTCCGTGTGAAATGTTTCAATTTCATTAAGCAGGGTAATGGCTGCCATATCCTGTTTCACCCAGGCATCCGCCACCGCTTCAAGGGCGTTGGTCGTTTTACCCATTGCCGACAGGACCACACAAAGCCTTTCGCCTTCAAATCCTGCCAGAATTTTCCTCACATTCTTTACAGAAGCAGCATCCTTTACGGAAGCTCCGCCAAACTTAAGTACTTTCATACTGCCATGCTTTGATGACGCAAAAGTACTTAATTTGTGAGGAAGAATGAAAAACATATGACGAACGAAGGTTTGTGGACAGCGAAATTAGTCATGGTTAATCAGCGATTCTTATTAACTTTCGCCCGGATATGAACCGGTTAATGTTATAGCTACCGGATTGAGGACACATTAAAATCACTAACACATCATAAAATGAAGACCCTTGTACAGTTTATTTCCGAGAAACAGGCTGATTTCCCTTATGCTACCGGTGAATTTACGCGATTGCTCAACGACATCGGCATAGCCGCCAAACTGGTGAACCGGGAGATCAACAAGGCCGGGCTGGCCGATATCAACGGATATTTCGGGCAGCAGAATGTGCAGGGCGAGGATCAGAAGAAGCTGGATGTGTTTGCGAACGATTGTTTTCTGACGGCTATGCGGCACGGCGGAATGGTTTGTGCCGTGGCTTCTGAGGAGAATGATGAGTTGTATACCTATGACAATGCCTTTTCACAGAAAGGGAAGTACGTAGTGGCCATGGATCCGCTCGATGGTTCGTCCAATATAGAGGTAAATGTGCCCATCGGCACCATCTTCTCCATTTACCGGCGCAAAAGCGAATCGGGTCCCGGAACCGTGGAGGACCTTCTTCAACCGGGCAACCGGCAGATTGCGGCCGGGTACATTATTTACGGCTCATCCACCATGCTGGTTTACACCACCGGGCATGGCGTGAATGGATTTACGCTGGATCCTTCAGTAGGGCTTTTCCTGCTTTCGCATCCCGAAATGACCATCCCGGAAGGAGGGAGTATTTATTCCATCAACGAAGCTAACTACATCTATTTTCACGAAGGGGTCAAGCAATACATCAAATACTGCCAGCAGGACGACCCGGCTACGCTCAGGCCATATACCACGCGTTACATAGGCTCCCTGGTCTCCGATTTTCACCGTAACCTGATCCGGGGCGGCATTTACATTTACCCCGGAACGCTGAAGAATCCCAACGGAAAACTGAGGCTGCTGTATGAATGCAATCCAATTGCATTTCTGGCTGAGCAGGCGGGTGGCAAGGCCTCAACCGGGTATGAACGCATTCTCGATATCCAGCCCGGAAGCCTGCATCAGCGGGTGCCATTCTTTGTCGGAACGCGCCATATGGTAGAAACAGCGGAAGAATTTATGCAAAAATATTCCTGATACCGGGCAGCTGCTGTCAATCTTTTACAACGAGCTTAAATCCGATTCCGTGAACATTGATCAGTTCAACGTTGTCGTCGCCCTTTAGGTATTTGCGTAGTTTGGCAATGTAAACATCCATGCTTCTGGCGTTGAAATAGCTGTCGTCCTGCCATATCTTGTTCAGCGCGTAACTACGGTCAAGCACTTCGTTGATGTTTTCGCACAAAAGCCTGAGCAGCTCATTCTCCTTTGAGGTAAGCCGGTGTTCCTGCCCGTCGCGGGTGAGTACCTGCCTGTTGTAGTCAAGGGTAAAGGAGCCGATGCTGAAGATTTTGCCCCCCTGGGTGCTGTAACCGGCACGCCTGAGAATGGCTTCGATGCGCAGCAGCAGTTCTTCCATGCTGAAGGGTTTGGTGAGGTAATCGTCGGCCCCGGCCTGAAATCCTTTCAGCTTGTCATCTTCCAGGGATTTTGCCGTAAGGAATAAAATCGGGATGTTCCGGTCAACCTGCCTGATTTCACGGGCAAGCGTGAAACCGTCTTTTACCGGCATCATTACATCCACGATGCAGAAATCAAACTGCTCTTTCGAAAAAAGCTCAAAGGCCTCCTGCCCGTTCACCACCAGGCGGGTGGCATATCCCTTGGCATCCAGGTATGATTTGAGGATATTGCCCAGGTTACGGTCATCCTCGGCCAGCAAAATCCTTGTTTTTTCCTTTTCCATATCTCTTCGCACTATTAGTAACTGATTTTAAGGAATAAATCCCTGTTTACTTCTCTCCCGAAGGCAACCAAACCCTGAAAGTTGAGCCTTTGCCCGGTTCACTTTCAACGCTCACTTCGCCTTCATGTTTTTCAACTATAAATTTAACATAACTCAGCCCAAGTCCGAAACCTTTGACGTTATGCACATCGCCGGTTGGCACACGGTAGAGTTTATCAAATATTTTTTTCTGGTTGGTCTTACTGATACCCATACCATTGTCGCTTATGCTGATCAGTACCCCGTTGTTCCTGTTTTCGGTTGCAATGGTGATCAGCGGCTTTTTAGGGGTATATTTATTGGCATTGTCGAGCAGGTTGTTGATCATATTGGTCACATGCACCCTGTCGGCCAGTATTACCGGGTCCTGTGCATTCAGCCCGGGAGTAATGCTCCCGTCGCGGATCTGCACCTGTATGGCGATCTTGCGGACAATGTCGGAGATCACTTCGTGCAGATCAATAGCCTCTTTGCGCAGGTTAAGCTGACCTTTTTCAAGTATGGCGGTCTGCAGGATTTTTTCGGCCAGCACGCCCAGCCGTTTGTTTTCCTGACTTATGATGTCGATGTAGGAGTGCAGCAGATCATTGGTCTTGGGCACATCGGGGTCATTCAATACCTCACAGGCCAGCGATACCGTTGAAATAGGGGTTTTGAACTCATGGGTCATGTTGTTTATAAAATCATTCTTCATTTCCGAGAGTTTTTTCTGACGGAAGATGGCGATAATCACCACGGCAAAAGCGATCACAATCAATAACATCAGCCCGCCTGAGATGATGAGCATGCCGCTCATCTGCAGCAGCAGGTAACGGGTTTGTTTAGGGAAAAGGATCAGCAGATAGTCGCCGGAAGGGTATCCGTTTCCGGCAAACATCGGGAAAAACAATCCTTCTTCCATCAAAGCCTCACGGAAAGATGCATCTTTTTCAAGCACCATGATGTTTCTGGCTTCGCTGAATACCCCGAATTCGTACTCTGCATTGATCCCTTTTGCTTTGAGCGCCATGTTGATGAGGGTGTCGAGCTGGCCTTTGGTTACCCTGTTTTCAATATTGGGCGCAAATGGGTTATTAAACATCTCATCAAACACCTGGTTAAGCAGGAAAGCTTTCTTTCGGTTCAGTTGCCTGGCTCTTTCGCTCAGGTCTGAACGGACAATACGCACAGAGTCGGATCCCGGGAAATTCATGCGCGCGGAATCGGATTTCTTCACAAGCTTCCACTGGTTATCCTCAAACACTTCACCCCATTCCTGCTGCCGCTGATAGTTAAACGAACCTCCGGCCTGTTCGTCCTCAGGCATCCTGCCGGTTTCCTGATAAATCAGATAATCGAGCGAATCTATCGCCCTGAGCAGGTTGCTGTATTCTTTGTTTTTCTTCATCTGTCGGCTCATTTCCGCCTTTTCAAGCCGGCTCATCACATCTCCCATGGCTTCGGCCACGCTGCGCTGCAACCCGGCTTCGCGCAGCTTCACGGCGCTGCGGATCCAGTAAGTCTGAATACCCGTCAGAATGATAAGCGCAACGCCTACCAGTGCCGTAATCAGTATGATGTGACGTTTGTTCATACGTGCAAAGGTAAGCGGGCTGAAGGCATAAACCTCAGGGCATTAACAACTTTTAACGTTTGTTGCATTTCATTAACATACTGCCCGGGGCTGATGGTGTATTTTTGCATTGTGAAAAATACAACAGTAGTGTTCTGACCCTATTGTGTTTTGTTTTGGTGTGTTTTGTGTGTGTAAATGCTACCAATGTGTTGTGTGAAAAAGTGCAGTCTCCCCAGAGGTCTGCACTTTTTTTATTGAGTCTGATGTATCTTTGCCAAAACTTTTACCAAACTACAATATTGAATTATGGCCGATTTGAAAATCAATACAGATAAACTCGAAGGCTTTGTAAGCAAAGCGGAAATTTATTCTTACGAAAAACAGTTGTTGCTCCAGCAGGGTGCGCTCCTCAATAAAACCGGCAAAGGAAATGATTTCCTCGGATGGATTAACCTTCCTGATGAAACTGATGATGCACTGCTTGAATCAATCATACAGGATGCAGGGAGAATATCAGACAAGGCGGATATTTTTGTGGTGATAGGCATCGGAGGTTCGTATCTGGGCGCCCGGGCAGTGATAGAAGCGCTGCAGCATAATTTTTCCGGTCTGCTGACCAAGCAGGAACGGAAAGCGCCCCTGATCGTTTATGCCGGTAATAATATTTCGGAAGACTACCTGGCTGACCTGACTGATGTGCTTGACCGTCATGATTATGCACTGACCGTGATCTCAAAATCGGGGACCACTACCGAACCGGCCATTGCATTCAGGGTGTTGCGCAGGCATCTGGAGCAGAAATATGGAAAGGATGAAGCACGCCAAAGAATAATTGCAATCACTGACAAATCCAGGGGCGCTTTAAAAAATCTGGCCGATGCCGAAGGGTATAAAACGTATGTTGTCCCCGATGATGTCGGAGGACGGTATTCGGTGCTTACCCCCGTGGGCCTGCTTCCCATTGCCGTTGCCGGTTTCGATATCCGCAGCTTTGTGGAAGGCGCCCGTGCGATGAAACAACTGGTAACCACCGCCAAAACCATGGACGAAAATCCGGCCTTCCTCTATGCCGCGGCGCGCAACGCGATGTATGCCTCCGGAAAGCCGGTGGAGATTATGGTAAACTATCAGCCATCACTGATTTATATTACGGAATGGTGGAAACAGTTATACGGTGAAAGCGAAGGAAAGCAAAACCGGGGCATTTTCCCGGCGGGCGTCAGTTTTACCACCGATCTTCACTCCATGGGCCAGTATGTTCAGGAAGGCCTCCGGATTATATTCGAAACGGTACTCAGCATCGAAAAGCCCAAACGTGAATTAACAGTTCCGGCTGAAACCGACGATGCCGACGGACTGAACTTTGTGGCCGGAAAGCGTCTCCACGAGGTCAACCGTCAGGCGGAACTCGGCACCCTGCTGGCCCACGTCGACGGTCAGGTTCCCAATATCGTCATCAGCCTGCCGGCAATCAATGAGCATACCCTGGGTCAACTGCTGTATTTTTATGAATTCGCCTGTGCCCTTTCAGGATATCTGCTGGATGTGAATCCTTTTGATCAGCCCGGCGTTGAAGCATACAAGAAAAACATGTTCGCCCTGCTGGGTAAACCCGGATTTGAAAAGCAGACCGAAGAGCTCAGAAAACGATTACAGTGAACGGATTCCATATTGAATGTCCTGATTAAGACTTAACCTGGCGAAAAAGGATTTACAGCTTTTGCCAGGTTCTTTTTATTTTGACCCCTTCAACCTGCCGGATTTTTCCCGCCCACAGCAGGTGGATTCCTGGAATTCTTCTCCGGCTTTGCTACGAATATCAGCAAAACGGGTGCGCTGGATAAAAAAAGCCGTACGCTTGATAATTTGTCCGGTTCTGAACAATATTCTGATGCATATTTGCATGCACTGGATGATGTATTGTGCCTTTTTATGCAGGACTATCTGAAAGATATATTGAACAGGGTTAGTTTTGATAAGGAACTCTTCCTGAAAGAACTTAAAAAACACAGGCGATGGCTCACCCCGGAAGAATGTGAATTGCTCGACGCCTGGGTATTAGAAAACCATAGTGAAATTATAGGTGACAGGACGATCAATCCGGTTGCCGGTTAAGCAAAGATTAAGTTTTATGATGTCATGGCTATATTTTTAGACCCATCCTACCAGATTAGTTATTTACCATGAAGGCTGCCCGATAATCAGGCAGCCTTCATGGTTTTCAGGGATCAGTTGTTCCGGCAGGCGCCGGCCGTATTGTTTGACCGTATTAACATGCTTTCTTTTGGCAGGCTAAACAAATGGAAATCAATCTGTACGATCATGTGATTTATTATTATCAGCAGTGCTGATCACAAAAACGCCGGGTTTTCTTTATCTTTGTTGCGCAGGCATGATTTTATTTATGTCCTTCATTGGCAAGCCCGGTATTTTTAAGCCTTTTAAACATAAAATTGTTTCAGATGAAAAAGCTATTTCTGTTTTTAATTTCATTCTTTGCATTAAATGCAGCCCTCCTAGCCCAGAAACCTTCGGAAAGTCTTTTTTCTGATAAGTTTGCAACCGGCATAGATGTTTTCAATGATTTTGTCATGGATGCCCCCGACGGGATCAAATTCCGCGCAATCAACCCGGGTGTCAATATTTACGGCATGCGCACTTTTCCTGTGAAAGAGTCAAATTTTGCTTTTGCCATTGGTCTCGGGCTTGGCATGCATAACCTTTTCAGTGATGCCACCCTTCAGGATACTTCCGGCGTTTCATTCTTTCAGGCTATACCTGACAACCAGGATTACAAAAAAAGCAAGTTGAGCCTTACCTATCTGGATGTGCCTGCCGAGCTCAGGTTTAAAACGGAAGGCGGATTTAAAGTTGCCTTAGGGCTGAAGGTTGGTCTGCTCATCAATGCCCATACCAAATACAAGGGCAACGATCCGGCAGATGGCAGTAAAACGAAGATTAAAGTAAGTCAGCTTCCGAATCTGCAGACATGGAGGTTTGGCCCGAGTTTTCAGATTGGTTACAAGTGGATAAATCTTACTGCTTTCTATTCCCTTTCGAAGATATTTGAAGAAAATGCAGGACCGGAGATTTATCCGGTATCTGTCGGAATTTCCCTGAGACCTTTCTGACTCAGAGCAGGATAATGGTTCCTGACATGATCAATGCACCCGCAACATAGCCTGTATAAACCTGGGCTTCGTTGTGGGTGTTCAGTTTCAGGCGGGCAAACCCGGTAATTCCACCCAATATGATCAGGAGAATGATCAGCAGCGGGGCGTTCAGGTGATGCGTGAACATCAGCCCGGCAAATCCACCAGCAAGGCCTCCGATACCCATCATATGAATGCTGATCTTCCAGAAAAGATTAATGATGGCGGCAACAACAACAAGTATGGCCCCCCCCAGCAGGAAAAGCAGGAAAACCGCCGGCAGCCCCATGTTGCTCAGCATGAAATATGTTGCGAAAAATGAAATTGCAGCAATCACAAACGGGAAAGTCCTTTCTTTTCTTTCGGGGAGTTGCAGGCTGCTGATGATTCCTTTCTGAAGCATCAGCCAGATGATCACTGTCGGAAGAATAAATGTGTTGCCAAAAATCAGTCCGGTAAGTGCCCATTTCAGCTTCTCAGGAAGAATCAGCACATAGTAAGTGTTCTGGTTAAAGAGCAGCAGCAGCGCATAGGTTGGCATCAGCAGCGGGTGCAGGATATAGGAAATCAGCCGGGCGATTTTCGATTCCATGGTGAAGTTGGATTACCGGGGCAAAAATAGTGATTCCTGTCAAGGGAAGGACAAACAATTACCAGGGAAGCAGCAGGTAAGGGTCATCTTCCGGATCCGGCTTCTGCTGTATGACAGTGTCCTGATCGTAAATTTCAAAGCCGGCTTTCTGATAAAGCCCGAGCGCTGCAGGGTGATCGAGGTTGCAGGTGTGCAGCCACAGGCGTTTAATTGGTCTCTCCCATGCTTTGCGGATACACCAATGCAGAAAAGGTATGCCCAGGCCCTTTCCGGTGAACTCGCAGGTGAGTCCAAAATAAACAATTTCAGTTTCGTTTTCTGCCGACAGGTCAAACTCCGCGAAACCAGCCGGTACACCACTATAATACAACACCCAGATGCTGTTGGCTGGATTGTCGAGCATCTGCTGAAGCTCGTCGGCCGGGCACATGAGGCGGTTGTACCATTGGTAAGGACGACCCACCGAGGTATATAAATAGAGATAAAATGAACGAACCGGTTTAACAGCCTGCATTACTTTGCACCTTTTCGGAAGGGCCTTCCCTGGCAAATCCGCCGGTGACGAATTCATCTGAAGCCACCAGGTAGTGGCTGCTATTTCATTCATGGTCTTTGTTTTTCAGGATGACTTTCAAGGCTTCACGCCTGCTGAGCGGCGACAGGAGGTTGGCTTCCACAAAACCGGTCACGCGTTCGGGCCTGGTTTTCGAGTATTCGCGCAATGCCCAGCCGATGGCCTTACGGATAAAGAATTCCCGGGATCCGGCCAACTGCCGGATAGCCCTGAAAAGAAGCTGTTCATCGGTTTTGTCGCGGTACTTTAACTGGAAAAGCAGTACGGTGCGCTGCAGCCAGAGGTTTCCTGAATTCAGCCATGATTCCGTGAACTCCGCTGTCCTCTCAGGATAAAGCGACATCCAGGGGCCAACCAGGTTGCTGGCAATGTAATCCACCGTATCCCACCATGAGCGGTTGACGATCATTTCTTCGAACAGAAGGATACGCTCCGGATTTCTCAGGCACTGCTTCGAGGAAATGATTTCCATGATGGCATATTGCAGTTCCCTTTCTTCCATTTCCCAGATCAGCCTGACTGTTTCATTAAATTGTAAGGGATCCGGCAGGCCGTATTGCTGTTTGAAATCCCTGGTCAGTAGTTTTCGCTCAGGCGAAGGAATCCCGAAGAAACGAAACTGATTGAGCATATACCTTTCCATTGCCGGGGCATGCAACGGATTGGCCTTCTCCTGAAAAAGTGCCTTAAGAGCGTTTGCGTAAAGAAAAGCATCCATAGTCAGCCTGTTTGTTCTGTATGATTTATTTGCCGAACCCTGAAAATAGGCGGGGCTACCTGGCTATTATCAGTCTGGCAGCGTATTTCTTCCCCTGTGCAGATACAAAATTTACCAGATAACTGCCATTGCTGAATCCTGAAGTACTCATCCGTATTGATTTATCTCCGGTGGATACTTCCTTGTAATAAATTACCCTGCCGGTAGAATCGTGTATGGTCAGCCTTCCGGCTTCCGGCCTGCTCAGAAGTATCTCTGTCTGATCAGCCGCCGGATTGGGTACAATTTTCAAAAAGGAAGTATTGCCGGGTTCTAGTGCTCCGGCATTTACATACAGTTCATCCCATACGGCCAGGGTGTACTCCCCGGGGCGGAGGTCGGGCACATAGATTATGCCCAGTTGCCAGGGTCCCTGCCGGGTGAACGGGATGGATTGCCATTCCTGGCCTGCGCCCGGCCGGAAAAGAATTACAAGGGAATCGGCTGATGAAGTGATCAGGGTATTATCAAGTGCGTTGCCCCGGTTGTAGGTGAACCTTCCGGTTGCCTGAAATCCTTCCGGGAATATGCCTTCTACACTCCAGTAGCGGTAATCGCTCAGGGTCAGTCCGGGTTGGGGTTGCAGCATGCCGTCGGGGGCTACCCAGTGGTGGGTAACCCTTACAAAGGCAGAATCGCCCGGGTTGATGACATCCATTTTGAAATAGGTGTCGGGGAAATCGAAAAGGCCCGTGGCCCGGATGGTTTGGTAGTTATCCGTGGTGGCATCGCCGTTTCGTTCGTACAGGTCGGCCATTACGAGCGCCGGTTCAAACGGAAGCTGAAAAACCGAAGATCCCTGCCATCCCGAAAAGGTGATGGTGCGCGTTTCCACAACGCGTTCACTGTTCATAAATGCGAGTTCGCTTCGACAGTTATCGGCTGGAAAAACGGCACCTTTCAATTTCTGCCGCACAAAAACTTCCACATCAAAATGGCTGCCTGCCGGTGTTACATGAAATGAATCCACGGAAACGTGGTTGAATCCCGGGCCGAAAACATGAAAATCGAAGAACCCGTTCAGATCGGTGTTGGTATACTGGCTGAGAAAGTCGCGCAGATCGTATGAACTGGCCGGCTGGTATGCATATTCATCCAGGTACGCCCTGACCCCGTTGAAAAAAAGGCTGTCGCCCAGGTAGCCCCTCAGGGCGTGGGTCACCATACCGCCCTTGTCGTAAACATGGGTTCCGTAAGTCAGGTTGGAAGGCATGGGGGAGAGGGGCAGGTAGCCCCCTTCGCTGATGTGGGCATAGCGGAGCACTTCGCGCGCGAGGCTGCGCAAGTTGTCACGTGCCTGAACTTCGCCGTAAAGGTGTTCCCGGTAGAGTGTTTCGCACCAGCGCGCCCAGCCTTCGTTCAGCCACATATCTGCATCCGAGGAGCAGGTAACTTTGTTGCCAAACCACATGTGCGACAACTCGTGGGCATACAGCCATTCGTCGGACAGACCGCCGTTGATGCTGCCATTCGGATAGGCAATGTTTTCGGCATGTTCCATGGCCCCCAGAACAGTCCCGGTGAAACCGATCCGTTGAAAGGGATAAGGCCCGAAACAGGTTTCATAAATCTGAGCAATCTCTTTTAAGTTATGAAAACTTCCGTTTACCCGTGCAGTATCCTGAGGCCGCACAAACCAGGTGATGGGTACATCCTGTTCCGTTCCCGGGAATGTATCCGTAAGCATCACATAAGGTCCCACCGCCACAGAAGCCAGGTAGGTGGGCAGGCTGCGGTCCGATTTCCAATAGAACTCCTTGGTGCCGTCGCACATGGTAGATACCGACCGGAGGAGTCCCCCGCAAACGGCAAGTTTGTCGTTTTCCACCCTGATCCGGTATTCGTAAAAGGCCCGGTCGGTGAAGTTATCATTACAGGGGAACCAGGCTTTTCCAAGATTATGAGGAATGGATTCAAAACCAACACCCAGATTAAACGCGTATGAACCGGAAAAATGAAAGCCCCCCCATGATTCATGGAATGGGACTCCCTGGTAATAAATCCTGACAAGGCTGGTATCGCCGGCCGATAAGGGCTGATCAAGCTGTATGCGTAAGTAATCACCTGTATGGGAAAATGTCAGGTTTTCATCATTTTCCGTCTTTACCGAGTCAACCTGCAACTGCTTTAAAGCCAGTGGCAGATGGCTGATATTGCTCAGCGGGGTGGTAAATCTGACTTCGGTCATTCCCTCAATTTGCTGTGATGAAAGGTTGACAATTGATAAATTGATCGCATAATTTACCACATCAACCGTGTCATTCATTGCCGTTGGGCTTATGTTTTGTGCTTTTACGTGTAACCCTGCGCACAGGTTAAGCGTCAAAGCAGCCAGGAAAAAGAATTGCAGGAACTTCCTCATCATATTCGTAAAGTTTGTGCTGGCCGGATGAAAATGAAAACCGACGGTTTGCAAATTTTTGTAAATTTAACTCAATGTGAACAACCTATCGCATAAATTTGACCAAAGTTTACTTTAAGATGTTTGTTCACCATTTAAGGCCGGTTTATGTGTTCATTATTGAACCTGAAACTGAGCGAAACCGAACAGCAGTCAATAAGAGTGAATTTGTAAGTTGCTATAAAACAGAGTGATATTTTCATGGCACGATCTTTAATAATTGTGTGGTGAAATTGTTGCCAGGCTTTTTTAATGAACTCCGAATATTACGGATAGCTAATTGTTTCAAAATGATAAGAAAAACCATTTTATTTCTCCTGTTTACCGGATTGATTTCCGGTGGGGTGACCGCGCAGCAGGTATGGACCCTGGAGCAATGTATTGATCATGCCCTGACCAACAACCTGCAGGTGAAGCAATCGATGTTGCTGGTTGAAAGTGCCAAAGCCGATGTTTTGCAGTCGAAACTCGACCTGCTGCCGGGGATTACCGGAAATGCCTCGCATGCATACAATTATGGTCAGACCGTTGACCGTTATACCAATCAGTTTGCAACCAGCCGGGT
Organism: uncultured Lentimicrobium sp.; assembly: GCA_964503805.1. GTDB lineage: Bacteria > Bacteroidota > Bacteroidia > Bacteroidales > Lentimicrobiaceae > Lentimicrobium. The sequence goes on along the minus strand of CAZDBX010000004.1, from coordinate 6,031 downwards.
GCAGTCGAACAACTTTTATCTTCAAAGCGGAGTGACCCTGTTCAACGGTTTCCAGAAAATGAACCTGATCAGGCAGAATCAGCTGAACCTGCTGGCCAGTGAGAAAGATGCCGAAAAGTTTATGAACGACATCTCCATTAATATTGCCACATTTTATTTACAGGTATTGTTTTACAAGGAACTTGTGCAGATCCGTTCAAACCAGCTGGATATAACCCGTCAGCAGGTGGCACGCATGCAGAAACTGGTAGATGCAGGTACAATGGCTGCGGGCGATTTGTTTGTTGTGGAGGCACAGCTTGCCGGGGAAGAGTCAAGCCTGGTGAGTGCCGAGAACAGCCTGGAAGTTTCCCTGCTTACGCTGGCCCAGTTGCTCGACCTGCCCTCGACCGATGGCTTTGATATTGAAATCCCTGTTCTTTCAATTGAAGGGGATCCGGCACTCGCCGGTAGCCCTGATCAGATTTTTAACCATGCAGTTACCGGGATGCCTGAAATCAGGGCAGCGGAATACCGATTGCAAAGCTCTGAAAAACAGCTTTCGCGTGCCCGCGGGACTTTCTATCCTTCACTTGCACTCAGCGGAAGTTGGGGGACCGGATATTCAGGCGCAAGGCAGGAAGTGGATCAGGTGATTCCTGCAGATCCTGCACTGATTGGTTTTGCCCGGAATACCGGAGGTGAAAACCTGGATGTTTATGCATTTAATTCGGATTTTACCTATAAAACCACCTCATGGGGCGATCAGATCAGGGACAACAACAACCAGACAATTGGTTTGTACCTGACGCTGCCCATTTTCAACGGCTGGCAGACCCGCACCATGGTGAGCAAGTCGAAAATAGCGCTCGAAAACTCACGCCTCGACCTGGAACTGCAGCGTATGGCCTTGCGGAAGACCATTCAGCAGGCCTGGGCTGATGCAAGGGCTTCGCTGAAAAACTATCATGCATCCGAAAAGAAACTGCATGCCACGCAGGAGTCCTTCCGTTATGCCGAGCAGAAGTTCAATGTAGGGGTGATGAACTCCGTGGATTACAATAATGCCAAAAAAGATATGACCAATGCTGAATCGGAGGTGCTGCAGAGCAAGTTTGACTTTATTTTCAAGACTACGGTGCTTGATTTTTATATGGGGAAAACCCTGACACTGAAAAAGTAAACATCGTTTCTGCTTACTGGTATTTTCCGTCCGGAGTTCTCCGGGCGGTTTTTATTTTAAGGGTAGGTTTGGTGCTGAAGGGGGGTGATTTGCTTAACATGATATTTTCAAGGAAGGAAGCCGGCATTTGAATATTTAATTGCCGGCTACTGTCAGGGCGAAGGAGATATCAGGCTATCGCAAGGAGCAGGATCTGAAAGGCCGGATTTAGTATGTGCGAAGGGATCTGTTCCGGTTAATATAAGTCAAATGTTTGTATTATTTCAAATATGAAAGGTAAAGTGTTTAATTTTATGCAATCAAAATCATCCGGACGATGAATAAGAAAAGAATGATCAGGATTGGAGTTGTATTAACTGCAATTATAGTTGTGTTTCTGGCTATAGCCCGGAAACAGGGTTGGTTGGGCGAAAAGGACCTTATTCAGGTTACGGCTGAAAAGACCGCTTTGCGCTCAATTACCGAAACCGTTTCGGCCAATGGTAAAATTCAGCCTGAGGTTGAGGTGAAAATCTCACCGGATGTTAGCGGCGAGGTGGTGGAGTTGTTTGTGAAGGAAGGAGACCAGGTTGAGGCTGGTACACTGCTGGCACGCATCGATCCGAAGATTTACGCTTCGAATTACGACCGCATGCTGGCCGGGCTGAACACCCAGAAAGCCAACCTGGCGAACACCCGGGCCCGGGTTGCACAGGTACAGGCCCAGTTTATCAATGCCAAAGCCAGTTACGAGCGTAGCGAACGCTTGTTTAAAGAGAAGGCGATTTCCGCTTCGGAATACGATGCGGCCAAATCAGCGTTCGAAGTTGCCAAAGCCGAAGTTACCGCTGCCGAAGAAAGTGTGAAAGCTGCCGAGTATTCGGTGAAGAGCGCCGAGGCTTCGGTAAAGGAAGCGGGCGAAAACCTCTATAAGACATCCATTTATGCGCCGGTATCGGGCACCGTTTCTAAACTGAATGTTGAGAAAGGAGAGCGCGTTGCAGGGGCTTCGCAGTTCTCGGCCGGAACGGAAATCCTCCGGATCGCCAACCTGTCGGTGATGGAAGTGATAGTCAGCGTGAATGAGAATGATATTGTCCGCGTTGCCATCAATGATACAGCGCTTGTCGAGGTAGATTCCTACCTGAACCGGAAGTTTAAAGGGATCATTACCCAGATTGCCACCTCGGCCAATGTCACCGGCCTGAGTGCAGACCAGGTTACCAACTTTGATGTGAAAATACGCATGCTCCCTGAATCTTACAGCGACCTGAAAGTTAAAGGACAGCCAACGGCTTCTCCTTTCAGGCCGGGCATGTCGGCAACGGTTGATATCCAGACCGAGTCGGCTTACAACGTGCTTACCGTGCCGATTCAGGCTGTCACCGCCCGCCAGGATACCCTGAAAAGTGAAAACAGGGAGCAGCCGGACAGGAATGTGGAGGAGGTTGCGGAAAACAAGCCTGAAGAACCTGTGCAGGAGTTCGTTTTTGTTATAAAGGAGGGCGTGGCTAAATTGCAAAAGGTAAAAACAGGCATTCAGGATAACGTTTACATATGGATCACTGAAGGGCTCACTGAGGCGGATGAAGTCATTACCGGACCTTACCGCGCAGTTTCAAAAACCCTCAAAGACGGCGATAAAGTGAAGGTTGTTGATAAAGCCGCGCTGTTTGAAAAGAAGAAATAATCGATTGGGACCTTTATGGCACTTTTATTAAGTATAGAAACGGCGACCCCCGTCTGCAGCCTGGCATTGTCTGACGGCCCGGATGTGCTGGGCATCAGGGAAACATCAGAGAAGAATTCGCATTCACAGGTGGTTACGGTTTTCGTTGATGAGTTGCTGAGAGAATGCGGCCTGCAGCCACAAGATCTGGATGCCGTTGCGGTTAGCAGAGGCCCCGGATCGTACACCGGTCTCCGCATCGGGGTTTCAACCGCCAAAGGCTTGTGCTATGCCCTGGATAAACCGCTGATTGCCGTGGATACGCTGGAAGCAATGGCGTATGGAATGGCCCGCATGGCTGATGAGAACGCTGCTTTGCCTTTGTTGTTTGCACCTATGATCGACGCCAGGCGGATGGAAGTGTACACGGCCATTTTCGATGCACAGGGAAAAAATGTCAGGGAGATACAGGCCGAAATCATTGATGCCGGTAGTTTTGCCGCTTTCCGTGAACAGCATATCATCTGCCTTGCCGGCGATGGCGCCGGAAAGTGCCGGCAGGTGCTGATGCATCCGAATATCTGTTACCTTGATCAATTCAGTGTTTCGGCGCGGTACATGGCTACGCTGGCTTATGAGAGGTTCAGGAAGGGTTTGTTTGAAGATACCGCCTATTTTGAACCTTACTACCTGAAGGATTTTGTAGCCGGTGTGCCCAAGGTGAAAGGATTGAGGGAGGAGTAGATATTACAATGACGGTTTTGTCGACGTAGTCACCGACTACGCCGGGCGTTTTAATGATATAGTCACAGTTAAGCCTGCCGGTGCCAAAACAAAAACTCCTGCCTTTCGGACAGGAGTTGTTTTTTTCCGGTATGTAAAATCTGGTTTACAGATTATTCAGCATCCTTGATGGGGAGAACGGAAACGTAGGATTTGTCGTTTTTCCTGCGGCGGAATTCAACGACACCATCTACAAGGGCAAACAGGGTGTGGTCCTTGCCCATGCCTACATTCAGGCCGGGATTGTGAACCGTGCCACGCTGACGGATAATGATGTTACCGGCCTGTGCAGCCTGTCCACCATAAATCTTAACGCCGAGGCGTTTGCTGTGTGATTCCCTACCGTTCTGCGAACTACCGGCACCTTTTTTATGAGCCATATCTTTTCGTTTTTAGCGGTTATACAATGGTTTTGATACAGCCTTCTCAGGCGGTGATGGCATCGATCTGCAGCCTGGTAAGGTACTGCCTGTGACCGTTTGATTTCTGATAACCTTTTCTCCTCTTCTTTTTGAAGACGATCACCTTATCGCCACGTAAATGCGACAGGATTTTAGCCGTAACGACAGCGCCGGTAACCGTCGGCTGTCCGATGGTAACAGCTCCGTCGTTGTCAACCAACATTACGTTGTTCAGTTCAACGGTTGAGCCTTCTTCACCCTCAAGACGATGCACGAAGATCACCTGGTCTTTTACCACTTTGTGTTGCTGGCCGGCGATTTCTACGATTGCGTACATTGTGAATTGTTTAATAGGTTAAGGTTCCCCTGATTATCGGGGGTGCAAAAATAGGAATAATTTTCTAATTCCAAATGATTTAATGCGAAAATTTTACAACCCCTGCAATAAACCGTGCAATCCGGTTATTGGTCAGGCTGCTGGTATTTACAAGCAGCACACCCGTGATCACAAGCATTACCCAAAAAAGGAATCCCGGACGGAATTTTTCACCGTCGGCTATGCCCCATATCAGCGCGATGACGGGAATAAAATAAGTGACCGACGAGGCAAACACCGCGCTGCTCATCTGAATCAGCCTGTTGAACAGCATCAGGGCCAGACCGGTTCCGGCAATGGCCAGTATGGCAATATAGCCCAGTCCTTTCCAGGATTCCGGGTTACTTTCAATTCCTGAAGCAAAAGGGGTGAATCCAAACAGATAGATTGCCGCCATCGGGCCTACGGTGAAAAAAGATAAAGCCGTGATGGCCACCGGATCAACTCCCTGAAGAAATGCCTTCACAATATTTACATTGACTGCATAACAGATGGCGGCAATGATAATCAGGATGGCAAAACCCATATTGACAGTGAAATTGCCCGAACCGCTGACGCTAACCAGCCCGATGGCCCCTGCCAGTCCGATGATTACCCCTGTAACGTTGAACCATTTCGGCCTGTTTTTAAAGAAAACAATGCTTACTATCAAAGTGAAAAGCGGAGTAAGCGAGTTGAGGATACCTGCCAGCGAACTGTCAATCCCCCGCTGGGCTGCAGCGAACAGAAAAGCAGGTATCAGACTGCCAACCAATCCTACTGCCAGTAAAACCCTCCATTGGTTCAGCGGGATACCTTTCAGCCTTTTTGCCGCAAATGGCAGCAGGAACAGCCATGTGATAACCACCCTCAATGCACCTACTTCTCCCGGACTGAAACTCTCGAGTCCACGCTTGATCAGAATAAAGGAACTTCCCCACACAAGGGCGAGTATGATAAGTATTGACCAGAGAAGCCAGGGTTTTCTTTCGGGCATAAATATTCGTCAGTGATTGCAGGTTGTATTGATACTTTTCAGCAAGATGCAGTATAAACTGTGTTCAGAAAAGAATGTTGCAAAATTAGTTGTTTGTGTTGAAGGAACTGCCCATTCCAGGCAAATTGCTCAAGTGAATTTCCGGGATTGTAATATCCATATAATCAGGGGAATATACGCTATAATGACAGGCTGCTCATTAGCCCGGGGGAATGGAACGGATGAAATCAGGGGTTTCCTGTATCAATTTCCTTTCTGACATGAAGGCTTAAAGATTTCCTGCTAACCGGGACTTTATGTATCTGCAGGCATATTGCAGGCAGCAAGAAGAACAAACCAAAGTTTGTTAAATTTGCTTTCCGGACGGTCACATCGCTGAGCATTGTTAAGGCGCGGATTATCTGATCTTAGCGTGAAGAAGTCAAAATAAAATGGGTAATATGTACAAAACCAGGAAAATAAGGGAAGAAGAGAGGTCTTTCATCCTCTTTCTGCTCTCTGAGTGCGGTGTTGATGAGCGAATCTATCCCGTTGCCGGAGAAGTTTATGAGTATGAAGGCGGGATTATGGGCAGCATTAACCTGGCCGGCAGCGATCCTGATCAGTATGCCGGCGACCTTATACAGGTGGAATATACCGATTCGGATCAGGTTGAAGTAATTATCACCCTTACCCGTGATATAAA
>CAZDBX010000003.1:0-38682 GCA_964503805.1 uncultured Lentimicrobium sp. | reverse complement strand
CGCATATTGTCGGCTGCCGGCCCACATACAAGTATTTTTGCATCGGCAGGCAGCGGCAACACATCGTCTTCATTCTTAAGAAGGGTAATGGATTCCAGGGCTGCGCGCCGGGCATCGGATGCAAAATCCGCGGATGCGAAATCGGGATAATCCGCCTGTTTCGTGACCGGTCTGTCGAAAAGGCCAAGAAGATATTTAACCCTCAGTATCCGGCTTACCGCGTCATCGATGCGCGACATGGGAATTTCACCTTCCCCGGCCAGTTCAACCACATAATCGGCAAATCTGAAGTTGTAGGGAACCATCGACATATCGATACCGGCATTGATGGCAATTTTGACTGCCTCTTTGTAATCCGCTGCCACTTTGTGGCGGGTATGGAGGAATTCAATGTCCTGCCAGTCGGAGACAACCAATCCTTTGAATCCCAGCTCTTCCTTAAGCAGTCCGTTGATCAGTTCATGGCTGGCATGTACGGGTGTACAGTTAACTTCCCCTGAATTAATCATTACGGTCAGGGCCCCGCTTTCAATGCCTTTGCGGAAAGCAGGCAGGTGGTACTCCCTGAGCACATGCATGGGGATTAGCGCGGGGGTGCGGTCTTTGCCGCTTACCGGTTGGGAATAGCCGAGATAATGCTTGAGGCAGGCGGCGATATGGCGGTCATTGCCAGGGTCGTTGCTGTTGCCCTGCAGGCCGCTGATCAGGGCGCTGCCCATGGTTGAAGCAAGCAGCGGATCTTCACCGAAAGTTTCCCACTGACGCGGCCACCGGGGATCCAGCCCGAGATCCATTACAGGGCTGAATGTCCAGGGGCAGCCCGCGGCCCTCGACTCGTAAGCGGTAATTTCGCCGGCCCTGCTGATCAGCCCGGGATTCCAGGTCGCCGCCATGCCGATCTGTTGCGGAAACAGGGTGGCTTCTGCAACGTAGGAAGCGCCGTGTATCATGTCAAGACCATAAATTACAGGTATTTTCAGCCGGGAATGCGCGAGGGCGTATTCCTGAATCCGGCCGATCAACCGGTTCCAGGTTTCCCGGTCGCGGGCCCTGTTATTGGCGGCATTCAATACCGATCCGATCTGATACTTTCCGAAGGCTTCCTTCAGCATGGCGGTATCAAGCACCAGTGGTTCATTGCTTTTTTCAGGGGATTTGCCTTCCGTGAGCAGGTCGAGGGTCACCTGAGTCATCTGCCCGGCTTTTTCTTCCAGGGTCATCTGACTTACCAGTGCTTTGACCTTCAAGTCAATGTCATCAGCGGCAGGTTTATTTTTAATCTCTCTCATACAGGAAAACAAAACGAGAACCGGCGACAGCAGCAGGAAAATCAGTACGTATCTATTCATGACGCATGTTTTTCATTGAATGAACAGGGAAGGCTTTCTGTGCCGCAAGAAATCAGTTAAAAGGGAAACAGGCTGAAAAAATCAGGGAACTGTTTCAGAAACGGTAAGCCCTGATATAATCCACCTCCATGGTAGCTTCTGTCAGTGCAGGATCAATGCCTTTACGTCCACCCCAGCCCCCGCCTATGGCGATGTTCAGGATAAGATGGAAATGCTTGTCGAAAGGCCAGGTCATGAAGTCACCTTTGTGGTCATTTTCGAAAGTGAAATATTTCTGATCGTCGACAAAGAAATCAATTTTTTCGGGAGTCCACTCAATGGCGTAAACATGAAAGGATTCATTAAATCCTTTGATATTCATGCTGTTGCCGAGTTGCGTATCTTTCAGGTGGTTGTAGGCACCGGTGTGCACAGTGCCATGTACCACAGCGGGGTCATAACCCACATGTTCCATGATGTCAATTTCTCCGCATTCAGGCCAGTTGCCGTAGGCCCTGTCAGTAGGCATCATCCAGATGGCCGGCCAGGTTCCTCTGCCCTTTGGAAGGCGCGCCCTGGCTTCAATGCGGCCATACAGAAAATCCTGTTTGTTTTTGGTGATCAGGCGGGCAGATGTCCATTTCCCATCTGCCTTTATTGCCCTGATGGTGAGATGTCCGTTTTTTACAAAAGCATTTTCGATGGAGGAGGTATAATTCTGAAGTTCATTATTGCCCCAGCCGTGGTCACCGGTTTCGTAACTCCAGTATTCTGGAGTCGGGGCACCTTCGTAATTAAACTCTTCGGCCCAGACAAGCGTTTTAGTGCCCTGAGAAAACGCCGCGGATGCAATCAGCATCAGCAGGACCGTGAAATGGGTGAGAATTTTCATTTTCATCCGTATTGGTTTATTTTAAAAAGGGGATGGATAACTTCTCCGCCCTGGCAAAAAGTCCCGGTTATGGGAAAATCTGTTACTTAGCTGTTTAAAAGTCCGCCATTGGATAGATTTGCGCATGCAATAATCATGGTTTTCGTGTTTTTTCTGATAAACAACGATGAGGTTACCGGGACTGTGAAGCTCTGCTGGTTTCCCAAAGAGTTGTAAGTCAAGCGGGTCACTTAAATTCTCAGAACAAACGACCCGGTACCTCACCGTGCATTACTAAACCAACCAACCAAGGTTATTTTTATGCTTTTTAAACCGGAATCAGGCGATCAATAGCCCTGATTCTGGACAAATGCGCCACCCGAAAGATCCATTTCTGTCTGCGGAATAGGAAGAAATCCTTTGGTAGCGGCATTGAACGTTACATCAAAGAGCTGCTGTTCACCCACGTAATTGGGCCCGCGGACTCCTGTAACGGTTAATTCCTGAGAAGCAAAAGCCATCCCTTTGCGCAATACATCGAAATAGCGGATGCCTTCGAGCGAAAGCTCCAGCCTTCTCTCTTTGTAGATATTGTCAGGTGTAGCCGGAATGCTGCCCAGACCAACCCTTTCCCGTACGCGGTCGAGGTACTGTTGGGCATTGGCACTGCCCAGTTCTGCGGCCATCAGCAGCACATCCGAAAACCGGATAACGCGGTGATTGCAGGTACGGTTCAGTTCAAACTGTCCGCTGCCTCCCCAGTGCTCGGCGTCGGAACTGTATTTTTTTGAAAAATATCCGGTGTGCTGGTAACCTATGGTAAGCACACCATCCAACTCTTCCTGGGTAAGGACAGTGTACTGATACCTTGGGTCGTTTTTCAGGTCATCCACCAGTTTCTGGCTTACGGTTCCGAAGCTCCAGCCGCGGTTCCAGTTTGTAGAGTTGGCTACCCTCGGGCCCTGCATCTGCGCCGAGAGGTTGCCTTCTCCGCCGCGCACATAGCCCCAGTCCCACCAGGGAGGGGTGTCGCCGTAAGATATTTCAAAGACCGATTCTTTTCCGTATTCGCCAACAAGCTTGAAGTTATCCTGATAATTTTCGAAAAGATCGTGACCACTGCTCGCGATGAGTTCATCAAGGTAACCCACCAAGACTGCTTTATTAATGGTATTACTGCCCGCAACAAGGTCTTTTCCGTAAACCCCGTTGTAGAACAAATAAACCCTTGCCAGCAGTGCCTGAGCGGCCCATTTGGTAATTCTTCCGGCTTCGGCCGGAGTAACGGATGCCGGCAGGTCGGATATGGCTTCGTTCAGGTCAAGTGCAATCTGGTTATATACCTGTTCAGGAGTGGCCTGCGGCTGTTTGTATTCCGACGGACCGCTTAAGGTACGCGTGAGCAGAGGAATATTCTCGAAATAGGCTACCTGTTCAAAGTAAAAATAAGCCCTGAGAAATTTGCTTTCCGCTATCAGCCTTTTTTTGAACTCATCAGAGGCATCTACTTCTTCGATCCGCTCAAGCAGAAGATTTGCACGGTAAATTCCGGTGTAATTTTTCAGCCAGATGGCATGCGCTATTTTACTGGTCGTTGGGATGGTAAAGGTGTTGAACTCATTTTCATCCTGTCCGTCGTTGGCGTCAGAGCCCCCTGCATAAGCGTCGTCCGAAAGAATATCGGATATTACAATGAACGGTGCCCACGATACCCCCGGAGTTTCCTGGTAACCCAACACATCATAAATGGAAACCAGCGCCTGCATGGCCTGTTCCTCGGTTTTGTAGAATGAGGTGGACACTTCCTGATCCAGCGGCTTCAGGTCGAGAAAGTCCTTGCTGCAGGCTGATAGCAGGACAATCAGAAGAACGGTGCTGAAAGTTTTATATATGGTTTTCATGATCTTTATTTTTAGGCGTTAAAATGTAATGCTTGTTCCCACCCGCCATGTTCTGGCCTGAGGATAAATACCACGGTCAATACCAATGTCGAATGAACTTCTGGCTCCGATTTCGGGATCAGCACCCGTATATTTGGTGAGGGTGAGCAGGTTTTCGGCCGAAATATAGAACCGCCATACGGAGGCACCCATTCTTTTGAGGATACCTTCCGGCAGGGTATATCCCAGCTGAATATTTTTCAGCCTGAGATACGAACCATCCTCAATGTAAAGGTCGGAAACCCGGTAGTTCCGGTTGATGTTATCCTGCATTACAAACCTTGGAACGGTGTTAGAGGTGCCTTCTCCGGTCCAGCGGTCCAGAATGGATGTGCTTAGGTTTGTAAATTCAAGGTCATACCGCTGACTGCCATTGAAGATTTCATTGCCGTATACGCCGGTAAGAAGAATGGCAAAGTCAAATTGTTTGTACTCGGCCGAAGCATTGAAGCCAAATGTCCAGTCCGGCGTCGGATTCCCGATCATGGTCCGGTCGTCGGGGCTGAGTATCCCGTCATTGTTGACATCTACAAACCTGACATCTCCGGGCTTGGCATCGGGCTGAAGTACCTGTCCGGTATTACCGATATGCTGGAAAACTTCTGTCTGGTTCTGGAAAATCCCGTCTGTCTGATATCCATAGAAATAGGCGATTGGTAATCCGAGTTCGGTTCTGGTGACCATCCCTGCGATAGACCAGTTGGCTCCAGGGAGGATTCCTTCCTCATTCCCGATTTTCGTCATCTCGTTCTTGTTGTAAGAGGCATTCAATCCGACATTATAGCGCAGGCCCTTCAGCATATGACGCCAGTTTACACCGAGTTCTACCCCTCTGTTCTGAACGCTTCCCACATTGGCAACCGGCGGGCTATTTCCGACATGGCCGGGAATGGGAATGGTTTCGAGCAGGCCTTTGGTAGTTTTCACATAATAATCAACGGTAGCGATCAGGCGGTTGTTGAAGGCTGCCAGATCAAGCGCAATGTCTATCTGTTCTGACTCCTCCCAACGGATGTCGGCATTTTCGATGGAATAGGGCGAGGCACCGGTATACCTTCCGCTGCCGAAAATGTATCCCCTGGACTTGTCAATCCTCGAAACAAACTGATAATCACCAATTTCCTGGTTTCCGTTGACACCCCATGAAGCCCTTAATTTTACCTGGTCAATGTTTTTAATCTCCGGGAAAAAGTTTTCATCACTGGCCACCCATGATACTCCTAAAGAGGGGAAAATGCCATACCGGTTATTGGCTCCGAACTTGGAGGATCCATCCCTGCGGATGATTCCGGTAAAGGCGTATTTGCTCCTGAAGTCATAGGTGATACGGCCGAAGGTGGAAGCCAGGGCTGAATGTGAGGCTCCGCCTGTGGCAACCCAAACGGTATCCGTCGCCATATTCAGATAAACATTATCGGGATCTGTCAGCGGCACTTTCGCATTGAAACCGTAAAGATTTTCGTAGTTGTACTTGCTGGCTGTTGTTCCGGCAAGTACCGAGAAATTATGATCATCGATCTGTTTGCTGTAGGATATGGTGTTTTCCCACTGCCAGGTAAAATACCTGTCAATCTGCTTGTTGACAGAGGTTTCATCAATGTTGAGCTGTGCGTCATTCAGGTAATATAGCGGCCGGTACCCGTCATTCAGTACATAAGCGAGGTCAATACCGAGACTGGTATTCACTTTAAGGCCTTTGATTATTTCAGCTTCCCCGAAAATACTCCCGACAATTTTATCCACTCGGGTTTCAGCTGTCTGGATTTCGAGCAGGGCGATCGGGTTGATAACTTCACCGCCAACCAATGTGGAAATTCCGTATACTCTTCCGAGTTTATCCCTCAGAACGGGGTTGTTGGAATAGGGCGGCTGGGCAAGAATATCGGGATCTTCCTGGAAAAGCGGGGTCAGTGGGTCCATATTCAGGGCACTGCTGAAAGCGCCGTTAAAGGACTCGTTGCTGCCGATGCCCCTTCTGATGATATGGGTGTAGGAGAGATTATTTCCGAAACTGAACACTTTGTTAACCTGGCTTTTGGTGTTCAGCCTGGCCGTGATTCTGTCGAACTGCGACTTGTCCCCTCCGATAATACCCTGTTGGGAAAAATAGGACATCGAGGAAGCATAAGTCGTTTTTTCATTACCCCCGGTAATGGAAACCTCATGGTTTTGCATGGGCGCGTTTTTCACGAACAGCAGTTCCTGCCAGTCGGTATTGTACTTAGGAATCTCATTCAGATCAAATTCTTCCGGTTTCCCTTTATTCCTCAAGCCTTCATTCATGATCATCATGTACTGCTCAGCATCCAGCATATCAATTTTTTTTGCCACGTTCTGGAAGCCGGTGTATCCGGAGTAGGTAATGTTCATTTTACCTGCTTTTCCGCCTTTGGTAGTAATCAGGACAACCCCGTTGGCGGCCCTGGCGCCGTAAATGGCTGCCGAAGCAGCGTCTTTCAGTACATCAATGGATTCGATATCGCCAGGATTCAGGTAATCTATTCCGCCAACAGCAATACCGTCAACGATGTATAAGGGGTCTGAATTTCCGGTTGTACCTGTTCCGCGGATACGGATGGTTGGTGCTTCACCCGGTTGCCCCGAAAGGTTGGTTACCTGCACCCCGGCCGTGCGGCCCTGCATGGCCTGCTCGATGCGAAGCACAGGAGTCGATGAAATCTCGTCGGCTCCCACCGTGGCAATGGCCCCGGTTACCACCTTCTTTTTCTGGGTGCCGTAGCCGATCACTACCAGTTCGCTGAGATGGGTAACTTCAACATCAAGAATTACATTGATTACTGACCGGTTGTTTACCGGGATTTTTTGCGTCTGATACCCGATAAAGGAAACTTCGAGTATGGCATTTGGCCCCGACATCATCAGTGAGTATTTACCGTCTATGTCAGTGATGGTTCCTTTAAAAGTACCGGACTCTATAACGGTTACACCCGGAATACCTTGTCCCGTGTCCTTATCGGTAACGGTCCCGGTAACGGCATGGTCCTGCGCCTGCAGCATACCCGCAGTAAACAGCAAAACCAGCAGAAACATCGTTTTGTAAAATTTTGTTATCATCAGCTTGTTTAGGTTAAAGTGAATTACCTGTTTTACCCGGCTTACCGCCATCCTCAGCGCCTGACAGGGCGTTCGGGAAGATGGCAATAGGCATTAAATGATTAAATACAATCAGATACATTCAGATACAATTATTCTGATAACATTTCTGAAATCAGGAAACGCATCTCACAAAAGCCTCAGCAGAGAAAAGAGGCCGGTAACAAGGATTTGTCAGGTCTTCTGAAAAACCCGGATGTAGTCAACTTTCAGTTGTTGCGGGAATATAGTGGTTGCATTCGGACTGCCCGGCCAGTTTCCCCCGACAGCAATATTGAAGATAAAGAAATGCGGATGGTGGAATTCCGACATGTGTGCCGGAGTAATGTCAACTTCATTAAATTTGGTATCGTTGACATACCACCTGATGGAGTTTTCGTCCCATATAATGGAAAATACATGATACTCATCGGCGAAAATACCGGATGTAAGGGTATATCCCTGCCCGGTCTGGTTATGGCCGTTGTTATCCCAGTGTACTGTTCCGTGCACCGTTTTTTCCCTTCCGCTTCCTCCGATCATTTCCATGATATCAATTTCGCCGCAGGCAGGCCAACCCACCGAGGTAATATTGTTGCCAAGTGTCCAGAGTGCCGGCCAGATACCCTGTCCCTTTGGAAGCAAAGCGCGAATATCTACTCTGCCGTAGGTAAAGGTTTTTTTATTGCGGGTTATCAACCTTGATGAGGTGTAATTGCTACCCTGAAAAGATTCCTTGCGGGCTTCAATGGTAAGTACGCCTCCATCAACACTTGTATTCTCACTTCTGTAATGCTGAAGTTCGTTGTTGCCCCATCCGCCTGCACCGGATTCGTGGGTCCAGAACTGGGTATTGAGCGTGCCCCCGGCAAATTCATCATTCCAGACCAGTTGATAACCAGGATATTGCATGGGAGTAGAATAGCCGTCATCAATGGTCACAGGATTATTGTCGGCTATCACAACCACCTTTGTGGCGGAAATATACCTTCCTGAGGTTCCATATGCCCTCACGGTCAATTCATAAGTGCCCGGTTGCGTGAACACATGTTCAAACCGGCCGGTTACATTTGAAGCGACAGGTTGATCTCCAGGTCCTATGAATAACCGGTATTCGGTGGCATTTTCTGCGCTCGCCTCAATAAGCACCATTCCGGAATCCGCAATGGGGATGGTAACCTCAACTACCAGATTTGATGGATCTTTCGTATCAGTGTTGCCTTTCTCATCTTTGCTGCAGGAGCTGAGCAAAGCCAATAACAGGAAGCACAGAAAATATGTAAACAACCCGATACTTCTCACAGGCAGGTTTTATTAAAGCTAAGACCGGCCGGAGCCGATCTTAGCCTGATTAATTAATTACTGGAATCTGAAATTGCGGATATAGAAAACTCCTTCATCCGTATGACCCCCGCCTCCAAGTGAAATAGCAAAGAAGTCAAGGTCTGTTCTGCTACCAGGGGTGTATACACCCATACCCGGGCCGCTGGTGGGTTCATTCAGGTTGAATGTGTAAGTAACCCACTCATCCATTACCGTAGCCTCAGCATCATATTGAAGATGGCCTGTCCACCATTGCTGGGTCTGACTGGCTTCACCGATAATAATGGCAATGGTTTTTGTTAACGTGCCGGTATAATTGTTTGAACTGGGAACATAAACATCAAGAGAAACCGTTGTAAAGTTGTCAAATTGTATATCGTTTTCCATCTGGAACTGCAGTTCCTGGTAGGTGCCTCTTCTGTCATACTGGCCAACGTTTACGCCAACGCCCGCGGGATCAGCAACGCCCATGGTGAAAGCCATGCCGCCATTGGCAGCCGTACCATTACCCGGATATACTCCGGCGGTATCAAGCACTACAAAACTGGTAGCAGTCTCAAAAGTATTCCACATTTCAGTGGGTGTTGCATTGGGAAGATCCTCGCCGTAAGGCGGCTCTTCACTTACTACTTCCGGCTCAAGCGCAGGATTCGAGTAACTTGCATAGGTTGCATCCCAATAAACTCCGTCATAAGTGAATGAAACGGTCATCAGATCATAGCCCTCTTTTTGTTCAATCACAGCTTTGAATTTTTTGGAAGCTTCCGGAACAATTGATTCTCCGGTAGTGCCAAGCTGGGGCAGCCCGATCCAGGCGCCATTTCCGGTGAGTGTAATTTCATTGGTTGCCGGAGTGTAAGTGTATGCGTGTGTACCGCTGAGCCATGCACTGACATCCACCCCGTCTTTGTTGATCATATTGGCAGGAATTGCATCAAAGCATACTTCGTTATTGGCAGTTCCGCTGAAAACGGCAGTTTCACCCCAGAAAGATCCCTTATCGTCGAATATAAAAGAGCCGGTACGGGTGAAAGTAAACTCATGATAATACACACATGGCCGTGCACCGGAATTTTCAAGCGCAAACCATGAACGTGCATTTGCTGCGTCAGGGCCTACGCCCAGGCTGGTACCTTCTCTGAAGAGCTTCCAGGTCTTGGAGGTTTCGCCGGCAAGAAGGGCCAAAGCTGAATTCGGATCCTTAATCTCAATGGTCTGGCTGTAATTCGCCGATGCATTTGCAGCATTCTTTGCAGTCAGTACAACTGTATAGGTTCCGGCTGAAGAGAATTCATGTACCGGATTCTGCTGTGTTGAAGTGTTGTCTGCCCCTGAAGCCGGATCATCGAAATTCCATTCATAGGAAGTGGCATTCTGCGAAAAATTGGTAAATGTAACTTTCAAAAAATCGTCCTGATCGATTGCATACTGGAAACTGGCAATCGGATTCTTTGGATCGTCTTCATCCTTGTCGTCTTTACATGAAGTCATGGAGACAAGGGAGAAGATGCCTGCAAGGAGCAGTAACATGGTGCTCCATCTTGAAAATTTGTTTTTCATCTGGTGTGTGTTTGATTAGTGTTAAAATTGATTTGTTGGTTGATGCGTGACTTTATTAAAGTAAAAGGTGCTCAGAAATCAAAAATTTTATGCTGTTGTTTCTTTTCGATAACGTTTAGGAAGAATCAAACCAGCATATCATTGGCAGGCGAATCAGATTGGCAGCACAAATATAATTGAAGGGGGACCCGATGTCCATTTTTTTCCTTCATCAATGCCTCATCAGTTGATTACACGCACTACATCATTACTACAACATAAAAAATTTAAATATCTGATAAATAATATTATATAAATGTGAAATTTGTATTAAAGCACTCATCAGATTTTTCAGATCAACTTTGATATGCCGGATCCGCTACCCGCTTCAGCGTGTATAATAATATTACATTTTTTACGGTTTGCGAAGGGGAAATAAGGTCTGTTGAGGGCTCGAAATATCAGGCTGAATTCTGATTTGTCCTGACTGCAGGTTTCAGAATGACATGATAAAGTCGGTAAGATTCATGTTGTGCCGGATATCAAGTTTCTTGCGGAGGCGGTAGCGGCTGATTTCCAGTCCCCTGACAGATATATTCATCAGTGGGGCAATTTCTTTGCTTGAGAGGTTCATTCTGAGGTAAGCGCAAAGCCTCAGTTCTTTGGGGGTAAGTGAAGGGTAGGCGTTTTTCAGCCTGGAGATAAAGTCCTGATGCACTTCATCAAAATAGGTATTGAAGGCTTCGAGGTGCTGTTCGTTTTTGATTTCCCTGTTAATTTTTCTGATAAGTTGAGAAATCTGATGCTTCAGGTCATGCCCGGGCTGCGGATGCAGGAGGGTTGTGAGGTTTTCTTTAAGATGAGACAGGATTTTGTTTTTATGCAGGAGGTTAAGCGTGGCATTGGCCAGTTCTTTGGTCTTATGGTTCATTTCACTTTGGAGCGCTTCATTCCGGAGGTGAATAATTTCCTTCTCTTTGGTGAGGGCTTGTTCCCTGAATACAAGCGCCTGGGCTTCGAGATCTTTTTCGCGTTTGAGGATTTCGCTGAGACGGGCTTTTTCGATGCGTCTTCTCAGGAATACAATATTACCGGCCAGGATCAGCAGCAATAAAATGGTATAAATCAGTTTGGCCGCGAATGAACGGTGAAAAGGCGGTTTGATGGTGAAATTGAATTTAACAGGTTCACTTTCTGCATCAAAGGCATTGATAGATTTAAGTTCAAAAGTATACTCACCCTCCTTCAGGTTGGTATATTCTTTGAAACCCTGGCTGCTCCATGCTGACCAGTCATTGTCAAATCCGCCGAGGCGGTAGGAGAAGAGCGTGCCTTCGGGAAATTCAAAAGATGGGGAAGAAAACCTGAAACTTGCTGAATTATAACGGTAAGGGACGGAAGCCTGCAGGCCCTGGCTGCCGGTTTTTTCTTTGTCAACCACCGGGTCGGTAACGGTAAGTTCAGAATCCTTGCTGAAAAAGCGGATACTCCGGATATAGGCCGGATCGCTGCCCCTTTTCCTGTACTCATTAAACCGCGGCGAAAAATGAATCAGGCCGTTCTGTGATCCGATATAGACATTCCCCTGGTTTTGGATGAACAGGTGTTCGAATGAAGGGAGCAACATGCTGTTTAATCTGAAAAAGGGAGCCTGTTCTGCAAGGTATTTGCCCCGTTCGGTTTCTCTGATTACCCCCATACGGGTGTGTGTAAAAAACCAGAAATTGCCGCTGTTGTCCCTGGTTATTTTGTCGATGTAAGGAAAACCTCCAAAGATTTCGGAATATTTCGGGTTTTTGTAAAAGACATCCCCCTTGCTGTCGTACCTGAATAATCCGGCGCTGGTGGAGATATTCAGTTCATTGTCAATTTTGTGTATATTGTAAGGAAGATCGGGGGGCAAGCCTTTGGACGATTTGTAAAGGGTCACGGATTCAGCCCTGCTCAGGTCATTGCTCAGGGAAATATGAAAGATGCCCCGGTAACCGTGCGACATCCAGATGGTGTTATCCTCGTCCTGGAGAATGGTTCTGCTGGATTCTTTAAATCCTTTCACTTCGTAAGCATAGGACCATACTCCGGCTTTTTTTGTAAAGACAGTCAGGCCGTTGTATGTACCTGCGATCAGGGTGTCGCTGGTTTCGCGGTGCCGGATAAAGGTCCAGTATCCGGGGATGTCAGAGATCTTTACGGCTTTTTCACCATTCACCTGAAAGCAGCCTGTGTTGTGCCCGCAAAGCAATTGCTCATCGAATACCTGAAGGCTCCATACCTGACCTTCAGTGCCGGGAATCAGCGTAAATTTTCCACCGTCTTCATCTGAATTTCTGATGTTCGAGAGTTCGGCGTAAAACAAACCCTGGTTTGTCCCTGCATACAGCCTGCCGTCATGAACTATGGAGGTATAGGATGCTTCAAGATTGTAATTAAAATCGAATATCGACAGCGGGGAATTGATTTCTGCATAATCAATTCCGTTGTCGAGTCCCATCCACAGGTTGTAGTGCCTGTCTTCGAACAGGCTTAAAATGGTATTGTTCTGCAAGCCTTTTGAACGGTTGATGTGCTGATAGATTCTTCCGTTCCTGTCGGTGATATAGAGGCCATTCTGAACGGTTCCGAAGGCATAAAAGTTTTCG
This sequence comes from uncultured Lentimicrobium sp., assembly GCA_964503805.1. GTDB lineage: Bacteria > Bacteroidota > Bacteroidia > Bacteroidales > Lentimicrobiaceae > Lentimicrobium. The sequence continues at coordinate 25,949 of CAZDBX010000003.1, read as the reverse complement.
GAAAGGGCTATTCCGCTGAAAAGCTCGTAGATTTTCAATTTATTATTCACCGGTGAAGGCCAGGCCTCGAGGGCTTTGTTTTTCAATATGTACAGGCCTTCGGTGGAGGTTCCCAGCAGCAGCTCATCCGCCCCTCGGTAAAGCAGGCTCCTGACTTCAGTTCGCTGAAACAATGGGTCGTTGAAAACCGGTTCAAGTCCGCGTGCACTCAGCCGGTACAACCCCTTCTTCCTGTCAATGATATAGGCGTTTCCGTTTACCAGAAACGATTGGGTGAAGGTCGAGAAGGGTTCAATCACCTTTATCTGATGGTTGTTGAAAACGAAGAGAAACCGGAAGGATTGAAACACTATGCCCGATGAGGTATTGTGAATTTTCCAGATCTCATCAAACGCCCTGAAATACTCCGGGATTAAGTGAACAAGGGAATTAAAATGCATTTTCCCGTCTCCGCCGGGTACAAAGTAGCCGATTTCTTCAAAGGCCCCTGCAAAAATAGTATCCCCTTTTGCCAGGATTGACCGGAGAATGGTTCTTTTCGGCAGGGGATACAAATCCCAGTAACTGCCGTCAAATTCAAGCAGGCCGTCGTTGTTTCCGAAATAGAGAAAACCCTTGTCATTCTGGGCGATCGACCAGTTCTGATTGCTGGCTTTATAAGTGTTTTTATTATAGTTGTTGATAAAAGGCAGGCCCATATCCTTGATTTGTCCTGTCCCTGCAAAAGTGAATAAACCATTCAGGATGACCAAAAGCCAGAATCTGTGGTATCGGCTGTAATAATTCCGGTTTATATATATTTTTGATAACAACATACTGGCCTTTGATGCGGGTTACCTGAGGTTTAGCAAAAATAACAATAATTGGTTCAACCGGAATATAGTTTAATCAATGAAGGCCTGTTTGCCTGACATATTGTTGAAAACTTGTCGGCGCCAATTCAATGCCTTTGGGTAAATTTGCCGGTCGAAATTCCGTATGTTATGCTCTGGCTGCAAGGTATTCTGTCTTCTCCCTGGATTGCCCTGATATGGGTACTGTTGGCAGCCTTGCTGGTACAATTGATTTATTACTGGTTTATTTTCAGCCGTCTTGCATTTTATAATGCCTCCAAACGGCCGGTCAGCGATCAGAAACTCCCTGTTTCGGTAGTCATCTGTGCAAAAAATGAATACCATAATCTGGTCCGTTTTCTTCCCCTGATTCTTGAACAGGAGTATCCCGCATTTGAGGTTGTCGTTGTTAATGACGCGTCGGATGACGACACCTTTTACCTGCTTCGTGAACTCAGCGACAAGTACAGCCGGTTGAATGTGGTAAACATCCATCAGAACCTGAATTTTTTTGTTGGTAAAAAGTTCCCTCTTTCGATTGGCATCCGTTCTGCCAGGTATGACACCGTGTTGCTGACCGACGCTGATTGTTTTCCGGCGGGGCCTCACTGGATCGACAGCATGCAGTCGGTTTTTACCGCGAAAACCGGAATAGTGCTGGGTTATGGCGCATACATTGCCCAGCCCGGTTTACTGAATAAGCTCATCCGTTTTGATACCCTGCATGTTGCCATGCAATATATGTCGCTGGCCCTGGCGGGGTTGCCCTATATGGGCGTTGGCCGGAATCTGGCTTATCACCGTGAATTATTCTTTAATTCCGGTGGATTCATGAAACATTACAAAATAACCTCGGGCGACGACGATCTGTTTATCAATGAAGTAGCCAACCGTAAAAATACCCGGATACAAGCGGCGCCTGAAGCGGTAACCTTTTCAAAACCAAAGCAGACTTTCGGATCCTGGTTCCGGCAAAAGAAACGCCACCTGACTACCGGAGGATTTTACCGGCCTTCCCACAAATTTGTTCTGGGTCTTTTCTCTCTTTCACAATTTGTTTTCTTTGGTTCGCTCATCGCACTGGCCATTCTTAAGATCGACTGGATGCTTTTACTTGGCATATATATTCTGCGACTGATTACCCAAACGGTGATCATTAAGAAAAGTATGAACCGCCTCGGTGAAAAGAATTTTCTGCTGTTGTTTCCGTTTTTTGAAGTATTTTTGATGATGATCAACCTGCTGCTCGGATTAACAGGGTTGTTCTCACGAAAAACACAATGGTAGAAAAGCGCGCCCCCGGAGAGACCTCCATCAGGGATTATCAGCTTGTTGTTCAGGCAATCAGCGGTGATCAGAAAGCCTATGCCGAACTGATGGCGCTTTATGAAGACCTGGTATACCATGCCCTGCTCAAGCGGGTTGGAGATCCCATGGTAGCGGAAGATCTGACGATTGAAACATTTGGTAAGGCATTCAGAAACCTTCACCGTTTTTCACCTGATTTTGCTTTCAGTACCTGGCTGTTCCGGATTGCAATAAATCATTGCATTGATTTTCAGCGGAAACAAAAGAAGGACCCTTGTCAAAGGGATAAAGGTAGTAACCAGATAAACCCTCCGGAAGTTGTGGATGATACTCCCGACCCTGAGGAAAATTACATCCGGGAACAACGCCTCAACCTGATGCGCGAAACGGTGGAAAAATTAAAACCTCGATACAGGCGATTGATTGAACTCAGGTATTTTGATGAACTCTCGTACGAAGAGATTGCAGCGGAACAAAATCTGCCCATCGGGACCGTTAAAGCCCAGTTGTTCAGGGCTAAAGATCTTCTTTTTCAAATACTTTCCGGCTCTCGGGAATTATAGTCCAGTAACCTTTATGGATTGCTTTATCATTTTTTAAACCGGCTTTTTCTCCGGAGATTTTCCGTTTTTTTTAGTTCGGCTTTCATCTCTTCGTATCCCAAAGCGATCAATTCCTTCGCGCGGTGAAAATCGAAAGTATCGGCCGCATTCACCGGTATATTCAGGAGGATGTCGGGGATTTGCCGCTCCAGTGCGTTGAGTGTGAGCTTATGCTGCATCAACTCGAAGGAGTTGTTGACAATGGTGAATATTCCGCTAACGTGTGTGCGCTCTTTGTGGTTACCGGTCATGCTGTTCCATTTTTTGTTGATCAGATGCCTGGCCTTTTCGATTACCGAATCCGGCCCGGAATCAATGGACTCTTCTGTCGCTTTTTCTTTTTTTTCAGTATCTGTTTTCTCTATGCGCGGTGCATTCACATTAACAGCTACCAGTAGGTTGCCTTCAGGGAGGTCAACGTGTTCCAGTGGAAGCGGGTTTACCACCCCTCCGTCAACCAGCAGGGCGCCGTCTTTCGAAACGGGCATCAGTACGCTGGGAATGGCGCTGGATGCGCGGATGGCCATCAACAGGTCCCCTTCCTTAAATACAACTTCCTTATGATTGCTGATGTCGGCAGCAACTGCTGCAAATGGTATGTGCAAATCTTCAATACGCTTGTCACCTATAAAATGTTTCATTTCATTGAATACCCTTTCGCCTTTGATGATGCCGGTTTTGCTTACTGCCAGGTCCATCAGCCTGATTACATCAAGACGGGTAAGGCCGGTCATGAATTTACGGTAATCGTTAAGGCTGCCGCAGGCAAACATTCCCCCGACCAATGCCCCCATAGAGGTGCCTGCGACGGCGGTAATGCGGAATCCGGCTTCCTCAAGCGCTTCGATGGCCCCGATGTGAACGAGTCCGCGGGCTCCGCCGCTCGATAATACCAGTGAAATATTTGCAGGTTTCATGCTTTCAGATTAATTCGTTAATGGTCAGGATTACCGGTTCACTGGCAAAACCGGGGCTGCCGGAACAGGCCGAGAGTTTATAGCCTTCGCGGAAAGGCCAGTTTTTAAGAAAATAGCGCCCGGTTCCGAAGTCGTCTTCAAGGCTGAATAGTCCCCGGGCATCATTTACTATCGTAAATGTTGACAGGCTGCGCGTCAGCCCCGTTCCTATGGCTTTCAGAAAGCTCTCTTTCAGCGTCCATAAGGTGAAGAATATTTCAGCTTTCTCTTTTTCGTCACCGGCTGCAGCCAGCCAGGCTTTTTCCTTTTCCGAGAAAAACCGGTTTGCCACTCCTTCAGGCACCTTCCGCATTCGTTCCACATCCACGCCGACTGCCGAGGATGACAGCGCTGCCACCACCCAGTCGCCGGAATGGGAAATATTAAAATGAATCCCCCGGAAGCCTGCCGGTTCGGGCTTTCCTTTTTCGCCGGCGGTAAATACCATATCTTCCGGAAGCTTTCCGAAAACCCTTTTCAGCAAATGACGTGTCAATACCTCACCCAGCAAACTTCGCTGAACATCTCGTACCTGGGCATACCTGCCGAATTTAGAGCGGCTGCTTTCGGGCACTTTTGCCAATAACTGTTGCCGCAGCTCCCCGAATTGTTCATCAGGCAGGAGTTCAATGGCATATACTTCAGTAAGGGTTAGTGCGATCATCCTTCAGGTGGTTTTTCCGTTCCCGCGGTCAGCGTTTTTCCGGGTATATTTTTCTGTTTCACGCATTACCCTAAGCAGATTTTTACTCCAGATCAGCCGGATCTGCCTGGCCGAGTACCCCCGCTTCACCAGCTCCAGGGTAATATTACCCAGTTGCGAGGCGTCTGCACATCCCTCAACGCCGCCTCCGCCGTCAAAATCGGTGCCAATGCCCACGTGCCGTATGCCCGCCGTTTTCACAATGTGGTCGATGTGATCAGCCACATCACTTACCGTAGCCAGTTTCTGGGGATAGGTTTCATCAATGGCATACCATTCTTTCCGGGCTTTGTTCATTTCTTCCTCTGAAAGGTCTTTAAATCCGTTGTATTTCTGCCTGAGGGCAACATGTGCCGAATCGCGGCGCGGATTGGGGTCCGGCGTTTTTACGTAACTGCTCAGTATGCACATCTGGATCACACCCCCGTTTTCGGCCAGAGCTCTGAGCATGGCATCGTCCAGGTTCCGGGGGTTGTCGCACAGCGCCCGTGCGCATGAATGCGAGGCGATAACGGGTGTTTTGCTCAGCCGTATGGCATCATAAAACGCCTTGTCGGAGATGTGCGACACATCCACCATCATGCCGAGGCGGTTCATTTCTGCCACCACGGATTCACCGAATTTGCTGATTCCGTTGTGCTCCGTGCTGTCGGTCGAAGAATCGCAGATATCATTGTTGCGGGTATGGCAAAGGGTGATATACCTGGCCCCGAGTTTGTAAAACAGTTCAACATTTTCCAATTTGTTGCCAATTGGATATCCGTTTTCGAGGCCAATATAGATAGCCCGCTTTTTTTCTTTTTCAATGCTGCGCGCGTCACCGGCACATCGTGCCATGGATATTTTATCGTCATGCAATTTCAGGTTCCTGTCTATGGCTTTGAAGGTCTGAACTGCCTGTTCGAAAGCTTTGGCATTCCCTTTTTCATTTCTGTCACCCTGCCCTACAAAAACGGCGAAAAATGCGCAATCCAGGCCTCCTGCTTCCATCCCCGGAATATCCACCCGGTTGCGGGGCCGCTTTCCGCGATGGTCTTCGGCAAAGTTGTAGGAAGTGTCGGTAAACCACATGGGCGTATCGTTATGCGAGTCGATCGTCAGCGCCCGGGCGTGTATGCGGGCGGCTTTGCGGATATGTTTTTCTTCCTTGCCGTTCCCGGCAATTGCGCTGATTGTCAGTAACAATAACAGCAGTATGAGTGGGAGTTGAGCGTGGTTGCCTTTCATTAGCAGCTGTATGTGAAGTGATTCATTTAAGTTTATGGTAAAACTTTAATACTGCGAATTTCTGCTTTTTATCGTCTGCAGACCAAAATTTTTATCCCGGAGTAATGATTAAAGGGGTTTTCTGGCCAGAAGCCTCACCAATTCCGTATTCCCCAGATGCAGCGGTCCTTCATCCAGGTGTTTGCAGGCCTCTTCGCTGAAAATCAACTCCAGTTCACTAAAATCGGCTTCAAGCATTGCAGAAGTATAAAGCATGGTTTCGGTGCGCGGCCCCCCACTTGCATTTCCAAGCTGTTTGCGGCTGAAGGCTTCCAGAATCAGCATCCCGCCCGGGCGCAGCAAGGAAGCCAGGCGTTGGTGTACTACTGCCCGGTGATCTTCGTGAATATGCACAAAGATCAGTGCAATGGCGTCAAAAAGGCCGTCAACGGTGGCCAACTCTTCCAGACTGTCGATGGAGTAAAGGATATTCACCCCTTTTAGGGCAGCCAGTTGCAGTGCCTTTCGCTGACCTTCCTTACTTTGGTCGAAAGCGACGACATCCCAGCCCAGGGAAGAAGCAAAAACGGCATTGCGTCCTTCACCTTCGGCCGAAAGGAGAATCCGTCCCGATTTCAGCATCTGCAAATGCCCGCCAAACCAATGGTTGGGCTCCGTTCCGTATATATATTCTTCGGACGCATAACGTTCATCCCAGTGTTCTTTCATAATTGTTTCCGGAGTTAACCCTTTTCTGCAGGATATTTTAAGTTAAACGCTCAATCCGGAGGCAGTTTCCCGGATAAGCGACCAGGCGGTTTCCACATGATGCCGTTCAACATAAGTCTGGGCAATCACCATCCGAAGGGTATACTTTCCGCTTATTTTGGTGTGTGTAATGTAAATTCTGCCTGTTTCATTGACCTTGTGTAACAGCATTTGGTTTAATTGATTTAGTTTTTCTTCGTCCGCAATTCCCAGCGGATGGTATCTGAAGCAAACCAGGCTATAGTTAACCGGTGCCAGCAATTCAAAATCCGGTGTGTTTTTAATGGATTCCGACAACCGGCGGGCCAGTTCCAGGTGGCTTCGCACCTTATCGCGCAAGCCTTCAACCCCGAAGCTGCGGATCACAAACCAGAGTTTCAGTGCCCTGAATCTGCGGCCAAGCGCCACACCCCAGTCACGGTAATCTTTTACCTGTCCGCGGGTGGCTGTTTTCAGGTATTCCGGCAGTATGCTGAACGTACGCAAAAGCGCCTCCGTATCCTTGACAAAGTAAGCTGAACAGTCGAAATTGGTGAACATCCATTTATGAGGATTGAAAACATAGCTGTCGGCAAACTTCAGCCCTGCTGAAAGGTGCCGCATTTCCGGGAGCATCAGCGCAGTTCCTCCGTAAGCGGCATCCACATGGAACCACAAACTGAACTTTTGGCAGATTGTGCCGATCTCCTCAAGCGGGTCGTTGGCCGTGGTGCCGGTAGTGCCCAGGGTGCCCACCACACACACCGGCTTTAGCCCGGCTTGCAGGTCATCGCGTATGGCCCGCTCCAGCGCTCCTGCATCCATAGAGCCGTCAGCCTTAACAGCAACTTTTATAAGATTGTTTTTACCGTAACCGGCGATTTTTGCCGCTTTTTCTATAGATGAATGGGTTTCCAGGGAGCAGTATATTCTTAACCCCGGTTCCGGAGCAAATCCGTTATCGTTTACTTTCCAGTCCGTGGCCCGTTCACGCGCGGTAAGCAGGGCGGCAAGGGTGGAGGCCGACGCGGTATCCTGAATTACGCCTGTCCATTTCTCCGGTAATCCGAAGATCTGCTTCAACCAATCCATTACCCGCTCTTCCAGTTCCGTGGCAGCCGGCGATGTTTCCCAGATCATGCCCTGTTGTGCCAGCGCCGCAGTCAGCATCTCGGCCAGCACCGAGGGGTAGCTGCTGTTAGCGGGGAAGTAGGCAAAAAACGACGGGCTTTGCCAATGCGTGATGCCGGGCATGATAATCCGTTCGAAATCAGTCATGATGCTGCCCATGGATTCGGAAACTGCCGGAGGCTGCAGCGGAAGTGCATCCAGTATCTCACCCGGCTTCACCTGCGATTTTACGGGATAACTGCTCACCGATTCATAATAATCGGCGATGCGGTCGGCCAGCCTGTGGGCTTCCGCCCTGAATTCTTCAATGTTCATCATCGCTTGAATATTAATATTCCGCGGCAAGCGCATCGCCCGAACTCCTGATCCTGTCAAGCAGCGCTGTAAGGTCGCTGACGCCGGTGAAGGGATTCATCAGCGTTACCCTTAAGTACGTTTTTCCGCTCACCCTGGTTTGTACAATATAAAAACCGGCTTCCGCAATTATCGCTTTACGGATTTCTGCCGTCAGCGCATTGACATCACCGCGGAAATTTTGCGGGATGTATCTGAAGCATACAATGTTGCCATCGGGTTCAGTGGCCGGTTCGAAGCCGGGTTCACGCTTCAGCATTCCGGCCAGCGTATGGCCAAGGTCGTAGGTTGTATTGATGTAATCGGCGAAAATCTTATCGCCGTATAGTTTTATCATTGCAAAAACCTTAACGCCCAGCATCTTTTTGGTGCATTCCAGGGTGCGTCCGGCGCTGTCGTACCAGGCTTGTTTTTTTTCGTTCATTAGAAGGTATTCGGCCTTCTGGGCAAAGGTTTCGTAGGAGTGACCACCGTTGCGGAAGAGCACGGCCGTAGTGAGTGCCGGAGCCAGCATCATTTTGTGGAAGTCGATAACCACTGAATCGGCCCGCTCTATGCCTTTAACGAGATGTCTGTATTTTTCCGAAAACGCTGCAGCTCCGCCGTGAGCGCCGTCTACATGAAACCAGAGACCTTCCTTCTGTGCAAAATCGGCCATTTCGTCAAGGGGATCGTAGGTTCCCGTTGAGGTGGTGCAGGCATTGCCCACCAGGGCGATGACGCGGAGCCCATCCTGCCTGGCTTTTGCAAGCGTCTGTATCAGAGCGCTGGTGTCGGTCCGCAGATGACTGTTTACGGGGATTTTTACGATTCCCTTTTTGCCCCAGCCCATGATTCGGGCGGCACGGGCGACGCTGTAGTGCGCTTCCTCCGAAACCATCAGTGCAAGGGGTGCTGAATCACGGTTGCCCTCTTCCCATATATCGTATCCACACATGGCCTGACGAGCAGCCAACAGTCCCGTTAGGTTGCCTGCCGATCCCCCCGATGTAAGCACCCCTTCTGCTGAAGCAGGAAGGCTCATCCGCTGAGCGAGCCAGCGAAGCACCACCCGTTCGATGGCAGTCGCCGCCGGTCCCATCTCATAAATCGCCATCCCGTTGTTGAGCATGGCTTCAAGCAACTCGGTAAGTGCCGACAAGGGCGCCGGAGGTACCACCTGATGTCCCATGTAACGCGGATGATGAATGTGGTTGGATTGGGTAATCAGCGTTGTGTAGAATTGCTGTATATCAAAGTCCGGTTTTCTCATTTCTCCCTCCCAGAATCTGTCCATTTCATCCGGCTCCGAGGGAGGTAATACCGGCATAGGCTGCGCTTCGCGGCAATCGGTAAGGTAGGCTGTAAGCAGATCAACAAGTTTGTGTCCTTCACGCCGGAACTCCTCCGGGTCGAAGGCGTGTTGCAGTAATGAGTTCATCCGTATTGTTTTGGCATGTAAAAATAGGGAAATTCATCCACACAACCACCGGCCGGCATAAGCCAGGTGGGGTGCCTGACTGCCTGATCGGTTCCTATCCAAATGACGTGCTTTTTACGGATGCGATTCTGATGGCAGCTGCCGTAATCCACCGGATCAGAACTTGTCCCTGCAGGATTCATATATTAGCCTGCAAAACATAGATTATCAAATACATAATTACTTTGTATGGCAAAGAAACGGGAGTGTCCGGACAATTTCAATCGTTTGCAATCCAAAAACCTTTTTACCTTTGTTGCCTCTTTTATCATACCAATCCATCGAATCAGATATTATGCAACGTTCAGAATTTCAAGAAGCTGTATGTGCCGGTATCCCCGCCGTACTTCCGGAACCAAAGCCAATCGACAACAGTGTAAGCCATGCCCCCGTCCGTAAAGATATCCTTACGCCCAACGAGAAAAAACTGGCATTGCGCAACGCGCTCCGTTATTTTGACCCGGTGCATCACCCGGTGCTGGCTCCTGAATTTGCCGATGAACTGAAGAAATACGGCCGGATTTATATGTACCGGTTCAGACCGGCATACCCCATGTACGCGCGGCCCATTGATGAGTATCCGGCGAAATCGAAACAGGCCGCCGGTATTATGCTGATGATTCAGAATAACCTGGACCCCGCCGTTGCCCAGCATCCGCATGAACTCATCACCTATGGAGGCAACGGGGCGGTGTTTCAGAACTGGGCGCAGTACCTGCTTACCATGAAGTACCTGTCGGAAATGACGGATGAACAGACACTGGTAATGTATTCGGGCCACCCGATGGGGCTTTTCCCATCCCACAAAGACGCACCAAGGGTGGTGGTTACCAATGGAATGGTTATCCCCAACTACTCCAAACCAGACGACTGGGAACGTTTCAACGCGCTGGGCGTTTCGCAGTACGGGCAGATGACGGCCGGCAGCTACATGTACATCGGCCCCCAGGGCATCGTACACGGAACTACCATTACCGTGCTCAACGCAGGGCGTAAAATCGCCGTTGCGGGTGATGGGCTGGGAGGAACGCTCTTTGTAACTTCGGGACTTGGCGGGATGAGCGGCGCTCAGCCCAAAGCCGGAAACATCGCCGGAGTGGTGACCATCTGCGCCGAGATAAATCCCCATGCCGCGCACAAACGGCATAGCCAGGGCTGGGTGGATGAGATTTCCGAGGATGCGGATACCGCCATCGACCTGGCACTGAAATACCGGAAGGAGAAAAAAGCCCGTTCCATAGCCTACCTGGGCAATATCGTCGACCTCTGGGAACGGTTGGCAGAACGTAATGTTCATGTTGACCTGGGCTCAGATCAGACCTCGCTGCACAACCCCTGGGCCGGAGGTTATTACCCTGTGGGTCTTTCTTATGAGGACTCCAATGAAATGATGGCACACCAGCCGGAGGAGTTCAAAAAGCGGGTGCAGGAAACCCTCAGGCGTCACGTTGCTGCAGTTAACACGCTCTGCAGCCGCGGAATGTACTTCTTCGACTACGGAAATGCTTTCCTGCTCGAGTCGGGCAGGGCGGGCGCCGATATCTTTAAAGCCGATGGCAGCTTCAGGTATCCTTCGTATGTACAGGATATTATGGGACCCATGTGCTTTGACTACGGCTTCGGGCCCTTCCGCTGGGTTTGCACATCGGGCAACGCCGCCGACCTGGATACCACCGACCGCATTGCCATGGAAGTGCTGGAAGAAATTACCGCCACCGCTCCTGCTGAAATCAGTCAGCAGATGAAAGACAATATACAATGGATCCGGGGAGCCAAGGAAAACCGCCTGGTAGTCGGCTCACAGGCCAGAATTCTGTATGCCGACTGCGAGGGACGGACTAAAATTGCCGCGGCTTTCAACAAAGCCATCGCCGATGGACGGATTTCCGCACCGGTAGTGCTGGGCCGCGACCATCATGATGTATCGGGCACCGACTCTCCCTTCAGGGAGACCTCCAACATTTACGACGGCAGCAGCTTCACCGCCGATATGGCTATCCATAACGTCATCGGCGATTCCTTCAGGGGTGCAACCTGGGTTTCCATTCATAACGGTGGCGGCGTTGGCTGGGGTGAAGTCATCAACGGAGGTTTCGGCATGTTGCTCGATGGCAGCGCCGACAGCGACCGCCGTCTGCATACTATGCTGCACTGGGACGTGAATAACGGCATCAGCCGCCGCTCCTGGGCAAGAAACGAAGGCGCCGTTTTCGCCATTAAGCGGGCCATGGAGGCGGAACCCCTGCTGAAAGTAACCCTGCCCAATATGGCGGATGACAAAATTATTGATGCCCTCTTTTAGTTTTTTCGAATTGTATTTCGCCCGGTTGAATCATGCGAAGCAACCGGGCAGTTTTGTTATTTCCGAACCAGGAGGCCCTTCGTCTGTAATCAATAGATTATAAAGTCATTCCGAAGTACATATAAAAAAACCTGCGTTGAAGGCCGCAGGTTTTTTTTATGTTTCAGAACCGTGTTCTTATCTGTTGATGCTCAGCTTGCGACTGCTGATCCCGTTTCCGTTATCCAGTTGTATCATGTAGATGCCGGCCGGCCAGTTTGAAGTATTGATATCAATCTTCTGTATCAGATCGGCTGGTGCATTCATTTCATTGACATACACCCGTTGTCCGAGCTGGTTGATGATGCTGATCTTTACGGTCTGGTTCCTTTCAGGAGTAAATCCGATGAATACCTGTTCTCCGGCGGGGTTGGGGTAAACCTCAAATTCGGTCAGAACCGGCAGGTGGCTGACGCCAACACTCACCACATTAAACTGGGCGGTAAGCATTGAACCGAAATCAGTTCCCTGGGTGATGGTCTGCGAACCGGATGAGAGCCTGACAAAGCCTGCGCCATTGGTACAGCAGATTCCGTTTCCGCCGGCATCGTAAACAAAGAAATCATAGCAACCATCAGCCTCGAGCTGCACATCGGTATTGATGACCGTTCCTGACTCGGTATAAGGTCCACCGCTGGCAACCACCTCTCCGGCCATATTTTTGATTTCCCAGGTGGTTTCATGAGGATTGTTATCGGTTCTTACCTTCACGAGCAGGTCGCGGGTTGCCTGAAGGGCTGTGGCAAAATCATGTATAAGGGTATCGTTGCGGGTGTATCCGTCGTTTCCTCCGTTAACACTGGCTGCCCATACTTTCAACTGATTGTTTTCCTGCAGCTGGTAGTTCAGCGCGGGAAGTCCAATTTCAACCGACTGCAGCGGATCCAGATTACCTGTCCAGCTATAAACAAAAGTCTCTTCATCATTCACCTGGTAATTAAGTTCTACGGCAGTTACAGCATTGCTGCCGTTATTGCGGAATTTAACAACCGGGTTAAGGATTTCGTTGCAGTAGCGGTCTGTCATATTGGGCAAAGAAAGCACTTCCACATCATTGGCATAAAGGCCCACGTAATTGCCGGGAGTGAGGTTGCACGACTGATAAATTTCTTTTGACAGCGTATTCTGAACAAAACCTACAAGACTCAGCTCATTGATATTGTAAACGTTTGCTAATACCCAGTATGACTCGATAATCACATAATCACCAGCAGCCATTGGGGTGGGAAGGGATTGCCCGGATTTGGAAGGAAGCAGTTTCTTCATCACATTATAGAAATCTTTCTCGCCGTTGCTCCCCGGAGGTGAGTTAAAATGAATATGTTTTTCAATAACGGCTGCAGTTGCAGCAATTTGTCCGGTAATTTCTGCAGTAGCCTCTACCACCAGGGTAACAAACAGCGTGTCCTGGGTGGGTGAAAGCCGTTGAAAAGCCATAAGATTGCAGGGCGAAGGTACCGCATACCGCTGGTTTACGGAGTTGATATTCCATCCGTTAGGATGGCCATTGTAAAAATTACCATCAAGCACAGAGTTGGGAACGCCGGTCACATTGTAATAAGAGGTTCTGCCAGCATTATCAACGGTATTGTGGTTATACATGGGGTCGTATCCCGGCCAGCTGGTATGGTAATTAATGGAGGTAATCTTATCCGGATTGTTCACCAGCAAAGTGTGGATGGAGGGGTTGTAAGTCGCACAGGGCCCGCAGCTTGCCTGTGTAAAGTGCTCAAGCAGCACCAGCCGCTGAGATTGTGCATAAAGACCGGAGGAAAGCAACAGCACGGCTGCAATCAGGGTAATTCTTTTCATGGTGAGTTTTTGTTTTGTCGTTATGCAAATATCTGCATTTTTAAATAGCAAAACCGGAGGTTGAAAAGTTTTTAATTTTTTTTTTGAAGATTGATTGCAATTGTGAAGTTGAAAGTATTAGTTTTGCAATGCTAACTGTAGGTAACTTTTAACGTTACATTTTTTTGAATAATCCAATGTTTTGCATGGTTTTTGCATTAAATTTCTTGTTTTTCAAAAACAATCCTATGAAAAAAATAGTACTCACACTGATTATCGGCACTTTTATCCTGTCGGTTGGTAATGCGCAGTCATTGGTCATTAAGGATAAAACCGGAGTGGATGTATCCGGGCAGACCATTGATCATTATTGTACGCCGGGGGTTGGATTTGTTTCACTTGGCCTCGATGTTTACAATGTTTCAGATGCTGCGAAAAATGTCAAAGTGAAGAAAAATGATATGGCCCTGGTGGAAGGATCTTTCTCCAATATCTGCTGGCTATCCTGCTATCCTGATTTTGTTTTGGAAACACCGGATCCTATACTTATCGAGCCGGGTTCCTTTGTCACCAACTTTACGGGTGACCTTACCTATGGCAGTATTCAGGGGACTTCAACAGTGAAATTTACCTTCTTCGATATGGATAACGATTCAGATTCGAGCTTCGTGGTTATTAATTTCATCATCGGTACATTGGGAATTAATAATAATGTCTCGCTTAAAGCTGCAACCGTTTCAAATGCTTATCCCAACCCGGCTGTATCAGTGGCCAGCATAGAATACAAATTGCCTGCCGGAGTGAGAAATGCAAGCATTAAAGTCAATAACCTGCTTGGCAATATCATTCGGGAGATAACTCTCAGCAATGCCGAAGGCAAAGTAACCATCGATGTTGCAAACCTCAGCAATGGCGTCTATTTTTACTCACTGATCATAGATAATTCTGCCGTTTCCACACGAAAATTCATTGTGAAGCGTTAGATACTCAATTCTTGGATTACTTGGATTACTTGTTTAGCTTAATGTGAAGAGATTCCCCGGTGATGCCGGGGTTTTTCTTTTTTGTATATGACCATTTCTTCCCGGGAAAGAATTTTCTTAACTCCGGATCGTAATAAAGCCGGATAAAGTTCAGTACCTGAATCTTCCTGCATCCCCACTGAGGGCTTTTACTTTATAAGTAACCGGAAATGCAGTTATCTTCAGACAATAATATTTTATAAACAAAACCTTAAAATTTTTCAATACAATTCTTTTGCAGGGAATGAACGCAAGCATTTTTCCTTAAATTTGAAGCAGGCATTTTTCTTTCGGGATGGCGATATTGTTTGGCTTTCCTGAATTATAGTTTAGCCTGTGGTGATTCCATTGCGGTGCCGGAAGAACCCGGAAGGATCAGGTAAAAATCCGGAAAATCACTGACGGTTCCGGCCTGGTGGAAGATCCGGGATTAAAATTAATTTAATATAAGTTATTCATTCTGCATGAAATACTCCAAAACCGGTCTGGTTGCACTTGTCGTACTCCGGCTTGCCATAGGATGGCACTTTTTTTATGAAGGGATGGTAAAAGTCCTGAATCCCGACTGGACCTCAAAGGCCTATCTGCTCGACTCCGGCGGGTTCCTGAAAACAATGTTTGAGTGGATGGCGCTGAACGACAGCGTATTGCCCGTGGTGGATTTTCTGAATGCCTGGGGCCTTACCCTGATCGGGCTTTCCCTGCTACTGGGTATTTTCTGCCGCGCCGGGGCCCTTGCCGGGATGCTGTTGCTGCTTTTCTATTACCTGTCGCATCCGGCATCTCCGGGCATCGAATACCTGTTCCCGACCGACGGGAGCTATTTTGTCATCAATAAAACACTTGTAGAACTCTTTGCCCTTTTTGTGATTTTTGCCTTTCCCACTGCTCATATCATTGGATTGGAAAGGTTCCGGGCTGCGAAAAACAAAAGACCTGAATGAAAAAAGATGAACAAAAAGATAAAAAAGGGATCAGCCGGCGCGATATGCTGGCCGGTCTGGCTTCCCTTCCGGTGCTTGGCGCTTTGGGCTATGGGCTTTTTCTTCATACAAGCGAGCGGAATAAGTACAAGTCAGGCCTCCTGAAAGGTATAAAACCGGTTTTGCCGTCCGGAATTCCTCCATTGGTTGAGGGCCCGGTTCTGCGCCTGGGAGTGGTTGGAACGGGCGGCCGGGGGATGTATATCATGAAAGCCCTGGGATTTGTCCTTCCCGGGCGGATCGACGATTGGGAAGCGCGGGCAGCCACCGACAAATACTGGAGGGATTACCTGGATGAATTTATGGCCCAGGAACAACTCAATGTGAGGGTTACCGCGGTTTGTGATGTATTCGGCAAACATGCCGCCCAGGGAATGGCCGCCGGTTCCAACCTTTACCGTAACGGACGGTCGGGTGAAATGGCAGATGTTCCCCGCCGTTACCTTACTTATCAGGAATTATGCGCCTCGCCCGATGTGGACGCGGTGATTGTCGCCACCCCCGACCATCTGCACGTGCCGGTTGCCCTCGAAGCGGCCCGCAACGGAAAGCATGTGTACTGTGAAAAGCCTTTGTCATGGACGGTTGAGGAGACATTTGAGGCAAGGAAAGTAGTAAGGGATACCGGCATCGTTTTTCAACTGGGGCACCAGGGCAGGCAAACCGAAAGCTACCAGGTGGCGAAATCCCTGATTGAACAGGATGTTATCGGCAAGATATCGCTGATTGAAGTCTGCACAAACCGCAACGATCCCAATGGTGCATGGGTTTATGATATTGATCCTGAGGCCAATGAAAATACCATTGACTGGAAACAGTTTATCGGTCCGGCCCCGTGGCACGATTTCAGCCTGGAGCGGTTCTTCCGCTGGCGCTGCTGGTGGGATTACAGCACTGGCCTGAGCGGGGATCTGTTCACCCATGAATATGATGCACTCAACCAGATACTTGGCCTGGGCATCCCGCATTCAGCCATGGCTTCTGGGGGTATATATTTTTATAAAGACGGCCGCACTGTGCCCGATGTACTCAATATGGCCTTCGAATACCCTGAGCGGGACCTTACCCTGCTCTACAGCGCCACCCTGAGCAGTGAAAAAAACCGGGGCAAGAGCATCATGGCCCACGATGCATGGATGGAGCTGGATGAAACCCTCACCGTTTACCTTGACAGAAGTTCTACCCGCTACAAAGACCAGATTGAAAAGGGATTGCTGGAGCCAAACAAACCCATATTTTCTTATGTTCCCGGGCAGGATAAAATTGATGCCATCACGACGCCTACCGAGAAATATTTTGCCGGCAGGGGACTGCTCTACACTTACCGTGACGGAAAGGCGGTAGATACCACACACCTGCATCTGCGCGAATGGCTGAACTGCATCCGGCTCAATAACGGAACGCGCCCCAGCTGCGATATCGATCAGGCCTTTGAAGAAGCGATTACTGCCCACATGGGGACAATCTCATACCACGAGAAGAGACGTACCTTCTGGGATGCAATCAATGAGCGCATTGTATGATTAAAAACAAACGCAGATGAACCTGACAACCGCACAGTCCGGGCACATTATTCCGACGGGAATCGCTGGTTTCGGTTTTTCCGGGAAGGTGTTTCATGCGCCTTTTGTCTATGTGCACCCGGGCTATCGTTTGTCTGCTTTTGTTACTACCGGTAATGAAGCGGCTCAACTGTATCCGTCTGCAAAGATTTACCGGAGTTTTAAGGAGATCCTCGCGGCTGAAAACCTTGAGCTGATTGTCCTGTGCACCCCGCACCCGCTGCATGTTTCTCAGGCCATTGAGGCCATGAGGGCAGGCAAGCATGTGGTGATCGAAAAGCCAGTGGCTATGAACAGCCGTGATGCCGGGAAGCTGATCAGTGCCGCTTCGGAAACGGACAGGCAGTGGTTCCCCTATCATAACCGGCGATGGGATGGAGATTTTCTTACCGTCCGTCAGCTGATCTCATCCGGCGTCCTCGGGCAGATCGTTGAGTTCAGATCGCACTTCGACCGGTATAATCCGGTAGTCGGAAGGGCCGGATGGCGGTACCTCGATGATGACGGGGGTGGAACCCTTTTTGATCTCGGGCCTCACCTGATAGATCAGGCGATTGCCCTTTTCGGGAAACCGGATTCGGTATGGTGTAAATTATACCGTCAGCGGAAGGAGAGCAAAGCATCCGACAGTTTCGACCTGAAACTTTTTTATCCTGAAACCACGGCTTCACTAAGTGCAGGGGTGTTTATGGCGGAACCGGGCCCGCGGTTTGTATTGCATGGCACAAAGGGTTCATTTGTCAAATATGGAACGGATCCACAGGAAGCCCGGTTGAAAAACGGCTGGAAAGCCGGTGCCCCGGCAACCGGCAGGGAGTTGAAAAAGCATTACGGTACGCTCACCACAGTCAGCGACGGGGTGATAAAACGTCAGCGGATCCCGACATTAGATGGGAATTATCTGAGTTTTTATGATAATATTTATAATGTACTCACATCAGGACAGGCGCCTGAGGTAAGCCGGGAAGACGCCCTGCTTAACCTGCAGATTACCGGAGCTGCCATCCGGAGTGATGCTGAAGGCAGGATCGTTGCACTTGTTTAACTTTAAATGTAAAAAATATGTCTGGTCGCCGCGATTTTTTAAAGTCACTCACCCTGGTCTCGGGCTCGGTTGCCCTGGGTTTATCTTCCGGATGCAGGAACACTTTGAAGCAGAAAAAACTCCTTGCCGGGATTCAGTTATGGACATTGAGGGATGAGATGGGCAAGGACCCGGAAGGTACATTGAAAAAACTGGCCGTGATGGGTTATGATACACTCGAGGCCTATGGTTTTGATGGTCGGTTTTACGGCCGGGAAGCAAAGGAATTCAGCCGCTTCTGTGCTGAACTGGGCCTGAAGCTGATCAGCAGTCATACCGGGATTACGGATGAAAATGCTTCGGCTTATGCTCAGGTCGCCGCTGAAGCCGGCCTTGAATACCTGATCCTGCCTTCGATGATGGGCAGGCCTGAGAAGAGTGCGGATGATTTTAAGCGGGTCGCCGGAGAAATGAACCGTATCGGAGCAGCCTGTAAACAAGCCGGGATAAAATTTGGCTATCATAACCATGATTTTGAGTTCCGCGAACTTGACGGAAAACTGCCTTATCAGATTCTGATGGAGGAGACCGATCCGTCCCTGGTGTCGTTTCAGCCCGATTTGTACTGGATGGTAAAGGCCGGGCAGGATCCGCAGGAGTATTTCGCTGCCTGGCCCGGGCGCTTTACCACATGGCATCTCAAGGATATGGGGAATGATGGGGACAGTTGTATCATAGGAAACGGGTCAGTTGATCTCAAAGGGTACATGATGGATCGTGATCAGGCCGGACTTGAGTATATTTTTGTTGAACAGGAGCAGTATGCCGAAGGCCCGCCGCTTTATTGTGCAGAACAGAGTTTGTTATATATTCGGAAGAATTTGATGTAACCTTAAAATTCAGGATGATGGAAGAGAAATCCAACACAAACAACGGAATGGACCGTCGTCAGTTCATACGCAACACCGCGTTGACGGCTGCCGGTTTCATGATCATGCCCAGTCACGTGATTTCGGGCCTGGGCCACATCGCGCCAAGCGATAAGCTGAACATCGTGGGTATAGGTGTGGGCGGCCGCGGCGGTGGAGTTATCCGCGCGGTAAGCAGTCAGAATATCATTGCCCTGTGCGATGTTGACTGGAAGTATTCAAAGAAGATTTTTGAAGAGTTTCCGGATGCGAAAAAGTACTACGACTGGCGCAAAATGTTTGATGAGCTTGGTAAATCCATTGACGCTGTGGTGGTTGGCACGCCTGACCATACGCATGCCATCATCAGCATCAATGCCATGAAGATGGGCAAGCATGTATACTGTGAGAAGCCTTTGACGCATTCGGTATGGGAATCAAGGCAGATGGCGGAGATCGCCCGGGAATACAAAGTGGCAACCCAGATGGGAAACCAGGGGAATTCAGGCGAAGGCATCCGTCAGGTGTGTGAGTGGGTCTGGGACGGAGCCATCGGCGAAGTGCGCGAAGCCCACGCCTGGACCAATCGCCCGATCTGGCCGCAGGGGCTTGAACGTCCGAAAGAGGTGATGCAGGTGCCCGATACCCTCAATTGGGATCTTTTCCTGGGCCCGGCAAGGGAGCGTCCTTACCACTCGATTTATACACCCTGGAACTGGCGTGGCTGGTGGGATTTCGGAACCGGAGCGCTCGGAGATATGGCCTGCCACATCATGGACCCGATTTTTATGTCGCTTAATCTGAAGTATCCCGTGAAGGTGCAGGGGACCTCCTCGCAGTTTAACACCGAATCCCCTCCTCTGGCTGAAGTGGTAAAATATGTTTTCCCGGCAAGGGAGAAGTTCCACAAACTGAAAATGCCGGAAGTCAGTGTAACCTGGTGGGATGGCGGGCTGCTGCCTCCCCGTCCCGAAGAGCTACCCGATGGTGAAATCATGGGCAGGGACTCAAACGGTGGCTGTTTGCTTATCGGAAGCAAAGGAAAAATCATGACCGGGTGTTATGGCAAGGATCCCTTCCTGTTGCCGCTCGATTATGATAAGGACTACAAACGCCCGGCCCCTTCCATGCGCAGGGTCACCACAAGCCATGAGATGGATTGGGTAAGGGCCTGCAAGGAAAGTCCGGCAAGCAGGGTGGAAGCCAGCTCGCATTTCGGCTACTCCGGGCCTATGAATGAAATGGTGGTGATGGGCGTTGTGGCCGTCAGGTTGCAGGACCTGAAGCGTGAACTGTTGTGGGACGGTGAGAACATGCGTTTCACCAATATCAGCGACAGCGATGAGATCAGGGTGGTGAAGAGCGATAAATTTGAGGTGATCGACGGGCATCCGCACTTTGATACCCAACATGAAACCATGAATGCAAAAGCCGCGGCAGAGGAGTATATCCGGCATACTTACCGGCAGGGCTGGACAATGTAACGGAGGATAAGCCCCGGCGCGCTGCCGCCACCTGACGGAAAGAAGTAATTTCCTGGCAGTTGATTTCAGAAGTTAACCGAATCATTGAGTAACCTTAAAATCAAAACAGATGAAAAAAGTAATGTTGATGTTTGCAGTGATGTTTACATTGTTTTCGTGCAACCAGCCGGGGACAAAGCCTGGAGAGGAAAAGGCGGAGGCTCCGCTGGTGAATGCGCTTACCGAAGCAGAAATTGCCGATGGATGGATGCTCCTCTTTGATGGACAAACTCCGGGCAAATGGCGTGGATATGGCAAGGATTATTTTCCCCAGGGGTGGGTGGTTGAAGACAGCACCCTGCGGTGTATCGGCTCCGGAAGGGGTGAAGCCGGATCGCTCGAAGGGGGTGACATTATCTACGACGAGAAGTTTCAGAATTTCGAGCTGACCCTTGAATGGAAAATATCCCCGGGGGGTAACAGCGGTATTTTATACCTTGCTCAGGAACTGCCCGACATGACCATCTGGCAGACAGCCCCTGAGATGCAGGTGCTCGACAATACTACCCATCCTGACGGCCGCGACGGCCTGCACAGCGCCGGTGCACTCTACGATATGATCGGAGTATCCCAGGATAAAGTAAAACCGGTTGGGGAATGGAACCAGGTGAAATTACTGGTTTTCAAAGGCCTGGTTGAGCATTGGCTGAACGGTGAAAAAGTGGTGGAATACCATTTGTGGACGCCCGAATGGAATGAGATGGTGGCCAAAAGCAAGTTCCCCCAGTATAATCCCGATTGGGCCAATGTCGCGCAGGAAGGATTTATCGGACTGCAGGACCACGGCGATGACGTATGGTACAGGAATATCAAAATCAGGAAACTATAGAGACACAAATGACTTAACAAGAAGAGGCCGGAATCACTTCCGGCCTCTTCTTGTTTAAACCTGTATCTGCAGGGATTTGCATTATAATCCGAAAGCAGCCCTGATCTTTTCAACGTAATCGGTTTCTTCCCAGGCGAAAAGCTTAACCTTTTTAAAGTGCCTGATGATACCGTCTTCGGTTCTGTTATAGGTTTCCCCGTTGCTGTAGTATACCTCTACTTCTTCAAAACGCGGGTCGCGGCCGAAGTGGCCATAACTGGCCGTCGGGGTATAAATGGGGTTGCGCAGGCCGAAGCGGTTGATGATGCTGTAAGGCCTGAGATCGAAGATTTTTTTTACTTTTTCAGCTATCCTGCCGTCAGGGACAGGTTTGCCATCTGCATCTGAGACTTTGCAGGTGCCATAAGTATTGACATAAACGCCAACCGGTTCGGCAATGCCGATGGCATAAGCCAGCTGTACCAGTACTTCGTCAGCTACGCCGGCAGCAACCAGGTTTTTGGCAATGTGACGGGCCGCATAGGCTGCCGACCGGTCGACCTTCGAAGGGTCTTTGCCGGAAAATGCGCCGCCACCATGGGCGCCTTTGCCGCCATAGGTATCCACAATAATCTTGCGCCCGGTCAGTCCCGTGTCGCCGTGAGGGCCGCCAATCACAAACTTCCCCGTCGGGTTGACATGTAATTTGAAATTGCCGTCAAACAGTTTTTGAATTTTTTCCGGCAGGGTAGCAATTACGCGTGGCAACAGAATATTCCGGATATCATTTTCGATGGCGAGGCGCATTTTTTCATCCCCTTCCTTTTCAGGCAGGGTCTTGTCGGCAAAGTCATCGTGCTGGGTTGAAATCACAATGGTATCAATGCGCACCGGATGGTTGTTGTCGTCGTACTCTATGGTAACCTGCGATTTGGCATCCGGCCGCAGGTAGGTCATTGTTTTACCTTCTTTACGGATGGCAGCCAGTTCCTGAAGCAGGACATGAGCCAGTTCAATGGGCATGGGCATGAGGTTCTTCATGTCCCGGGTGGCATATCCGAACATCATTCCCTGGTCACCGGCACCCTGGTTTTCAGGATCGCTGCGAACTACGCCGCGGTTGATATCAGCCGACTGTTCGTGAAGTGTGGAAATAATACCACAGGACTCACCTTCAAAACGGTATTCATTTTTGGTGTAACCAATTTCTTTGATGGTTTTCCGGACTACTTTGTGAAGGTCAACATAGCCTTCGGTAAGCACTTCGCCGCTGCAAACAGTAAGCCCTGTAGTCACCAGTGTTTCACAGGCAACTTTCGAATTCGGGTCAAAACGCAGGAACTCGTCGAGCAGTGCATCAGATATCTGATCGGCAACCTTGTCGGGATGCCCTTCCGAAACGGATTCGGATGTAAATAAATAAGACATTACAGTTAAATTTTATAGCGTAAACAGTTAAATGGAATCAGTTGATCAACGGCGGGAACTGCTTTAGCATTTTTTTTAATGGTTGCAATCAATCAAATCTCTCCATTCCGGTTTAACCGGCGCTGCAAAGGTAGAAATTTTTATGAGATGATTGCGGACGATAAAAAAAGGAGGGATGATTTAATGATCTTCGGAAGCTCAGGCCTGAGCCTTATTCATGCCTGAACACCCTTATTTACCAATTCATGTAATATCCCGATAAAAAATTCCTGAAGCTACTTTCTGGTCAGTTGCTGAAACACATCCTCCAGCCTGTTACCCTGCTTCTGCATTGATAATACGGTGAGGCTGTTCTCCACGGCAAACCGGAAGATGTCCTGCCTGATGTCATGATCTTTGCCTGCCTCGACCAGCCAGCTGTTCCCGCTGATTTTTTTCACATTTACCACGCCTGGCAATCCTTTTAGCATTGAGAGCTTCACGTCCTTATCAAATTCAACCGCTACCTGTTCGGTATTTTTGTTGCTGTTCAGCAGATGTCCGGTACTGTCGTCGGCCACGATTTTACCGGAATTGATGATGATGGCCCGGCTGCACATGGCTTCCACTTCCTGCATAATGTGGGTGGAGAGCATCACGGTTTTTTCCTTGCCGATTTCCGTAATCAGGTTACGGATTTCCACCAGCTGGTTGGGGTCCAGTCCTGAGGTTGGTTCATCAAGAATAAGTACTTCAGGATTATGAATCATCGCCTGGGCCAATCCCACCCGCTGGCGGTAACCTTTGGAGAGTGCGCCGATTTTTTTCTTTCTCTCGGGCATCAATCCGGTAACCTCCATCATTTCATCCACCCTTTTGGCGGTACTTTTACCCAGTTGGTGCACACCTGCCACAAATTCAAGGTATTCCCTGATATACATGTCGGTGTAAAGGGGGTTGTTTTCGGGCAGGTAGCCTACTTTTTGCCGCACTTCCAGCGATTGTTCCCTGATATCAAATCCGCAAACGCTTACATCGCCGGCGGTTGGCGGGATGAAGCAGGTGATGATTTTCATCATGGTGGATTTACCGGCGCCGTTAGGCCCGAGCAGACCGACGATTTCACCGGGTTTGATGCTGAAAGATACCTGATCCAGCGCTTTTTGCTGACCGTACTGCTTGGAAATATTGGTAACTGTAATCGACATTCAGATAATTTATTTTTGGACTCACGCAGCAAAGGTATGAAACATAAGGCTATAAGCCGATGGTTTGTGAAATGCAGTGAAAGGAAAATAATAAACATTAGCTGATAATGATTGTCAGTGTATTACTTTTGACGCCTGAAAATGAACATTTTTTTTGAGCCTCGTTCTCAGGTTTCTTAGCATTGTTTGTTTAATTTCTCAAATATTCATCATCGTTTATTCGTAAATAAACTACTATGGCAACTGGAATCCGCTTTTCGGTAAATCCTTCGGGTGAAAAATTTCCCATTCCACAGGAAGCAGATTATAAGATAGAAAAACAAAGGATTGGCAGGCTTGTGGAAGTTGCCCGCAGTGAGGGCAAGGAGATTGTGGTTGTGATGGGTGTAGGTTTTGTCGGCGCCGTTATGGCCGCCATTGTTGCCGATACGGTAGATGCGGCGGGCAATCCTTCAAAATTTGTAATCGGTTGCCAGCGGCCAAGCCAGCGCAGTTACTGGAAGATTCCCATGCTCAACCGGGGCGAATCGCCGGTGAAGGCCGAAGATCCTGAAGTTGACCGAATCATCAGCCGATGTGTGAAGGACAGGAAAACCCTCACGGCATCTTTCAACAGCGATGTGCTGGAGTTTGCCGATGTGGTTGTGGTGGATGTGCAGTGCGACTTCTCGAAGCAGGACCTGGGATATATGAAATCGGGCGAAGCCGATATGGCGGCACTCGAGGCGACCCTCAAGACCATTGGCGAAAAGATTCCACCGCATTGTCTTACCCTGATTGAGACCACGGTGGCGCCCGGAACCACCGAATTCGTCGCCTGGCCGATATTGAAAAAGGCATTTGCCAAACGCGGAATTGAATCTGTACCCCTGTTGGCCCACAGCTTTGAGCGGGTTATGCCCGGCAGGGAATATGTATCGAGTATCCGCGATTTCTGGCGTGTGTGCTCGGGTTGCGAAGCGGAAGCCCGGAAACGGGTGGAGAAATTCCTGCACGAAGTGCTGAATACAAAAGATTTCCACCTTACCGTGATGGATCGACCCATTGAATCTGAAACAACAAAAATTGTTGAAAATTCATACAGGGCAACCATCCTTGCCTATCTGAATGAATGGAGCCTTTTTGCCGAACGGAACGGGGTGGATCTGATCAAGGTGATCAATGCCATAAAGATGCGGCCAACACACAGCAACATCATTTTCCCGGGCCCCGGTGTAGGGGGGTATTGCCTGCCAAAGGACGGAGGCCTTGGCTATTGGGCATACCGGCATATTCTCGGATTTGAGGATGGTGACGAAGTTTTTAAAATAACCCCCACCGCCATCGACATCAACGATACCCGCTCGCTGCATGTAGCTGAGCTTACCCGTGACGCCCTGCGTAATATGGCCCGTTACATTGCCGGCGCTGAAGTGGTGCTTTGCGGAGCGAGCTACCGGCAGGATGTCGGGGATACCCGTTACAGCGGAAGTGAAATGGTGGTACGCAAACTCACAGAAATGGGGGCGGAGGTGCGCATCCATGATCCCTATGTTGAGCATTGGTACGAACTGGAGTCGCAGGATACCTATCCGGCCCCCGGACTATCGTGGAGCCGTTTCTTCCGCAATCAGGAACACCTGAAAGACGCAAGGGTTATTAAAGACCTTCCGGCCATCCTTAAGGGCGCCGAAGCCATGATTCTGGCAGTGCCGCACAAAGAATACCTGAACCTGAATCCTGATGACATCCTGAAGTGGGCGGGTCAGCCCCTTGCAATTATCGATTGTTTCGGTATTCTGAACGACGAGGTGATAAGGCGGTACTTTGAGTTGGGTTGCGAGGTTAAGGCACTTGGCCGTGGACACATACAGCGGATCAAGAATGAGGTGAGGAACATTCTCTGAATTAGGCCATATTGATTATTGAAGCTGAAATATGCCGGGCCGGGATTCTTCCTTCGCCGGAATGACGGCTTATCCGCCACCCACTGCCTCCCCTTTCCCTTTATAAAAGCGTCCTGTCATTTCTCATCCCGCGCATGCGGGATGAGAAATCCGATAAAATTAAAACCGATTTTCAGTTGTACCCGGA
>CAZDBX010000002.1:0-45568 GCA_964503805.1 uncultured Lentimicrobium sp. | reverse complement strand
ATCACCGACCGTAAAAAAGAAATTTTCAAAACCTCATTGGGGAAATACATTGCACCACAGGTGATTGAAAACCGGATTAAAGAATCTCCTTTTATCGAAAGTGCGATGGTTATCGGGGAAAACCGTAATTATCCATCCGCACTGATTGTGCCCAATTTTGAATACCTCCGTTCGTGGTGCGAGGCCAAAGGCATTGAATACAGCACAAATGCTGAAATGTCGAAAACGGAAATGGTGATTCAAAGAATTCAGCGCGAAATCAACGAACTGAATGAAACACTGGACCATACCTGGCAGGTGAGGAAGTTTATCCTGATGGAAAAGGAATGGTCGGTAGAGTCGGGAGAGCTTTCGCCTACCCTGAAGGTGAGAAGGACCTATATGCAGGAAAGGTACGCGGCACTTATCGCCGGCATGTATGGAGAGCAGATCAATTATCAGCTGCGGCACCGCGTTAAGAAAGAAAAAAAGCAGGGTAAAAGATTTATCCGGAAGAAATAGGATGCGTTTTCCGGATTACTGCGGAACTCCCTGTCAGGCAAACGAACCTTATAAAATCCCATTCAAGGTAAAATAGTTTCAGAATTTCTGTTACTGATGAGTGGTAAGTATAATCCTGTAATTTTTTATGCTCGTTTTTCCGGAACCCCGGCGGTTCAGGTCCGTTTAATGTAAAATCTTGTAGATAAGTTCTTTCGTTAATTCTCCGTCGGTCGCTGAACCCGCATCAACACCCTTGCTTTTAAGGTCATATTCCCTGAGCAGGCCGATAATCTCTACAACCTTCCCCGGGCTGTAGCAGCGAACGGCAGTCTTGTAGTCATTCAGAAAGTAGACCGGGGTGCCCAACACTGACGCAGCTTCAGCATCAGTCTTACCTCTGACAGAATGATAGAGCAGCACCTTTGAAAAAAAGTGAAACAGCAGGATCACATTTTTTATCAGGGGATTCTCCTTTGGATTTGAAGCAAAGTAGGCGATGATCCGGTTTGCTTTTGGAATATTTCTGTTAACCAGCGCTTTCTGCAATTCGAAAAAATTGTAGTCTTTGCTGATACCGATATTGTCTTCAACCAGTTTTTCCGTGATCAGGCTTCCTTTGGGCAGATTGATATATAATTTACCTAGTTCATTCGATACTTTGCTCAGGTCATTCCCCAGGGCGTCGGAGATCATGCTTGCGGCTTTGGGGCTGATGGCGTAACCGCTGGCTTCAACCTGTGAAACGATCCAGCCCGGAATTTTCTCTTCATAAATTCTTGCTGAATCGAAGACAACACCTTTTTTCTCAATCAGTTTATAGACAGACTTTCTTTTGTCGAACTTTTTGTATTTGTAACAAAAAACCAGGATTGTGGTATTCAGTGGTTTCTCTATGTATGGTATCAGGTCGTCGAGGTTTTTAATTTCCTGCGCTTCTTTAACGATGACAACCTGGTGGCTCGACATCATCGGGTAGCGCTTGGCATGGTCAAGGATGATACTTGCATTCACATCGCGGCCGTAAAGAATTGTCTGGTTAAATTCCTTTTCAATGTCACTGAGTACTTCCCGTTCAATGGCATCGCTTATCAGGTCAATAAAATAGGGTTCTTCGCCGCTCAGCAGATACACAGGATAATAAATCCGCTTTTTCAGGTCAGACAGGATGCGGTTGAAATCAGTGGCCATGGGATGATTTGATCAGAAACGAAGGTGCTTAACCGTTAAACCTTTATTGATAAGTTGTTTGAGGGATTCGATGCCGATTTTAAGGTGGATTTCTACAAACTCTTCCGTAACATGCCGGTCGCTTTCCTCGGTTTTCACACCCGAAGAGATCATTGGCTGATCCGATACCAGCAAAAGGGCCCCTGTAGGGATTTCATTGAAAAAACCAACACTGAATATGGTTGCGGTCTCCATATCAATGGCCATGGCCCTGATTGAACGGAGGTATTCTTTAAAAACATCATCATGCTCCCAAACCCTGCGGTTGGTGGTGTATACTGTTCCGGTCCAGTAGTCCCGGTTGAAATCCCGGATGGTGGTGGATATTGCTTTCTGCAGGCTGAAGGCAGGCAGTGCAGGCACCTCATGAGGGAAATAATCGTCGGAAGTTCCTTCACCCCGGATAGCGGCGATTGGCAGGATGAGGTCGCCGAGTTCCGCCCTGTGTTTGAGTCCTCCGCATTTGCCGAGAAACAGCACGGCCTGGGGCCTGATGCTTCCGAGCAGGTCCATAATGGTTGCCGCATTGGCACTTCCCATACCGAAATTGATCATGGTGATTTCTCCGGCCGTTGCACTCGGCATGGCCCTGTTTACGCCCCTGATCTCAACATTGTTCCAGCGGGCAAAAAGTTCAAGGTAATGGTTGAAGTTTGTCAGCAATATATACCCGCCAAACTCCTGAAGAGAGGTTCCTGTATATCTCGGAAGCCAGTTCTCTGTGATTTCCTGCTTGGTTTTCATGCCCGGCCTGTCATTTTAGCGCATTGAACAAATTACTTATTTTATTGCAAATGTAAGGTTTTTGATATAATGTTGCAGTTATAATACAATACAGACCTTCAACAATGCAACCGCTGAATTTTCCGGATTACAAATTCAGGATCAGAGAATCATCTGAACGACGTGAGATTTTTGACCCTTTGCGCAGACGGTTTGTGGCCCTTACTCCTGAAGAGTGGGTCCGGCAGCATCTCATCCAGTATCTCTGTAATGACAGAAAAGTACCCGGACATATGGTTGCATCTGAACGGGGTCTCAGGGTAAACCGTATGCCTCGCCGTTTTGATCTGCTGGTATTTGCACCCGACGGACGTCCTGTGATGATTGCCGAATGCAAGGCTCCCAGGGTTCCGCTAACCGAAGAAGTTTTTTTTCAGGCATCTGCCTATAATCTGGCATTAAAGGTTGATTATTTGTTGATTACCAATGGGATAGAGCATTATTGCGCAAAAGTGAACTACCAGGATAAGAAGCTGGATTTCTGCAGTGATATCCCGGAGTATGCTGTCTTGTGCGGTACCAACATTTTATGATGACCGGTCTTGAAACTGTTTCAGGTGACAGGAGGAATCCGTGGAAACTGCGTTGAAGCGCAGATGTTTCTCAGGTCCTGAAATACAGGATTGTAAGTGTGCTCCAGGATGTATTTCGCCAGATCAAAAACCGGCAATCGCACTCGGTCGATAATAGCCGAATCAGCGGTACAGATTATCCCTTCAGCAGCCGAAGTAAGTTCTGCATCTGCCTTGTCTGTCACCAGCATACGGCAATTGACGGAAGCATGGCCGGATAATTTGCCGGCAACCGATGCCAGTTGTTCGGCCCTGGTTACCTGACTATCGGCATAAAAAACTATGCCTGCGGGTCGGAAACTTTCCAGTGTTTTAAAAACCAGGTCTACTGATCTGAGAAACAAATGCTCAGGGATCTTTTTCCCATGAAATCCTGATGCATCCCTTAAAACACCATCACAGGAAATAAAGACCCTGTTACCGGAAAGGTAACTTACAATAATCAGGCATTGGTTAAAATAGTCAACATGGAAAAGGCTCCCAGCCGGCGGCAGACCGCAAAGCTTTGCAACTCTGTTCTGTGCAGTTTCAGGCAGGGAGATGCCCCGGAAAAGCATCATTCTTTCTACGGCGTCAAGCTGATATCTGTCGCAGATCAGCTTCAAAACGGTTTTTGCCGGATATTTTCTTGTGCGGAAATCCAGGTAATCCCTGACGGCATCACAAAAGTGAACCGAAAACTTGTCCATATCCCCAAACTTACAAAATATACATAAGATTTTCGGGCAATATCATTATTTTTGACCAAAATTAAGGTCGATATGTCCATTCTCCGCGTTCTGCTGGCCATTATTTTTCCGCCCCTTGCCGTGCTGGATAAAGGGTGCGGCTCATTTCTGATTGTTTTTATACTTACTCTTGCCGGCTGGATCCCCGGAGTTATTGCCGCGCTCATTATTCTCAACAAGCGATGAACGGTTATATCCGGTATTGCATGGATTTCTTTTCCTTCGCCCGGGGTTAAGTTTATCTTTCGTACAAGTCATAAAAAAACAGCTGAACTTTGTTGTTTTTGTTCAGCTGCTTATAATCACCCTTTCAGGGTTTATTTCAGAACTTCAGGCTTATCAGCTGCACTTCAGAACAGTCTTGATCTGGTAGTTGGCAGATTCGGCCAGGGGGCCGACAGCGGCCTTCCTGAATGAAGCACAGGCGTCCCCGGTTGAACCTTTTCCGGCCTGGGCCATACCGATCTCAAAATGGAATCTGGCTTGCTTGGCGGGAGTATTTTCTTCAAGTCCCATTCCTTTTTCTGCACTGGCAATGGCTTCATCCCAACGCGAGAGTTTGTTGTAAGCTACAGCGAAAAGATAAAATGCTTCAGGATTGCTTTCTGAGTATTTAACAGATTCATTCAGCATTTCTACCGTGGCATTGAAATCATTTTTCTTGAACGCGGCATTGGCGTCAACAATCAGGTTGTCGCTCATAAATTTTCGTGCCTGCTCTACGGTTTTTGAGTCATCGGTTTTTAAACCGGCTTCGATGGCGGCATCCATGGCGGCTTTCATTTCATCGTTCTTGTTCTGTTTGTTATAAACAAGTCCTTTGCTGAGGTGAGCACCGGCAAAATCCGGGTCATAACCCAATGCTTTTTCGAAACTTTCAAGTGCTTCGGCGAATTTGTTTGCCTTGTATTCGTTATTGCCTTTCACACGGTATAACTTGGGCAGAAGGTCATCGGCTTTAGCCTGAATACCGTTATCGCCGAATTCAACTGCATAGTTGTGCGCAAGTTCAAAGTTGGTGATGGCTTCATCAATTTTTTTCTCCTTATACAATGCAGTCGCGTGATTGTATTGCAGAACCGGAATCTGTTGCCTTGAGAGCGTCAGAATTTCCTGTGCCTCAGGACCTGCTTTTTCAGCAATCGAAGCTGCCTGCAGCAATGCTTCCACTGCTTTGGGAAGGTCGGATGCGGCGAGTTCCACACCACGGTTATAGGCATTGGTTGCATCTTCGATGGATTGGGCAGTAGCCAGGTTTAAACTGAAAGAGAGCACAACAGCAGCAACAAAAGCCTTTAACATTTTTCTTTTTTTCATTTGGATTCTTGTTTGGTTAAAAATTACACTTGCCGGCAAATATAACTAATTACATGCCAAACTTTGTATATAAGTTTCATAAAAAATGATAAATGCAATCGTTAAGACATTTGTATTCAAAAGGATAGGAAATATTTTTATGGTATGCCTGGTAATCCAGGTTTAAATTGAACGCATAGGAGATTGTAACCGGTGAGTTTATCCGGTCTTCAGGGAAAAATAAGTCAATAAGGCTTCGTAATTACCTGTAATGGCTAACGATGCATAGCATGAATAAAAATCCGGTTCAGGGATTGAACAATCAAATTTTATTATACATTTGCAATGCGAAAAAATTTTATTTCTTATGAAAAGTACTGTTATCAAGGTTGTTTTGGCGATAGTAGTCATTGTTCTGGCTTATCTGCTTTATGCTTCCATTATGAAGCCCATCAGGTTTCAGGAGGAACTCAATGCCCGCAATTCCCAGATAGTTGCGAAATTAAAGGACATCAGGACTGCGCAGACCTTTTACAAGCAGTTTAACAACGCTTATACAAGCAGTTTTGACACCCTTTTTGAGTTTCTGAGAACGGGACAGATTCCGGTAGTGAAAATTGTTGCAGATCCCAATGACACCACATTTACCAAAACCATCAATGACACCATCGGGTTCGTGGGGATTGCCGACTCATTGTATTCCAGGCGTGTAAACTTCAAACTGGAAGACCTCGCTTTAATTCCGCATTCTGAGGGCCGAAAATTCGAAATAAGTACAGCTAAAGTGGATAAGGGAGGTGTGATTGTTCCGGTGATCGAGATTTTGGTGCCTTACGAGTATTATCTTTTTGATCTTGCTAAACAGGATGTGATCAACCTTACCGAACAGCAGAAAACCATGAACAGATATCCGGGAATTAAAATGGGGTCGCTCACTGAAGCAACTACCGACGGTAACTGGGAGTAGATTTGTTAATTATGCCCGGCGAATATCAGACGCAGTTCAGTGCTTACGACCGTCTATTTGATCCGGCATTTTCAGAAGAATTTGACCTGTCCATCCGGATTGAGCCGGATGGACTTTCTTTTTCCGTTTATTCACCGGTTCACAGCCAGTATATCGGACTCGAATCTTTAACCTTTCCTGATCCGGTCCGCATTAAGGACGGGCCCATGTCCGGTATCCTTTACAGTGATTATCTGAACCGGCTTTTGACCACTCATCCGGTTCTTACCAAAAGTTACCGCAAGGTATGCACCATTTTCCACAGCCGCTTTTTTACGCTCGTCCCGGGGCCTTTATTTAATGATAGCATGGCAGGCGATTATCTCCGGTTTGTTCATAAAATCGGGGCAGATTCACGGATTCTGGTTCAGAATCTCAGATCCGCTGATATACGTCTGGTTTATGGTATTTACCGGGGACTGCTGCATGAGGTGGAATCACGGTTTCCGGATACCCTGAAGTTTCACGAGACAGGGGCACTGCTTGATTCACTGCTCCCGAGGTTTAAGCGCACCGAAGCTCCTGAACTTATCTTTGTTAACATTGAATACGACGCTGCAGGTATTATTGTTCTGAGGGGCGGACTTCCGGTTTTCTGCAATTCATTTGAATGCCGCACACACGAAGATACCGTTTACTTTATCATGTTTGTCATGGAGCAACTGGCCCTGAATCCTGAGAAAACGCCGCTGTTTCTGTTGGGGAAGGCCGGTAAGGATGATGCACTGTTCAGGTTGGTTGCAAAGTATGTAAGAAATATTGACATGCTTGAACAATCAGGACCTCACATAGGGGGTTATGTCACCGTTCAGTCTGAAACTCACCGCTATTACACTCTTTTGAGCCCCTCGTTATGCGAATTATAAGCGGAACCCACAAAAGCAGGCAAATCCATGCCCCCCGCAACCTTCCTGTAAGGCCGACCACTGACCTTGCCAAAGAAGCGCTGTTTAATATTCTCGTGAATCATTTCGACCTGGAGGATGTTGCAGTGCTTGACCTTTTTGCAGGAACAGGGAATATCACCTATGAATTTGCCAGCAGGGGAGCCAGGGGCGTAACGAGCATTGATCTGGAATTGAGATGCGTGAATTTCATCAGAAAAACAGCGGCGGATCTTGGCTTCGAGGCGGTGCTGTCATTCAGGTCCGATGCCTTCAGGTTTTTACGCAACTGCGATACCCGTTATGATATCATTTTCTGTGACCCTCCTTACGAGATGCAGGGCGTTGAGGAAATCCCCGTAACCGTAATGGACCGGAACCTGTTGAAACCCGGCGGCTGGCTGGTGCTTGAGCACTCGCGCGATTACAACTTCGAAAATTTTAAAGGGTTCATACAAAAACGGAAGTACGGGAAGGTTAATTTCAGCATTTTCAGCCAGCCCGAAACCTGAATTTCCGCATCCTTCAGTTGTTGATCCCGGGGTGGTTTTACTGTATGATTACCCGGTTTCCAAAAATCATTTGCTTTTACCTGATGCGGGAAGTTTTACCGCATCCGGGATAAACAGACTGACATCCCCGCCATTTTTATAGACATCGCGCACGATGGAAGAGTTTATGGAGGTATAATCCGGAGTGGTCAGCAGAAATACGGTTTCTATTTCGGGGTAAAGCTTTTTATTGACCTGGCCAACGGTCCGCTCAAATTCAAAATCGGCGGAGGTGCGCAATCCTCTGAGAATAAAAGAGGCGGAAATATCCCTGCAATAATCCACCGTCAGACCGGAATAGCTGTCCACTTTTATCTGCGGGCAGTCTGCAAAAACCATCTGTATCCATCTGATCCTGTCATTGAGATCGAAATAATTTTTCTTTTCAATGTTAAGTCCGATTGCAACAATAATCTCATCGAACAGGGGCAGGGCCCTGCGGATAATATTTTCGTGTCCGCGTGTAATGGGATCGAAGGAGCCGGGAAAAACTGCGCGTTTGATCATAGGGTTTGGAAATATATCAGCAAAGTTAAGACAAAAACCTGCATAAAGCGCTATTGTCTGCGGCTGATGTCGTACCGGATCAGATCGTGCAATGAGGCATAGGTGCTGCTGAGAATGGTGCTTAATTTACTTTTCTCAAACCATTCTGCCCGGGTAATGCCTTCTTCAAGTTGCGGAACCGGCGTGGCACTGCCTGCGTACGCCATTGCATACCAGTAAGTTCTTTTCAGTACCTTTTTGCCTTTGTGTTCATATATGTGAAAAGTCGAAGGCAGTTCTGCAACAAGATGATGACCTGTGATTCCGGTTTCTTCTGTAACCTCCCTTATCGCGGCAGCAGAAGGCGTTTCATTTTTTTCAATCTTGCCTTTTGGCAGGTCCCACCTTCCGAACCTGTAGATAAACAAACGTTCGCCGGACGTATTCCGGACAATACCGCCCGATGCCTCAAGGTACCAGAAAAGTGAAATAAAGTCGTCGAGCAATTTCTGTATGTTTCCGTTGTTATATATCGCTACCGGTTGGGATGTGGGGGCTTTCAGAAAGTGATTTACTTCCTCTTTCAAATCCATACGCGAGTTTATCAGAACCACACGCCCGCTTTCTCCTGATTTCGCCTCAGGTAATGAATCAGTAAGAATTACCGGACTGTCATTATAAAAAACTTTGTACATTTGCCGCATGAGTAAAAATGATTCACTAGCACTGGATACTGCAGAGTTCTTATTGCAAATTAAAGCAATAAAACTTGACGTAAATAATCCTTTTACATGGAGTTCGGGGATTAAATCTCCTATCTATTGTGATAACCGCAAAATCTTATCTTACCCAAAGGTACGCACTTTTGTGCGTCAGGAGTTTGCCAAAATGATCAGCGAGGAGTTTGGCTCCATCGATCTGATCGCCGGTGTTGCAACCGGGGCTATCGCCCACGGTGTGCTGGTGGCCCAGGACCTTGGCCTTCCTTTTGTTTATGTCCGTTCTGCCAAGAAAGAGCATGGTCTTACCAACCAGATTGAAGGCGTTGTTGAGTCAGGGCAATCGGTGGTTGTGGTTGAAGACCTGGTATCTACCGGGCAGAGCAGCCTTGCTGCTGTACATGCGTTGCGCGATGCAGGATGCAATGTTAAAGGAATGGTGGCAATATTCACTTATGGACTTGATTCTGCCAAATCCAATTTTAAAAAGGAAAAGTGCACCCTGCGCACCCTGACTAATTATGATCAGTTGATCAAGCAGGCCCTTGAAAGGGATTACATCAAGGAATCTGATCTTCAATCGCTGATCAGTTGGCGCGAAAACCCTGAAAACTGGGGTAAATAATTCCCTTCTTATGGCAACATTCAATAGTGACGAGGTAGTTATTGCCCGTGATCCAGGGTATATCTATGAATTTCTCGCAGATTTCGGCAATTTTGAGAAACTGATGCCGCCTCAGGTAACCGACTGGAAATCGGACAGCGAGAGTTGCAGTTTTAACATCCAGAACATGGCAACGCTTGGAATGCGCTACAGGTCACGGATTCCCAATAGCCGGATTGATATCGTTGCTGATGGAAAAGTTCCGTTTTCCTTTGATCTTCAGTGTTTTATTGATGAAACCGGGACTGAAACATCCAGGGTTAAGCTGCAGTTTAATGCCGATCTCAGCCCTATGCTGATGATGATGGCTTCGCGTCCGCTGGGCAATTTTATCAATATCCTGGCAGTGAAGCTGAAGGAAATCTGTGAAGCGGCCAGCTGATTTGTCTTTGAATTAAATAGCGGCGGTTTTTTTATTTGCCGGAAGGGACAAAAACCACTTCCTTCAGATCGCATAAATATTCCTTTCCATCCTCTCCGTTCAGCCTGAGTTTCCCGAATTCACCAATACCGGTAATGGTCGCCGTTAAACGATTCCCATTGATTATAAACTCAGCAGGTTGATTGAGCAGGTAAAGCCGGCCGAGGTATTCAGCCTCAAGCATGGAGAGCCGGTTTTCCATGAGTTGGCTGTACCACCACATCAGACTTTCGTGCCAATTTGTCAGAAGCGTAGGGAGGTGGTAGGTTTTGCCGGTGATTCCTGACAGGGACACCGCCAGTGGCGCGTTGGCTGAAAAGCGGGTCTGGTTGATGTTCATGCCGAGGCCGGTAATGGTATGCTGAATGCTGTCGCCGCTCAGGGCGTTTTTTATCAGTATTCCCGCTATTTTTCTATTATTCAGATAGATATCGTTTGGCCATTTGATCATTGGCGGCAATGTTGGCTCTGTTTTACTGATCAGGGTACAAACGGATAAGGATACTGCCATTGTAAGAAAAAACTGCTGATCCGGGCGGAGAAAGTGAGGATAGAGCACTGCAGTTGCCAGGATATTTTTCCCGGCTTCGCTCTCCCAGCGGTTGTTTTCCTGCCCTTTGCCGGAAGTCTGATACGTTGCGTAAACAATTGATCCTTCCTCCGGGTTTGAAGTACTCAGCAGCATCTCCATATAATCGTTGGTCGAAGCGGTTTCGCAGAGTTCAATCATTCCTGGTAACTTTGACTTCATGCTTCATTGTATTGGTTAAAATGACAGAAGAATCGACGGTATAATTGTTGATATGCTTTCTGGTGCCATCAGTTTGCCCGAAAAGCGGGCTGCCGTCGGCAGCTTTCTTTAAATACCGGTTTTATTGATTAACTTTGCAAAAATATTATATTAATGGCCTATGGCGGGTAAAAAAGTAAAGTCGGCATCTGAAATGCTGGCTGCTATTGTAACAGAAGGAATTTTTGAAAAAAAGGGAGAAGATGTGGTGACCATCGATCTCCGTAAAATGCATAATGCGGTAGCTGACTTTTTTGTAGTTTGCCATGCCGGTTCCCGTGCCCAGGTTGAAGCCATCGCCGATTCAGTTCAGATGGAGGTAAAAAAGGCGGTAGGGCATAATGTCTGGAAAAAAGAGGGATTTGAGAATGCAGAATGGGTGTTGCTTGATTATGTGGATGTTGTTGTTCACATATTCCAGGAAACTGCCCGGAAATACTATCGCCTGGAAGATTTGTGGGCCGACGCTGAAATCAGGCTTTGCAAGCCTGCGCCTCCGGCGAAGAAAAAAACTAAGAAAAACGCATCCGCAGAGGGAGTCTGACATTACTATGAACGATACGAACGAAAAGAAACCTGAAAGCAATAACAGGCCTGATCCGAAGCTGAAAAACAATAAACCCAGATTCAGCTATTATTGGATTTATGCCCTGCTGGCAGTATTAATCATCGGCTTACAGCTGATGAACTGGAACACTACAGTGAAAAACATCGGGTGGGGCGAATTAAAGGAAATGATCCTGAATCAGGAGGTTGAACGCCTGGTGCTTGTCAATAAGGAGTTTGCAGAAGTATTTATAAAGAAAGACAAGCTGGCGCTTGAGAAATTCAAGGATGTCAGGCCCGGTGAGGGATTTGGCAGCACCCGTCCGCAATATGTTTATAACATTGGCTCTGTAGAAACTTTCGAAAAGGATGTGAGTGATATCCAGCAGGATCTTGAGAAGCCGGTTTATATTGAAAACCTTACCAGGCGCAATGTATGGGGCGACGCGCTTTCGTGGATTTTACCGGTGTTGTTGCTGATCGGGGCCTGGTTTTTCATCATGCGGATGATGAGCCGCGGTGCCGGTGGCGGAGGACAGATATTCAATATCGGCAAATCCAAGGCCCAGCTTTTTGATAAGGATACACACGTTAACATCAATTTTAACGATGTGGCCGGATTGGAAGAAGCCAAGGTTGAAATCATGGAAATCGTGGATTTTCTGAAGAATCCGAAGAAATATACCACCCTGGGAGGGAAGATTCCCAAAGGCGCTTTATTGGTTGGACCTCCCGGAACAGGTAAGACCCTGCTTGCCAAAGCGGTTGCAGGAGAGGCAAAGGTGCCGTTTTTCTCCCTTTCAGGATCTGATTTTGTTGAAATGTTCGTAGGGGTCGGCGCCTCAAGGGTACGCGACCTTTTCAAGCAGGCCAAAGAGAAGGCTCCCTGTATCATCTTTATCGATGAGATTGATGCCATTGGCCGCGCCAGGGGTAGGAACCAGATTACCGGGGCCAATGATGAGCGTGAGAATACCCTGAATCAGCTGCTCACCGAGATGGATGGTTTTGCCACCAATGCCGGTGTTATTATCCTGGCGGCGACCAACCGCGCCGATATACTCGACCGCGCCCTGCTGCGTGCCGGCCGTTTCGACAGGCAGATTCACGTGGAATTGCCTGATCTGGAAGAGCGAAAGGCAATCTTTAAGGTGCACATGAAACCCCTGAAGTTTGACGAATCCGTCGGCGTTGATTTTCTTTCGAAGCAAACGCCCGGTTTTTCAGGAGCCGACATTGCCAATGTCTGCAACGAAGCTGCTTTGATCGCTGCCAGAAGAAACAAGACAGAGATCAGCAAGCAGGATTTTATGGATGCCATTGACCGGATCATCGGCGGTCTGGAAAAGCGGAACAAAATTATTTCTCCACAGGAGAAGAAGGTCATTGCTTTCCACGAAGCCGGACATGCCGCGGTAAGCTGGCTGCTGCAATATGCGCATCCGCTGGTTAAAGTTACCATTGTTCCACGTGGCAAAGCGCTCGGAGCTGCATGGTATCTGCCCGAAGAGCGTCAGATTACCACTTATGAGCAGATGTTTGACGAGCTGGTTGCCACCCTGGGCGGAAGGGCTTCGGAGGATGTGGTTTTCGGGAAAATTTCTACCGGGGCCCTGAACGACCTTGAAAAGGTGACCAAACAGGCTTACGCCATGGTAGTTTACTTTGGCCTGAACAAAGAGATCGGGAATGTGAGTTATTATGACTCAACGGGTCAGCAGGAATACTCATTCAGTAAGCCATACAGCGAAGCAACTGCTCAGCTTATTGATACTGAAATCAAGAAAATCATTGAACAGGCTTACAGCCGTGCCAAGGAGATACTTTCAGAGAACCGCGATAAATTGGAAGAGCTGGCATCTATACTTCTGAAAAAAGAGGTAATTTTCCGCGAAGATCTTGAGGCTATCTTTGGGAAAAGGCCTTTTGAAGAATCACATGAATTTAACGGGCAGAACGGTCCTTCTGAAAACGCAGTCCAGGGAAGTGATTCCGGTATACAGCCTGTTGAACCACAGCCGGAAGAACCTGTTCAACCCGATGAAAATCAATAATCAGCGTTGATAAACTGAGGCCATGAAAGCGCGCAATAAATTCAACACCCGTCCGGAACATATCCGGGAAAGCACGACCCGCGAAAAAGTGTTGAAGAACATCCGGCACGCGCTGATTGAACCTGCCGATAATCCATTCTCCGGGGTTGAATTCGATTCGCCGGTCTACAAGCCTATGAATGAGCCTCCCGATATCAATTTTGCCCGGGAGTTTACCCTGGCAGGTGGGAAGTTTATATTCTGCGAATCACCCGAAGATATGGTGAAAAAGGTCAGGCTTGTTTTTGATGATCATCTTTGGGAGCAGGCATGGTGCAAGGATGAAGCCCTTACGGGTTTGCTCAGGCATGCCGGGATTAAGGTAAAAACCGGCGACGATGATATGGAATCAATGAAGGTTGCCGTTACTTCCTGTGAGTACCTGATTGCGCGTTTCGGGAGTATTATGGTTTCGTCCCGGCAGAAGTCAGGGCGGCGCATGCACGCTTATCCTGAAATTCTTGTTGTTATTGCTTTTACTTCGCAGGTGGTAAATGACATTAAGGATGCCATTGAAAAAATGAGGATCAAATACAGCGGCAGGCTGCCCTCGATGATTTCGGTGGTGACAGGGCCCAGCAGGACGGCCGATATTGAGAAAACACTGGTGATGGGTGCGCATGGGCCAAAAGAAGTCTATCTGTTTATGGCAGATGATGTAGAATAACCGGTAAGAACGGAAAGTATGGAAGGCTGGACCTGCATATTCACCACCAACCACCTGCACGAAGCGGAACTGATAAAGGGTATGCTTGAAGAGCACCAGATTGTGGCAATTACAGTTAATAAGCAGGATTCTGTTTACCTGATCGGTGAAGTTGAACTTTATGTACAGGTGGATGAAGCATTTCTGGCTATGCAAATCATCAATAAGCTAAATCGTGAATAATTTTATAAAACGTACCATCACAGGTACTTTCTTCGTAATATTTATCATTGGATCAGTATTGCTGAGCCCCTGGGTATTTGCATCCCTGTTTCTGCTGGTTTCGGTTGCCGGGATGTTTGAATATTTCAGGGTGATGGCCCGCCTTGATGTATACCCTGCCAGGGTGGCTTCGCTGATTGTATCGATCGTTGTTTATGCCGGTGTGGTAGCGGTAGTATCAGGATTATTGTCTCCGGATTACCTGAGGGCCGGATTCATGATTGTTCCGTTTCTGTTGATCGCAGAACTTTTCCGGAATACCGGCAAACCTTTCAGCAACGTGGCCGCTTCATTGCTGGGAATTGCCTGGATTGTGCTTCCGCTGGCCCTCCTGAATGGATTCTTCAATCCTGAGGCTGATCGCGGTTGGATACACGGAGGCGCCCTGCTAGGGTTCTTTCTGATTCTATGGATTTATGATTCAGGCGCTTACATAGTGGGTTCAATGGCTGGCAAAAGGAAAATGCTTGAGCGGATCAGCCCGGGGAAATCATGGGAAGGATTTGCCGGTGGAACTGTGGCCGGACTGCTCACCGCTTATATGATTTCTGCCTCCTTTCTTGAATTTTCTTCCCTTGAATGGATGCTGATTGCACTTGTAATCATTATTTTTGGCACGTTGGGCGATTTGATTGAATCCATGCTGAAACGAAGTGCCGGGATCAAAGACTCGGGCTCCCTGCTGCCGGGACACGGAGGGATACTCGACAGGTTTGACGCTGTTTTGGTTGCTGCACCGTTTGTATACCTGATTATCAGCTTTCTCAGGTAGTAATATCGGATGATCATTCCGGCAGATGTAAAGAAATCTGTCGCTGGACAAGGGTTAATCATTTCATTTATTAAGAATCGACGGATCATGGGAATACATAAAGAGGGATATCTGATTATTCTTATTGCATTTATTGCCCTTGGGATAATTTCACCGGTTACCGGATTGATTCCCATGCCTTTGTGGCTTCATTATGTTGTCTGGGGGCTGTTGGCACTGATGTTTGTCTGGATAGTGCGGTTTTTCAGGTCCCCCAAAAGATTGACCGTGCCTGATGAATCTCTGGTTCTCAGTCCCGCCGATGGGAAAATTGTTGCCATTGAGGAAGTCACCGAACCTGAATTTTTTCAAGGGACAAGAAGGCAGATTTCGGTATTTATGTCACCGAACAATGTACATGTTAACTGGGCCCCTGTTTCCGGTTCCGTGTGTTATATGAAATACCATCCCGGTAAATACCTTGTGGCATGGCATCCCAAATCGTCCGTTGAAAATGAACGGACTACCGTTGTTATTGAAAATGCTCATGGAGTGCAGGTTCTGGTCAGGCAGATTGCCGGTGCCATGGCGCGCCGTATCGTTTGCTATGCAAGAGAGGGCAATAATGTACGGCAGGGCGATGAAATCGGATTTATTAAGTTTGGCTCCCGGGTGGATGTATTTCTTCCCCTGGATGCCGTTGTTAAAGTCAGCCTTAACCAAAAGGTAAGCGGGAAGCTGACCGTTCTGGCCGAAATGTAGTATTTTCATGGGAAAATCCTGTCAAATCAGTACTTTAACAAAATATTAACATTTTTCAATATCCGGATTCTTTTGACAGGTCGTATCTTTGCGACAAATCTAACGCCAATCTTCTATGAAAAAATTTGCAATTCTGTTTTCTGTTGTTGCGCTTACTTTTGCTTTTGCCGTATCAACAGTTAATGCACAAAATGCTCCTGCAAAAAAATCTACTGAAAAAGTAGTTACTGCCAAATCCGATGCTGCTGCTCCTGCAGTTGAGAAGAAGGATGCCAAAGGATGCTGCACAAGCGCCAAAACTACCGAAGCTAAAGCCGGTTGCGCAACGCCTTGCTCCAGCGAGAAAGCCAAGGCATGCTGCAGTGGCGACAAAGCCAAAGCCGCTAAACCGGTTCCGGCTCCTGAAAGCAAGTAGTTTTATGCTTAAAGAGATCTTAAGGCTGCCTACCGGTAGCCTTTTTTTATAACAGACCGAACAGTTCGCTGAGTTTACGGATACGGTAGGTCGCTTTTGAATCATGGATTTCTCCGTTATAGTCAACCAGCACCTGATCCATTCCCACCGACAGGGCGCCAAGGATATCTACTTCTTCATCGTCGCCTATCATCAGGCTTTCTTCTGATTCTGCTCCGGCCCGCTGCAATGCATATTCGAAAATCCCGGGCTCGGGCTTTCTGGTCCCTGCGTCCTCGGAGGTGATCACAGATGTAAAATATTTCATTAACCCGGCATTGTTAAGCTTCTTATACTGCACTTCTTCAAATCCGTTGGTGATGATGTGAAGCTTGTATTTATCGCCCAGGTATTCCAGAATTGCATAGGTATCAGGGAATAGGTTGGTTTTGGTCGGGCTGAGTGTAACATAGTCGTTGGCCATATTGCTGCTGAGCAGGTTGTCGCTGATCCCGAATTCATGAAGGGTAAGTGCAAACCGGCGGATGTTGAGTACTTCCTTCACAATTTCTCCCTGACGGTAAAATTCCCATAACATCAGGTTATGATGGTTATACCTTTCGAGAAAGCGGTCAAATGAATCCACCCCTTTTTCCGACAGCCTGTATTTGCTGAAAATCTCCCTGAAAGTTTCCACACTGTTGGTTTCGAAATCCCACAGGGTTTTATCGAGATCGAAAAAGATATGCCGGTAAGTTTTTCTGTTCACAAAACAGCGTATTTGAAAGCAGGAACAAAAGTAAAAGTTTGAATGGAAAATCTTTTCAAAAAAATATTTTAAGAAAATCTTGACAAAGGTAGTTTTATAATAGTATATTTGCAATATCAAAATGATATCAAAATGGAACCTAAAGAAAAATTTGTCCGCCCCATGTCGGGTTATGTGATGCTGGTTGTTGTGCTGGCTATGATTGCATTATTTATTTACAATGTGGTCATCTACAATGAGGTTGTATGGCTGATGATAGTTTCAGGTGCTGTACTGCTTGTCTCTTTATTCCTTATGCCCGGATTCCTGGTTGTCAATCCGAATGAGTCGAGTGTGCTGGTGTTGTTCGGTGATTATATCGGCACGGTGAAACACAACGGATTTTTCTGGGTAAACCCGTTTTACACCAAAAAGAAGATTTCGCTCCGCGCACGAAACCTGAACAGCGATCCCATCAAGGTGAACGACAAGATCGGAAACCCGATCATGATCGGTATAGTTCTGGTATGGAAGGTAGAGGACACTTTCAAGGCGGCTTTTGAAGTTGACGATTACATTCATTATGTTGAAATCCAGAGCGAAGCGGCCATCCGTAAACTGGCCGGGCATTATCCGTATGATAATTTCGACGATGAGCTGTCGGAGATTACGCTCAGGGCTGGTGGTGAGGAGGTCAATCATGTGCTCGAGCAGGAGCTTTCGGAACGGCTGGAGCGCGCCGGAATTGATGTTATTGAAGCCAGGATCAGTTATCTGGCTTACTCATCGGAGATTGCCGGCGCTATGTTGCGCCGCCAGCAGGCCTCTGCCATCATCGCGGCCCGTGTTAAGATTGTTGAAGGTGCTGTCAGTATGGTTGAAATGGCGCTGGCCCAGCTTTCGGAAAAGAAGCTTGTTGATCTGGACGAAGAGAAAAAAGCAGCCATGGTGAGCAATCTGATGGTGGTGCTCTGTTCCGATAAGGATGCCAGTCCGGTGATCAATACAGGGACGCTTCACCAGTAAAATGCTCAAAAGCTGAAATTTTGCAGGCGATGAAAGCAATTACTATTGACAGTAAGAATATAGCCTTTCATGAAGGAGATGAGCGCCTAGCTACGCTGACGTATCTCAAACGGATGTCGTACCAGGCGACCATCCGCCTTTCCGACGGAGATGAATATGAAATCAGGCCGCTTGATATCTGGAGAAGTAAATTTGAAATTCTCCGTAACGGGAAGGCTGAGATTACCTTCCGCATAAAGTGGACAGGGAAAACCCTGATCGATGTGATCCGTCAGGGTCACAGGCAATCGTACATTTTCCAACCCAAAGGGTTTTTTGATTACCGGTATGTGCTGATGGACCATGATAAAAGGGAAATGGCGGTGCTGCGGATAAAATTTTTGTGGAAAGGGTTTAAATATGATTTCAACCTTGAGATCAGCGATAGCCTTAAACGACGCGAAGACTGGCTGTTGCTGGTGGTTTTGCAAACGTACCTGTCGCGCTACATATTGCGTCAGCAACGCAAAGGTCACAGAATTTAGCGGATTAAACGCAGGAAAGGAAAAAGAAAGAAGATACAATGGGGCAGAAGAAATCATTTGCTTTAAGGATAGATGCTGAATTGATGGAAGCCCTTGAAAAATGGGCGGCAGACGAATTCAGAAGCACCAACGGACAGATTGAGTGGATCATCAGCCGTGCCCTGAAAGATGCCAAACGGTTGAAAACCAAAAGAGATTCTGATGAGCAGGCTGAACGGTCTCATTAGGCCTGTTGACAGAGCCTCTACGCTGATCTGATTTTGTCATTATCATCAAAACATGAAATTACATGAA
Organism: uncultured Lentimicrobium sp.; assembly: GCA_964503805.1. Lineage (GTDB taxonomy): Bacteria > Bacteroidota > Bacteroidia > Bacteroidales > Lentimicrobiaceae > Lentimicrobium. The sequence continues at coordinate 26,892 of CAZDBX010000002.1, read as the reverse complement.
GCTGACTCCTGAAGATATCGCCGCACTCAGATATGAACGGCGGTTTGGCTATCTCTTTCCGGCATTGCTCCTGGCATTGGCGGTTTTGTTAAATGCCCTTAATTTCGTTATTAAATTTGTTCCGGATGTGAGGGTTGTGATTTTTGCCAATGCTGCAGTTTTGCTGCTTTGTCTGCTGATCCACTTCAAAATAAGCCATAAGCTGAACCAGGATTTGAGGGATGGTATGAAGGTCTGGGAAAAAGCAATGGTTCAGGCTAAGGAGAGTAATGTCTCGTATGAAGCTGGTAGCGGTGCCATGCATATTCCGGTTCTGGGTAATTTATTTCCGAAATTGTGGGGTCAGGAAATGCGGGACAGCAGTTGCTTCTATCTTATCCTTAATAGTACAAGATATGAAGTAAGCCGGGAGTTATATGAAGAAGTGAATGTGGGCGATGAAGTGAGGATTTATTACGCTCAGCACAGTCATTCACGCCTGGGGATTGAAAAATCGAACTATCCCTTTACGGAAATGTAAGGTCAGGTTTTTAAAAGCCTTGGTTGCAGAATTGAAGCGACTGCTTTTCCGGAGTTTACCCAACCCAAAGCCTTCCCTGCCAGGTATCGCGTTTTTCCAGCTCTTCTTCAATCATGACCGCTACCTGGTCGGCGCGGAGGTTGCTCCAGGGCTGGCTTTCCAGATAGCGGGGCGGCACTTCTCCGGTAAAGCGTTCAATTACAAAAGATGGATTCAGCCGTTCGATAAACGATACAATAAAGCTGATGTATTCATCCAGACTGAAAAGGGAGAACATTCCGGGCTGTTCGCGGTATTGCATAGCCATTTTCGTGCCTTTAACGATCTGAAGCTGATGAAACTTTACGGTCGTCAGTGGAAGCGCGGAGATGATGCCGGCCCTGCCGAGCATTTCCTGCCTCGTCTCACCCGGAAGCCCGAAAATCAGGTGGATGCCGGTTCTGAGCCCGTAAGACGCCGTTTTCCTGATCATTGCTTCGGCCTGGGCCACGGTATGGCCGCGGTTGATGCCGATCAGGGTTTGCTCACTGGTCGACTCCAGCCCGTACTCAATCATCACATAATAATTCTCTGAAAGGCGGCTGAAATATTCCAGTTTTTCATCATCCATGCAATCGGTGCGGGTGCCGATCACCAATCCAACCACATCAGGATGTTGTAAGGCTTCAGAATAAATTTCTTTCAGGTGGCCGAGTGGGGCATAGGTATTTGAATATGTCTGGAAATATGCCAGGTATTTCATCGCCCTGCGGTACCTCACTTTGTGAAATGCGATGCCCTCCTCAATCTGACGGGTGATGCTTTTAGAAGGACTGCAATACGATGGATTGAATGCATCGTTGTTGCAATAAGTGCAGCCACCGGTACCGGCAGTGCCGTCGCGGTTGGGACAGGTGAAACCGGCATCAATGGATACTTTCTGCACCCTGCTTCCAAAGGTGCTTTTGAAGTATTCGTTGTAACTGTTGTAACGTTTGTTGCCGGGAAAGTGCATGAACAGTCTGCTGGAGTTGAGCCGGTAAAAATACATCAATATCCTGAAAAAGATTAAGGCTGCCTTTGCAGACAGCCTTAACCGGTTCATATAAGCAGGTCTTTATTTTGCAACCCTTTCGAGCCATCTGAGCATAAACAGCATGGTAAACATGGAGATCAGACATGCAATCACAAAAACAGTCCAGGTGAGCCACATGGGTACACTTCCGTAGAAGATGGCGCCTATGAAGAGCAGCTGATTGCCGATGGCGGTAGCGCCGAGCCAGCCGCCCTGCATAATACCCTGGTATTGTGGAGGGGCAACCTTTGAAACAAAGGAAATTCCCAGCGGGCTGATGAAGAGTTCGGCAACAGTAAGGATAAAGTAAGTTCCGATCAGGAGCATTGGCGTTACGCGCTGAGCGTCGGTGAGCCCGCCCATGGCATCCACTTCCGTCTTAAGCGGCAGGCCGAGTGATCCAACGGCCATAACAACATAAGCCAGGGCTGCAATGAACATACCAATGGCAATTTTTTTCGGGGTTGAAGGCTCTTTGCCGCGTGCGCGCAGCCATCCGAAAACAGCCATAATAATGGGCGTGAGCAGTACAATGAAGATGGGGTTGATTGACTGGAAAATTTCTGCTCCCTGTATGGTGACCAGGCCAAGATTGATCACGATCCCGCTGAGGTCGGTATAGTCTTTCGCAAAGAAAGTAAGGGTAAGCCCGTTCTGATGGAAAGAGAACCAGAAGAAAATTACAACACCGAACACGGCGAAAAGAGCATACAGGCGCTGTTTAACTTCTTTGGCATCCATGTGGATCTCATCTGCAGATGGATGGGAGCCGCTCTTAGCTTTGCTTGCAGGGTTCGGAAATCTGCTTTTATTAACCAGATAAATGGTGAGTGAAATCGCCATGGCAATGATGGCGATGCCAAATGCGTAGTGGAAACCAGTAGTAAACACATTCAGGTAATTGTTTACAAATGCGCCGAGGTCGGACACAGGTCCGTTCAGGCTGACCTGGGATGCCAGGGTGGTAAGCCTCTCCTGGGCTTCCGGGGTAAGCGTTCCCTCAAGATAGCCATGACACAGTTCGGGCAAACTTGCATTGTATTCGAAACTGTTGCGGGCCAGCCACCAGTTGCGCATTCCTACGGCTACCAGCGGTGCAAACAAAGCGCCAACATTGATAAACATGTAGAACAAAGAGAACCCTGAATCCCTCATCTTTCCGTATGCCGGATTGTCATACATCTGACCGACCAGTGCCTGGAGGTTTCCTTTAAACAGACCGTTACCAAAAGCTATGGTAAACAATCCGAAGCATGAAATCACCAGGAAGAGGATTTTGTTGGGAACAGGGGTAGGCGTCGGGAATGCCAGCATAAAGTAACCAACGGCCATAACGATCAGACCGATAAGGATGGTACGCTTGTAATTCCTCGTCTTATCAGCGATCAGGCCTCCGACAAATGCCAGGATGTAAATCGAGAAATAGAAGATTGAATAGATCAATCCGGCATTTGTACCCGATAATCCGAATTTTGCCTGCAGAAAGAGTACCAGGATCGCCATCATGGTGTAGAAACCAAAGCGCTCTCCCATGTTTGCAAGTGCTGCCGCGAGCAGCCCTTTAGGATGATTCTTAAACATAAATTAGGTTTTTAGGATTATTTAATGTTGTTTTCTGAAAATTCCCGGAGCAAAAATAACCAAAAATCCGGGTTTGCAAAATCTGTTGATAAGTAGTTGAAAGTAACTTCCGGGCTATAACCTCAGGCGGATTTGGACCTTGATATCGGATTTGCTGTTTCCGTCGATCTGGTCCAATCCCGAACCTATGGTGGTTTTATTGGCGTAATAGGTCAGTGAATACCTGATCCACAGGTCGAGCCTGCGGCCGAAACTGTATTTGCCCATCAGGTAGAACCGGCTTCCTTTGTAATAATAGGCCGGGATGGAGAATGCATACAACACATCGCTTTCGTATGCATAGAGGCGTTCGTTGTAAGTGTCGGTATCGAAAAGTGCAAAACGCGCATTCAGCAGCCAGGGTTTCTCAGGCTCGTTGTAAATAAAGTCCTGATAGACCAGGTATCCTTTTTTGCTGTCGAAGCCGGGCATTGACCAGTGTATAGTTTCAATCCTGCTTTTGAGGGTGATGGCCCGGGTGGCTTTCAGGCTGAGGTGCAGCCGGAAATTCTCCCGTGTTTCAGCCTCGGGATAATCCGTGTATCCGGTACCCCCCGACGGATTGATCTGCTTTTGCTGATAGCGGTATCTGAAGTAGATTTCAGCGTATCGTGAAGGGTTGTATGTGAGCTGGGCGAGGTATTCGCTGCCGCGCGAAGGGGCGTCAACCCGGTAACGCAGCCAGCCAAAACGGAAGTGATCGGCATAAGCCGACAGGCTCCACCTGCGGTGCAGCTGGGCAAACAGCCCCAGGTACAATCCTTTTTCATTTGCATTCCGGCTTCCTTCCGCGAAGGCGTTGCTGAAAAAACTCTGGTAATCCTTGCCGTAATTTCTGTAGATCGCCGAAATGGCCAGGTGCGGATCAGGAGTGGCAGTCGCCCCGAGCAGCATTGCCTTCCCGCCGTTGCCGCTCCCCGAAACCTCACCGAAAAGGGTAAGTGAACGCAGGATGGCGGCAAAATCAAAACCAAAATTATTCAGGCTTTTACCGCTGAAATCAAATTTATTATACAAAGCTTCTCTACGCTCCAGATCAACACCCAATTCAGTATGATAGGCGGTCGCCCCCAGGCGGAACATTTTGATACGGGTCTGCAGGTTTCCTCCGTAAACGGTTTGCTGAATGGCGTTTTTCCCCCTCAGTTCATTCGGGGTGCGGTGGTAGCCGGTTTCCTGTAATGAGCTGATGAATAAAGTTTCTGCCGTGAGTGAGTCGGTGGCGCCTATCCCGGCGTCCACTTTCTTGTTGGAATAAAAAACAGTTAAGTCTGTATTTTTCAGCGGTGTAATGGTTGCTGCAGCCCCCCGCATAAACAGATTTTCATTTGCTCCGGTATTAGGCCTTACCTGCTGCGCAATGCGGCGGGTGGTGATGGCCCCTGCGGATTTGCCGAAAGCCAGGCTGCTGTACATGGTCAATCCCTGCCCGAAGGCGAGATGGTAATCACCGACTGCCAGGTATTTTAAAAATTTATCTCCCGAATAAAAGAAATGTGCCGAGTAGAAGTCAAATCCCTTTTTCAGACTGTCGGCTGAAGGCCAGAAAGGTTCTCCGGGATCTTTCTCCATGGTGATGCCGAACCTGATTTTATTGTAGAAGCTGTAACCGTAACGCAGGTAAAGTTTTTCAGGGCCTCCGAGATAGCGCGAATTGGGTTTCAGTTGCAAAGCAGAGTCTGAGATGGGTGCATAGCCCGACTGTTCTTCAAGCACTTGCTGATAGCGCATCAGTATCTGGTGCCGGCCATATCTGGCAAGGTTTGAAAGGGTAGGTTTTGCGCCCGGCGGTTGCAACCTGAAGGTAATAAACGGAGCAAGCGATGAAACCAGCACGGAATCAAATCCTTCGATCAGATTTAATTCATAAATGCTTGTCAGTTCTCCGAATTTCTGGATATAACTGGTCAGGTTGTTTATCTGCAGGTCGTTAAGCTGTAGTTGCCGGAGCTCCCTTTCCGATGCCTGGTTAACATTGACCGGCTGATGTATGTATTGAAGCAATTCATCAACCATTTCCGAATAGTCGAGTTCTGTGTCGGTTTGCCCCGAAAGTTGTTCAATCTTATCATCCAGTTGAGTGGTGTTGACAGATTCCGGCTTCACAGGTTCCTGACCCATCAGCATTTGCGCAGTGGTCAGTAAAATAAAAACCTGAAGCAGTGCCGGGCGGATCAGAGACTTCATGCCATCAGAACTTATAGGTTATGGAAGCCTGAGGAGAGAACCCGAGCACATAGTGGTAGGAGGCGCTGATATCGATAACGAAATCACCGGCAAAAATACCAACCCCGAAAGCATTGGAAGCAGGGTTGGTTGAGATACCTCCCCTGAGGTGCAGCATGGGGATAAGTTTATACTCAATCCCGGCCTTGATATTGGCTTCGTGGTTGATGTCTTTCTCCGTTTCTGCTGTCAGCAGGAATTTCGGAGTGATTTCATAAGCGGCACCCAGCCTGAAAATAACAGGAGCCCTTTCATCATTATATTCAGATAGTTTGGCACTCACCGGGTTGTAAATATGTGCACCGATGGCCAGTTGCGGCGTGATGTTCGCCAGAATACCTGCTTCGAAGGTGATAAAGTTCCGGTTGCCGTAGCTCTCAGCCAGGCGCGCCATATTGTAATCCAGCTGAAGTCCGAAGGCTATGTGTTTGCCAAAAGCTTTGGCAAATGCAAGTCCGATTTTACTCTCGTTGTATGCTGAATATCCGAAATGAGCGAAACTCAATCCGATAGTCCCCGCCTTAACGGGAAGGGCGAAGGCGCCGGCTTTATAACCAAGTTCTTTCAGCAGAAACCGGTTTTCATAGTAAACGGCAGCCGAAGCATCGCTGAGCCGCGCAAGCCCCGCCTGATTGTTGAAAGCCGACCAGATGTCACTTAATGCCACAGATGCTGTCCCCAGGGCTGCAGACCTGCCGCCGGCCGGCCTGTTTTCACCGCCGGCGATCAACTCAGCCCCCTGCATCAGCATGATGCCCGATAAAATAATGATGAATCTGAACTTCATTTGATGTGATGTGTAAAACTTTGTTTGCCGGTTAGTTCTGTCTGTTATGTAAATTTCCCCGATATTAGCAGCGTTTAATATAATTCCGGTCAGAAGAACCAGTCTGTTTCACGTTGAAATAAACAGTCCGGTTTTCCGGTGTTAAATATAGTGGTTTTCTTGCTTTCAGGGTGATCGTCATCGATTTTTAAACTCGGAGTTGATCATTTCTTACTGAAGAATGTTAATATTCCTAAATTCAGGAGTAGTATGAAATATATATTGGATTTCCTTACGGAATTAAGTTACAACAATACCAGGGAATGGTTTGAATTGAATAAGCCTTTGTATAATAAGGTGAAAGCTGATTTTGAAAACTTTGTGAATGAAATTATTGCGGAGATTCAGCGCTTCGACCCTTCTCTTGGCAGTTTGCAGGCGAAAGACTGTACTTTCCGGATTTATCGCGATGTGCGTTTTTCGCATGATAAGTCGCCTTACAAGACCAACATCGGCGCTTTTATGGCAAAAGGAGGCCGCAAGTCGTCCGGCTCCGGCTATTACCTTCACATTGAACCGGGAAAGTCATTTGTTGGCGGGGGTATTTATATGCCCGGTCCTGAAGTGCTGAAGAATATTCGCAGGGAAATTTACTTTAATCCGGCAGCATTCCGTTCGGTTATCGAAGAGAGCGAGTTTAAGAAGATTTTCGGGAAACTTTCGGAAGAGGACAGGCTGAAACGGCCTCCCAGAGACTTTCCGGCAGACTATCCTGATATGGACCTGCTGATGTATAAAAGCTACGTTTGTGGTCATACATTGAGCGATCATGATATTGTTTCAGCCGGGTTGACAGAACGGGTAACCAGGGCATTCCCTGCAATGAAGGAGCTGAACCTTTTCCTGAACAAAGCCGTGGAATCCGGTGCCGGTTGAATGAAAATACAGGTGATAAAAAAACGATCATCCCGGTAATGAGATACTCAGGCTCATTACCGGGACGATAACTTGTTTAGCTTAATGTGACTTTAAAGGTAAGGCAGGATCAGGGGTTTCCGGAAAGAGCAAGTGATTTTTAATGGAATTTTAATAATGATTTTTGAGTCGGCGCGTGCCATTGTCTTGTTAAAGTATTGAAAATCAAATACTAAATATTTACTTAATGGATAAAGGTTTACAAAATCCCAAACCCCATCCCCAACGCAATCCTGTAGTCAGGACACTCCTGATGACTTCAGGCGTAATTTCTGCCCTGCTTGGTTTTGCGGGAATTTTTCTGCCGTTGCTGCCAACCACCCCGTTTCTGTTGCTTTCTTCCTGGTGTTTTATGCGTTCATCCGAAAAAATGAACCACCGCCTGCTTCATAACCGCTACCTTGGTCCTTACATCAGAAATTACAAATCGGGAAGGGGTATTACACTTAGAAATAAGGTTTACAGCCTGGTTTTTCTCTGGCTTACGCTGAGTATATCATTTATATTTTCTCCTCCTTACTGGTGGCTGCATACCGGTCTTGCATTTATCGGGATTACTGTGACCATTCATATTCTTAAGTTTAAGACGCTTCACAGGGATGATAATGAGTGATTCCCGGTGGCCTCCTTGTTAAGATAATCACTCTATATAATTGACTTGAAACAAAAACAAAAGGCTGCATCATCCGAAGCAGCCTTTGTTGTTATAAGATGATTGTCATGGTTTAGCCTTCGAGCAGTCCCCTGCGTTTCAGCAGTGGTTTGATGTCCGGCTCAGCGCCCCTGAACTTTTTGTACAATACCATCGGGTCTTCAGTCCCGCCGCGTTCCAGGATGTTTTTACGGAATGATTCAGCGGTTGCCTGGTCAAAGAGGCCGTTCTCCTTAAATGCTTCAAAAGCATCAGAATCAAGGATGCCCGACCAGATATAGCTGTAGTAACCCGAAGAGTAACCACCGCTGAAAATGTGGTTGAAATAGGTGCTGCGGTAACGTGAAGTGATTTCGGGGATCAGCCCGATCTGTGCGAGAGTGGCATCTTCGAATGAACTGACATCGGTAAGCTTAAATTCCTTCATGTTATGATAACCCATATCGAGGAATGATGCCGCCAGGTATTCAACAGTTGCAAAGCCCTGGTTGAAATAGGCGCTGTTCTGTATTTTTCCGATCAGTTCATCGGGAATCACTTCACCTGTCTGGTAATGTTTGGCATATAATTTAAGTACTTCAGGTTCAGAGGCCCAGTTTTCCATAATTTGTGAGGGTAATTCCACAAAATCGCGGGGAACCGAGGTGCCGCTCAGGCTGTAATAGGTTGAATTGGAGAGCAATCCGTGAAGTGCATGGCCGAACTCATGGAAAAAGGTGCTGGTTTCGTCAAAGGTCAGCAAGGAAGGCTGACTGGCAGTGGGTTTGGTGAAGTTGCATACAATGGTGATCACGGGGCTGATCTTTTCTCCGTTTTTCACGTACTGTTTGCGGTAACTGCTCATCCAGGCACCGCCCCTTTTACTTTCGCGCGGATGGAAATCCATATAAAGCACACCGATGTGATCGCCGTTGGCTTCTTTAACTTCATAGGCAACGGCTTCAGGATGGTATACCGGGATGTCTTTCTGCTCGGTGAAGGTAATTCCGTAGAGATTATTGCAAACGGTAAATATTCCCTGTTTCACATTTTCGAGAGAGAAATAAGGTTTTAACTGCTCGTCGTCAAGGTCATACTGTTCTTTGCGCAGTTTCTCGGCATAGTAGCTCCAGTCCCAGGGTTGCAGCTTAAAGTTGCCGCCTTCCTTGTCGATGATTGCCTGCAGCTGGGCAACCTCTCCTTTGGCGCGTTTCAGGGCCGGGGTCCAGAGCTGGCTTAAGAGGTCAAGCACATTGCCGGCGTTTTTTGCCATATTTTCCTCAAGGATAAAGGCCGCATGGGTTTCATAACCAAGCAGGTTGGCGCGTTCGAGCCTGAGGGCGGCGATCTTCCCGATCAGCACCTTATTGTCCTTCTCGTTGTTGTTGTTTCCTCGGTTGATGTATGCTTTGTAAATTTTCTCGCGCAATTCCCTTTTGGCAGAATACTGCAGGAAAGGCATGATGCTGGGGTTGTGCAGGGTGTATACCCATTTCCCTTCCATTCCGGCCGCTTTAGCTGTTTCGGCGCCCTGATCGATCAGGCCCTGGGTCAGTCCTTCGAGGTCATCCTGGTTTTCGATCACCAGTTTAAAAGCATTGGTTTCGGCAAGTACATTTTCACCGAACTGAAGCGTGAGAACGGATAACTCCTGGTTGATCTCACGGAAGCGGGCCTGTGCCGCACTATCCAGGGCTGCACCACCCCTTACAAAATCCTTGTAGGTGTCTTCCAGCAACCGGGCCTGCTCCCCGTTCAGATTAAGGGAATTGCGGTTTTCATAAACCGTTCTGACCCTTTCAAACAGGTCCGGATTCAGGTTGATGTTGTCATAATGCGCCGATAGTTTCGGAGCAATCTCTTTGGCAAGCGCCTGAATTTCTTCGTTTGTGTTGGAAGAGTTGTAGTTATAGAAAACTCCGGTAACTTTCCTGATCAGTTCCCCGCTGTAATCATAGGCGGCGATGGTGTTTTCAAAATCAGCCGGATCCGGGTTGCTGACAATGGCAGCGATTTCGGCGGTCTGTTCTTCAATCCCCTTTTCAATGGCGGGTAAAAAGTGTTCATTTTTTATTTCACCGAAAGGTGGTACTCCAAAAGGGGTATTGTATTCAGTAAAAAATGGGTTTTCAACGGCAGATTTCTCATTTCCACCTGTTTTGCAAGCTGTTATCATAGTGGCAGCCAATAAGATTAAGGTTAGTTTTTTCATTGTAAACCGGTTAAGTTAAACATTTCCTTTCCGGCAAAAATACTGTTTTTTCAATAGAAAATTCACTTAAATGATAATAAATCAGCAATATAGCATTTCTCTATGGTTTGGGCGGGTCGAAAAAAAACGGGCCCGTGATTACGAACCCGTTTGCCTTTAAAGTATCAATTCAGAAATTCAGCAGTTCCATGGCTGCCTTGTAAATCTTTTCCTGGTCAGGGAGGATGGCTTTTTCAAGGATACGGTTGAAGCCAACCGGGGTAAATGTTGACCCGACCCGTTTAACAGGGGCATCAAGAAAAGTAAAGGCTTCTTCGGTAATCATGGCGGCAATCTCTCCGCCAAAACCGCCGAACACCTTGTCTTCATGCACCACCAGGGCGCGGCTGGTTTTTTTCACTGAATTGAGAATGCCTTCCTTATCCAGCGGAATCAGCGAACGGATGTCCACCACTTCAATGCTTTTTCCGGTTTCTGAGGCAATGCGTTCAGCAACGGCAAGGCTCATGTGGGTGGTGTTTCCGTAAGTGATGATGCTTAGGTCGGTGCCCGTCCTGCGTATGCGCGATTTCCCGAAAGGAACTTCGAAATCTTCAGGAACGTATGTTTCGGAAAGCGGATCGTTATAAAGCGCTTTGGGTTCCAGAAACATGGTAGGTCCTTCGGAGCGGACAGAGGTCCTGAGCAGCCCCGCAGCATCGTCGGCAAATGACGGGTAAACGATGCGGATGCCCGGGAATGTTGCCAGAGCGCCCTCGATGGTTTGCGAATGGTAAAGACCTCCGCCGATATAACCTCCCGAAGCCAGGCGAACCGTCACATTGGGGGCAAAGGCCCCGTTGCTGCGCCAGTAATCATGGGTCAGTTCCACAAATTGCTCCATTGCCGGCCAGAAATAGTCTGCAAACTCAGCGCCTTCTATGACAATTCTGAGTTTTTTATTGAAACGGCTCATGCCATTGGCAGTACCGACAATGAAATCCTCGGCGATGGGACCATTGAATACGCGCTCAATGCCGAATTCCTGCTGCAGGCCTTTGCTTACATTGAAAATGCCGCCTTTTTCCTTATTGGCGATATCCTGACCCCAGATGTAAGTGTCGGGATTGTGACGGAATTCTGCTTTAAGGGTCTGGTTCAGCGCCTGGATCAGTTTGAGTTTCTCACCAGACTGTAAGTTGTGAGTTCCGTCGGGATATTTAGAAGCGGGATAAGGGGCCGGAACAACAAAATCAAAAATGCTTGCCGGATCCGGGTCGGGCGCTGCCATGGCCTTTTTGTGTGCCTTAGAGACTTCTTCTTTGGCCTGTTTATCGAGTTCATCGAGTTCCGCTTCACTTACCCTGCCCGAAATGATCAGCGTTTTCCGGTAACGGTCGAATGGATCGTTGGCCATGGCACAGAACCGTTCGTTGTCGTCGCGGTAGAGCTCATGCTTGTCGGAATTGGAATGAGAATGGATCCTGATCGTGGAAGCATGTACGATGACAGGCGTCTGATGCTCAATGGCATAATTCCTGGCTTCTGTCATCGCGTTCATCGAATCAAAGACATTCTTTCCATCACAGTGAATGATCCTCAGGTTCTTAAAGCCCCTGAAGTTATCGGCGGCCCTCCAGTTGGCAGTCTGGTCCCGTTTATGCACAGAGATTCCGTAATTGTTGTCCTGAAAAACAAAAACTACCGGCAGTTTTTCATTGCTGGCCCCGTTGATGGCTTCATAAACATAGCCTTCGCTGGTGGAGGATTCGCCCTGAGAGCTGATGGCGACTGCCTTTACTCCGTATTTCTTGATTGCACGGGCCACGCCCACGGCATGCAGGGTGTGGTTTCCGGTGGCGGAGGAGACATTGTGTATGTTCCATGCCGGTTTTGCAAAGTGGTTTGACATGTGCCTGCCTCCGCTGGCAATATCTGTTCCTTTGGAAATACCGTTAAGGATGATCTCTTCAGCCGAAATACCGGCTGAAATAGCGGTGAGCATATCCCTGTAATAAGGGAACAGGTGATCATTGTTCTTTTCAAAAACCTGGCCGATGGCAAGCTGTATGCCATCATGCCCGGCATAAGGGGCGTGGTATGACCAGCCCAGGGCTTGTTTCAGGTAGTTTGGAGCACGGTCATCAAGTTTGCGCCCGAGCGTCATCAGGTAGTACCATTTTTTAAGCGTTTCCTTGTCGGTAGTCTTGATTCCGAAAGCTTTAGTTCTTTCCATTGTCTGCAATTAAAACAGGATAGTCGTAAATAAATTAGCAGTCCATATAACAACCCATGCACGGGTTTGTTCAACCATGCCCCTGATGATGGTGATCGGGAGTTAATCCATTATTTAACAATGGTTTGCGAATGACTTTGCCCTGCCCGTTGCCATTAAGAATCTTTTGAGCAGAATTTAGCAGGCAGGAAACGGTGCTTCATGAGCGGGAAGGGTAACTTCATGCAATGCCGCCCTTAAATCGATAACGATGCCTGTGATCAGCGAAATCAGAGCGTCACTCCGAAAGAAAAGTGAAATTTGTCGGCGTAGGGGTTATAAGCGAGTTTCAGGATGGCGGGAATGTTGACTTTACGGGCCAGTTTTAATATTCTGGATGCTGATAATCCCGTATTCACAAAAGCAAATCTGCTTGCGTAATAACTCTTTACCGGGGTAAATCCGGAAACTACCTTCATGTCGGATTTCAGCAATCTGAAGTGGAAGGAGGGTTCGATGTACGTGGAGTAGTAATTGCGGCCGGATTCAGGATTGATATCATCTCCGTATATCATCGTGGCAACGAGCAATCCGAAAGGATGCTTTTCGGGACGGGCATAAGCCACATTCAGATCTAATGTGTGACGGGTGGCGCCCTGCCTGATCTCGAAAAACTCAAATTCTTTTACAGGATTGACCGGGCAGAAGTAATCGTACAAAGTGACATTAAAACTGCCGAGGCTGTAAGCGGCATAAATGTCCAGCTCTGTATAGCTTCCGTCAATGCTCCAGGCGCCCCATGCCCCTGCGCTGAAATTGCCGTAACTGTATTCCACCGACGGCTGCAGACTGACAGAGGTGCCATTGGCGCCACCTCTCCACAAGTGATGGGTATAAATATCAAACGAAGCATCTAATTTATGCCGGCGAAGACTGTCCTGGGCAGACAGCAGTCCGGGTAAGCATGAAAACAATATCAACGTAAGACAGAATACTCTTTTAATCATAAAGTTAAACCCTTCCTGAAAACGGCCGCGAAATTACAGCTATTTTCCCGAACAGCAAAGGGTGCACTGAAAAGAATTTCCGGGAACGGAAGAGGAATTTAAGTCAGATAAAATATTGATAAATAAACGATTGGTAAAACCGGGTTTATTTCTAAGGGTTTAATCCCTGATGACTTTATAATCGCCGTTGGTAAAAAGCCTGATGATGGTGGATGCTTTGGCCTGGTTGAACTGATCATGATAAAGCTGAACGCAATAGTCAACTTTATTCATGATGTCAGGGGAAATCTGGCTGAAAACCAATGGTGTCGGCTCGCCTGAGATATTGGCAGAGGAAGAGACCAGCGGACGGCCGAGGGCAGCTATCAGGTTTTTACAGAACTCATCCCTCACTACCCTGATGGCAATGGTTCCGTCAGGTGCAGAGATATTTCTGGGCAGGTTACGTGCATTGTCATAAATAACGGTTACCGGCTTTTCAATGCTGCTGATCAGGTCTTCCGCTATTTCAGGCACTTTCAGCACGTATTCGTTCAGAGCTTCAAAACTATCCAGCAGTATGATCAGGCTTTTGCTTTCCTGCCTTTTCTTGATTTTATAGATCTTGTCAACAGCCCTGGTGTTCAGCGCGTCGCAGCCAAGACCCCAGACGGTATCGGTAGGATAAAGGATGACGCCCCCGTTTTTGAGCACCTTTACTGTTTTCTGAATCTCTTCTTTTTCCTTATCATTCATCATCTGACGGCAGGATATTAAGCAATTGATTAGTCTGTATTGTCTCAGCGCAGTCAAAATGACCCAAAGGGCATTTCTTTTGTCCGTGCAGGCCGCATGGCCTGCATTCGGGGCTCGGTACTGCTTCTATGATATGTGAAACATCCGATAATGGCCCGAAGCCAAAAGCGGGTACCGTGGAGCAGAAGATGCCTGCTACCGGGGCATTCACGGCCGAAGCCAGGTGCTGTGGCGCCGAATCGTTCACATAGTTCATTACGGCAAACTGCATCAGAGCTGCAGATTGCAATAAAGAGAGCCTGCCTGCAAGGTTAAGGATATCGTCCCTTTCCGATTTGCCGGCAATCCTTGCGCAGCGTCCGGTGTCAGCTGCTGATCCTAACAATATAACAGCAATACCTGCCGGAATGTTGTTGGTCAGTTCAACCCATTTATGTTCGGGAAACTGTTTGGTGAACCAGAGTGATGCGGGCGAAATCGTAATGAATTTACCTTTTGTCCAGTGCCTGGCTGTTTCAATGTCCGCTTCAGCCGGATAAAGGCGGGGGCGCGATGGCCCGCCGGCAACCAGATGATCTATCAGCCGGTGGTTCCTGATGATTTCATGTTCGGGATTTTCGGATATGTCGATGCGATGTTCAGACTTCTTTGTGAAGCAGGAAGAAAATGGATTTTTACTGAATCCGGATCTGATTGCTGCACCGGAAAGTGCAGTTACCAAACCCGATGATGCAAACCTTTGTACATTGATGACCGTATCAAAACGGATACTTCTGATTTTCAGGATCAGCTTCAGCAGGTGGAGGTATTTCCACCCTTTCTTATCCCAAACCAGCACCTGATGTACAAACGGGTGTCCGTGAAACAACGGCTCATGCCCTTTTCGGACAAGGACACTGATTTCCGCATGCGGCAGCGCCTGATGCAGTGTTTCGGCAAGGGCAGTCGACAGTATTACATCGCCAATTGATGCGGTCTGTATGATCAGAATCTTTTTCAGCACGATGGTCAGTTTGTGGTTTTCGGGCAGATCTGCTCAATTAAACGATCATAATTAATTTTTACGCCTGTATTCCATAGTCCCGCAAGGCGTCGTTCAGCGAGGTTTTCAGGTCAGTAGATGCTTTGCGCTGCCCGATGATCAGGGCGCAGGATACCTGGAACTCTCCCGCAGGAAATTGTTTGGGATACGATCCGGGAATTACCACTGACCGGGGCGGGACATAGCCTTTATATTCCACAGGTGCATTGCCTGAAACATCGATGATGCGGGTGCTCCGGGTGATAACCACATTGGCGCCCAACACGGCTTCCCTGCCTATTCTGACCCCTTCCACAACGATGCTGCGTGAGCCGATAAAACAATCATCTTCAATGATTACCGGTGAGGCCTGAACCGGCTCAAGGACACCGCCAATGCCAACGCCTCCCGATAAATGAACGTTTTTCCCTATCTGGGCGCAGGAACCAACAGTTGCCCATGTATCGACCATGGTATTGCTGTCGACATAAGCGCCGATGTTCACATAGGATGGCATCATGATTACCCCGGGGGCGAGGTAGGAACCATACCGGGCAACGGCATGCGGCACCACCCTAACGCCCAGTTCTGCATAATTATGCTTCAGGGGAATTTTATCATGAAACTCCAACGGGCCGGCTTCCATTACTTCCATCCGGCGCAGGGGAAAATACAGAATTACTGCCTTCTTTATCCATTCGTTCACAACCCAGCCGTCATCGCCGGGGGTGACAACCTTCAGGCTTCCCTCATCAAGCCGGGCAATCACCTCGTTCACAGCTTCCATCACCGGGCTGTGCTCAAGCAATCTCCTGTCATTCCAGGCCTTTTCAATAGTTTGTTGAAGCAGTTGCATTTTCAGCGAATTATGGGTCAAATTTAGCGATTTTTTAATCCTTAAAGGCTTTATTGCTAATTTTGCAGTACCAAATGGCAGCGATTTACATTAAATAACAAGACTTTGGGAAGAATACTGGCGATTGATTACGGACAAAAAAGGGTAGGGCTTGCAGTCACCGATGAAGACCGGATTATTGCCTCTCCGCTCACCACTGTTCATTCAAAGGACATCATCGTTTTCCTGAAGGATTATATGAAACGTGAACGGGTTGACTTGTTCGTGGTCGGGGAGCCCCGGCAGATGAACAATCAGGCGTCGGAGTCGGTTAAATTCATCGATCCGTTTGTCAGGCTGCTTGCCCGTGAGTTCCCTGAAATTCCTGTGGAACGTGTTGACGAGCGGTTCACCTCAAAAATGGCTCAGCGCAGTATGCTTGAGTCCGGTTTAAAGAAAAAGGACCGGAGTGATAAAAGCATTGTGGACATGGTTAGTGCCGCAATTATACTTCAGTCCTTTCTCGAAATGCAGTCATTCAACCTTAACCGTAAAGGAAGCGCTGAATGACAGTTTATTGCAATTTTAAGACAGCTGAAAAATGATTATGCCTATTGTTGCCTACGGGCATCCGACCCTGCGAAAGAAAGCAGTTGACATTGATAAGGATTATCCCGGCCTTCAGCAATTTATTGCGGATATGTTCGAAACCATGTACGCCTCCAACGGAGTGGGTCTGGCTGCCCCGCAGGTTAACAGGAGTATACGGTTGTTTGTCATTGATGCAACCCCTTATGCCGAAGACTTCCCCGGAGAAACCAACCTGAAAAGGGTTTTTATCAATCCCCGCATCATTGAGGAAAAAGGGGAGGAGTGGTCATTTAATGAGGGATGCCTGAGTATTCCTGAAATCAGGGAGGATGTGCTCAGGAAGACGGAACTTCATATGCAGTATTATGACGAGCACTTTAATTACCATGATGAAGTCATAAGCGGAGTGCTGGCGAGGGTGATGCAACATGAATATGATCACCTCGAGGGAATTTTGTTTGTTGACAGAATCAATCCATTACGCAGAATTATGCTTAAGCGGAAACTGACTGATATCACCAAAGGCCTGGTGAAAACCGATTACAGAATGCTTTTCCCCCTGACAAGAAAAAAATAATTACGATTCCTGAATACCTTTCTTAATCTGAAATTCCCGTGCAGACTTTTGCCAATTAAAGTATGGTCATAATTAACCGGTTTGCAGGGTCTGCCGTATCTTTGCCCGGGAGGGGGTTTTTCGCGGTTCAATCATATTTATAGTAAGTTTGTCAAACATAAAAATTTTAAGGATGAAAAGAACACTTTTTCCATTGGTAGCGTTTTCGATCATGGTTTTTGCATTTGCATGCACTTCAGGCATAAAGAAGGAGATGACGGCCATTGAGACCCTTGAAAAAGAGCTGACTGATCAGGCTGCACGCCCTGATCCCGAAAAACTCGCAAGCCTGCTGGATGCATACACGGCTTTTGTTGATAAACATGCTGCCGATACCATGGCTCCGCTTTATCTCTACAAAGCGATTAACCTGAGTATGGGCGTAAACAACGGGGCTTTGGCCATGCAGCTGACCGACCGTATGCTGAACGAGTACCCGAAAGACTCCCGGATTCCTGAAACGGTATTTCTGAAGGCTTACATTTATGAAAATCAGCTGAGCAACCTCGGGCTGGCGCTAAAGACATATCAGGATTTTCTTTCACGGTTTCCGGAACATGAACTGGCTGATGATGCACAGGCTGCCATTGACAATCTGGGCAAGTCGCCCGAAGAACTTATCAGGGAATTTGAGGCGCGCGCAGCACAGCAGGCCGGAAACTGATCCGAATTTTTGTCCTTCCGGTGAGCAGTTGAGTTAATTACCGGTTACTCCCCGCTTCGGGGTTGAATTCCTCTTCGAGCAGCGTCTTGAGTTTTGAAGGTTGTATCCCCGAACTCATCTTCCCTTCCTTTATCCAGGAAATTTTACCTGTTTGTTCGGATACCACAATGGCAATGGCATCAGATTTTTCAGTAATCCCGACTGCAGACCGGTGCCTCAGCCCGACATGCACCGGCAGTTCCTCGCTTTTTGAAACAGGAAGTATACAACTGGCTGCTTTGATCTTGTTGTTGATGATGATAACAGCCCCGTCATGCAAAGGGGAGTTCTTGAAAAAGATATTTTCAATGAGCTGTTCCGAAATCCTGGCATCCAGCGTTTCTCCAGTATTGATGTATTCTTCAAGTTCGTGAATTTTTCCGATCACGATCAGTGCCCCTGTTTTTGAATTGGCCATTTTGTGGCATGCCTGCACAATGGGGTCAATACTCAGGTTCTCGTCATTGGCATAGCGTATTTTCCAGAAAAGGAAACGGCGGTGGTTTTTTCTGATGAAGGCCGGTGTGCCCAGTAACAACAGGAATTTTCTGATTTCAGGCTGAAATACCACAATCAGGGCGATAAATCCGACGCTGATGAATGCCCCCAGAATTTCCGTCAACAGTTCCATTTCAAGGATTCTCACCAGACGCCAGGCCAGGAAAATGGCAACGATGCCAAGCAGGATATTGATGGCTGCCGTGCCTTTTACCAGGTTGTATAACTCGTAAAGCATAAATGCAACCAGAATGATATCAATGATATCGAGCAGCCGCAGGTTGATAAAGAAAGGAATCAGCAGTTCGGGCATTACAGCGTTACTTTTTTGCAAACTTAGTCATTTTCGGCCGGATTGTTTCATGGCGGCTACCAATTTAATGGCTTCCGCTGCCGGTTTTACATCATGTACCCTCAGGATCAGGGCGCCCTTGAGCAGGGCGATGGTGTTCAGCACGGTGGTCCCGTTCAGCGCTTCAGCGGGAGAGGTGTTTAAAACCCGGTTAATCATCGATTTTCTGGAAACCCCTGCCATCAATGGATAGGGATAATCGCAAAAGCTTTCAAGATTGTTCAGCAGTTCATAATTGTGGGCGACCGTCTTCCCGAAACCGAATCCCGGATCAAGAATGATATTGGACTTACCCAGGGATGTAAGGCTTTCCAGTTGCCGGTCGAAAAACCGGGCAACCTCTTTGCTGACATTTTCATATACCGGATTGTCCTGCATGTTTTCCGGTGTTCCCTGAATGTGCATCAGCACATAGGCGGCATCCAGTCCGGCAAGCGTTTCATGCATCAGCGGATCCATGGTTCCTCCGGAAATGTCGTTGATGATATGGGCGCCCTGCGCTGCGGCCATCCGGGCCACCTGCGAACGGTAGGTGTCCACCGAAATGATGGCTTCAGGAAACTGAACGGCAATGGTTTTCACCGACTTTGCAATCAGGGACAATTCTTCACCGGCTGAGACGGCATTTGAGCCGGGTCTTGTGGAAACGGCTCCTATATCTATGATCGCAGCCCCTTCGTCAAGCATGGTTTCTACCCGGCTGAGCATGGCCTTTTCAGTAAGATATTTACCACCATCGAAAAATGAATCAGCGGTGATGTTCAGAATCCCCATCACCACCGGTTCAGAGAGGTCCAGTTGCAACCTGCCACATCTGATTGAGCGCTTTTGCGAAAATTCTGTACCTTTATCGGGCGAATTGGTTGAAGAAACCGGCATTACAAAAAGGATTAATTATATAATAATCAAACAAATATGGCTGTTGACACCAACAAACAATACAACTCGGCAATACTTGCTTGCAAAGATATATTTTTAACCAAGATGAAGGATTACGGGACTGCCTGGAGGGTGCTGAGGCCTGAATCGCTTACCGACCAGATCTACATCAAGGCAAACCGCATCCGGAGTATTCAGGGTAAGGGCACCCATAAAATCGGCGAAGACGAATGGCCGGAGTTTATCGGGATTGTGAATTATGCCGTAATTGCGCTGATACAGCTTGAACTCGGAGATGGCGAGGATCTTGATATGAATCATGGTGAAGTTGAAAAAATGTATGATAAATATGTCAGCCAGGCCAAATCACTGATGATGGATAAAAACCATGATTACGGTGAAGCCTGGCGCAATATGAGGGTGAGTTCGCTTGCCGACATCATTCTTATGAAACTATTGAGAGTCAAACAAATAGAGGATAATAAGGGGAAAACCTTTATTTCAGAGGGCGTAGATGCAAACTACTATGATATCATAAATTATGCAGTTTTCGCCCTTATCAAACTGAGTGAAATTAAACATGAGGATTGATAAACCTTAATTGCATTATGATGTTAATCTGCTAAAATTACTTAAAATGAAGCTGCTACATCTTATTTCAAGAATCATTGTCGGACTCGTTTTTATTTTTTCAGGATTTGTTAAAGGCATTGATCCATTGGGGATGGCATACCGGCTTGAAGATTATTTTATCGCCTGGGGTGCCGAATGGATGATGCCAATGGCGCTGGTGCTTTCGATTCTGCTAAGCACCATGGAATTTGTAATGGGTGTAGTAGTGCTCTTCAATCTGAAACCAAAGGTAAATGCCTGGTTTCTGATGGGGATAATGACGTTTTTTACCATCCTTACTTTTTTTGACGCCATTTACAATCCGGTGCCCGATTGTGGCTGTTTCGGGGATGCCATCACTTTGACAAACTGGCAGACATTTTATAAAAACCTGATCCTGATGGGCTTTACGATTCTGCTTTTTATCTGGCGGAAGAAAACCAGGGATTTGTACGGCAATTTATCCGCTTACGGAACAGCGCTGGCTTCAGCCATCCTGTTTGCGGGATTATGCATCTATTGTTACAGGCATCTCCCTTTGATAGACTTTATGGAATGGAAGGTTGGCAACAAGATGTATATTGAGAATCCGGAGCCGGTGAAGTACTATCTGACCTACAGGAATAAATATACCGGAGAAACAAAGGAATATTTGTCGCCTGATTATCCTTTCAATGATTCAGTATGGATGGCGCAGTGGGAGTTTGTAGACCAGCGTGTTGAAGATCCGAACACCTTCCTGGGGCATGATCTGCAGATTCTGGATTTTGAAGGCAATGATTACACTGAAACATTTATCAGAAATCCTGACTTTCAGTTCCTGCTGGTTGCCTGGGATCTTGGGAAGGCCAGCAGCAAGGGACTTAAAGAAATGACCGCATTTGCCGCGTTTGCCGAATCGGACGGTTATGGATTTATTGCACTCACCAGTTCGCTGCAGCCGGAGATTGATTCAGTGAAAGCGGCGCTCGGACTGAATTATGATTTCTTTCTTGCCGACGATATCGCGCTGAAAATAATGGTCAGGGCAAATCCCGGACTCCTGGTGCTTAAAGACGGGATTGTTATCGATAAATGGCATTATAACGATTTTCCTGAATACCTGGAATTTAAGCAGGCACATTCGAACCTGATAAACCTCCGATAAGCAGCAATGCACAGATTTATTCTGAAAAGATTGTATTATGGGTTGTTTGTGCTTTTTGGGGTGATTACCCTGGTATTTCTGCTTTTCAATGTGCTGCCGGGTGATCCGGCAAGGATGATGCTGGGGCAGCGGGCTGATATGGCTTCGGTGGAAGCCATAAACAGGGAGCTGGGGCTTGACCGGCCGCTGATGGTTCAGTACCTCGGGTTTCTGAATGATCTTTCTCCGGTTTCATTGCATAATGTTGCGGATCATTCTTCGATGTGGTTCCCCGACAGTGCGCGGTATGCGCCTTTTTTAACACTGGTTTCGGCCGGTGACACCAGGGTACTGCTTAAAAAGCCCTACCTGAGGCGTTCCTATCAGAGTAAACGCAAGGTTTCGGAGATCATAGCACAGGCATTTCCCAATACCATGCTGCTGGCCATTGTGGCCATGGGCTTTGCCGCCATCGCGGGAATATTTACCGGGATAGTTTCTGCCGTCCGCAAAGGCTCCTGGATCGACCGCGTTGCGCTGATAATTTCCGTTTTCGGGATGTCTTTACCTTCCTTTTTTGCGGCAATCCTTATGGCCTGGATATTTGCTTTTGTACTGGCTGATTTCACCGGCCTGAATATGTTTGGTTCTCTGTTTACGATGGATGATTTCGGGCGGGGTGAATACCTGGACCTGAAGAACCTGATCCTGCCGGCCCTGACCCTTGGCATCAGGCCGCTTGCCGTGATTACCGGACTTACGCGAAATTCGATGCTTGAGGTGCTTTCGCAGGATTATATCCGGACCGCCAGGGCAAAAGGGCTGAGCTATTACAAGGTGATTACCCGCCATGCCCTCCGCAATGCATTGAATCCAGTGGTTACTGCTGTTTCGGGATGGTTCGCCTCGCTGATGGCCGGGGCTGTATTTGTGGAATATGTTTTTGACTGGAAAGGAATTGGCGTTGTCATCGTGAACGGTCTTGAAAAGTATGATTTCCCCGTGGTTATGGGTGCCGTACTTTTCATTGCAGTGATGTTGGTGATTATTAATATTTTTGTAGATATTATTTACGGTCTGCTTGATCCGCGCGTGAGACTGGCCTGAATTCTTAAACTGTTTAAAATCTGAATTATGAGAAAGAAAATTGTTGCCGGCAACTGGAAAATGAATAAAACTTTCAAAGAGGCGGAGGACCTGCTTTTTGGTATTGCGGATGCATTGATCAGCGGACGCCCTGATGATGTTGAAGTGGTTGTTTGTCCACCGGCCCTGTACCTTGAACTGGCCAGCGATGTTGCCACAGAACATGATTTCAGCTGTGGCGCGCAGAATCTGAGCGAACATGAGGCAGGCGCTTATACCGGGGAAATTTCAGCAGCCATGATCCGTTCCACCGGGGCGGCTTATGTAATTCTGGGGCATTCCGAGCGCCGTACCTATTATGGAGAGCATGACCAGCTGATCGGTAAAAAGATACTGCAGGCGCTCAGGCATGAACTTATCCCCATTTATTGCTGCGGCGAAGTGCTTGAAGAACGTGAAGCCGGCAGGCATTTCGAGGTGGTTGAAAAACAAATTTCAGAAGCGTTGTCAGGACTTGAAGCCGATGCATTTTCAAAGGTTGTGATCGCTTATGAGCCGGTATGGGCCATCGGAACCGGCCGCACGGCAAGTCCTGAGCAGGCGCAGGAAATGCATGCATTCATCCGGAAGGTGCTTGCCTCGCATTTTGGTGAGCAAGCCGCTACCGATACAACCATTTTATATGGCGGTAGCTGCAATGCTGCAAATGCCCGTGAACTCTTTGCAAATCCCGATGTGGATGGAGGTCTGATCGGCGGTGCATCGCTCAAAGCGGAAGACTTTGTTAAGATTGTGAACAGCTTCTGATTTTTAACTTTCCTGTTATGGAATACATTGAACTGAACTGCAGCCTTCCGGCAGGGGAGGCTGTTTTTGCCGAAATCCTGATGGCCCGGCTGAGCGAACTTGGTTTCGAGAGCTTCGAGGAAACCTCGGAAGGCCTGCTGGCTTATATTCCTGCGCATGACTTCGATCCGGCAATGCTTAATACGGAGGAGTTGTGGCCTGCAGGGATCGAAGTTAACTATACTTGGCGGGTGGTGCCTGATGAGAACTGGAATGCCGTGTGGGAATCAAATTTCGAGCCGGTGACCATCGCCGGGCGTTGCCATATAAGGGCACCGTTTCATCCGGTAAAAAACGATATTGAGTTCGGGATTGTAATTGAACCGAAAATGTCGTTCGGAACGGCGCACCATGAAACCACCTCATTGATGATTGAGGTGATGCTTGAGACTGAAATGGCCGGCAGAAGGGTGCTCGATATGGGCTGCGGTACCGGCGTGCTGGCTATTCTTGCTGCCATGCGCCGGGCCGCTGAAGTAACCGCCATCGACAATGATGAATGGGCATATCAAAACGCCCTCGAAAATGTTCAAAGAAATAAACAGCCCGGTATAAACGTTTATCAGGGTGATGCCGGCATGCTGACAAACCTGAGGTTCGATGTGATCATTGCCAATATCAACCGGAATATCCTGCTCAACGATATGCAGTCGTACGTGAACTGCCTTGATAGCGGCGGATTGCTGCTGATGAGCGGATTTTACCAGGAAGATCTTCCATTGATCACCGGAAAGGCTTCATCTTTGAATATGCTTTACACAGGCCACAGGGTAAAGAACAACTGGGTTGTTGCCTGTTATACCAAAGCCTGAATTTGCTGATGCCGTTGCGTCAAATGTTTATTAATCACTGAACTGGATTGGGATGGCATACCGGAAGTTTTTGTTTTTTCTGACATGGATAACCCTGGTTTTTGTTTCCGGGATTTTCGCACAGGATCTGAAGAACTTTTCAGATGATCCGGCTGTCTTTATTGTTGAACTTACAACTTTTATGAAACCGGCTACGGATCGCGAGTCGAAAGAAGCCGTGCAGCAGTTTACAGCCTCATGGAGCAGCGGTACATATTCTGTGAAACTTCAACAGGAAATGATCGCTGTTTTCAACCGCATGCTTGGCCAGAGAATGCGGCCAACCCCGGGGTTCAGGGATTACCTGCAGGCATTGAATTCGTTCCCCGCCGGCGCTCAGGAATCCTCCATACTGGCCTGGCATAAGGGACTAGAGCCTTTTGTGGACTCAAAGGGTTTACGCCAGTTATCGGGCTTTCTGGGCAATACGGTGGAGCTGAACCGGCGAAAAGTGCTCTTTAAATCGAAAGGCAATTCCTGGCAGTTCCGGAACGGCAGTTATTCGTTTGCTTTTGATTCCGTGTTGTCAGTTATTTTCGAAAATGTGGACCTTGTCTGCATTTCAGGCAGGGACAGCATACGCATTCATGAAACCTCCGGTACTCATTTTCCCCTGGCCGATCGTTTTTCCGGGCAGGGCGGGAAGGTTTACTGGGAAGCATTCGGATTTGACCCTCTGAAGGTTCATGCACTCATCAACAGGTACGAAATTAACCTCAAGCAAACAGCCTGGTCGGCCGATTCAGTCAATTTTTATCACAAAGACTTTTTCAGCTTTCCCTTGACCGGTAAATTTGAAGACAGGGTTCTGGTCGGAGTTTCTGCCGACCGGGCTACCTTTCCCAGATTTGTTTCCTATCAGACAGACATTGAGATCAGAGAGGTTTTCAAAGATATGAACTACCGGGGAGGCTTTACCCTTGAAGGTCCCCGCATCATTGGCTCAGGATACGGCGACAGGGATGCCACCATCTGGATCAACCGGAAAGGCTCGCCATTTATTAAACTGACTTCCCGGAGTTTCGTCATCCGTCCCGACAGGATCGCATCTCAACGGGCCGCAGCCACCATCTATCATGAGGCTGACTCAATTTTCCATCCCGGCATTCAGCTACGGTATATCGATGAAAATAAGGAAGTGCTGTTGCTGCGGTCAGGCGAAGGGGCCTCTGCAAGCCCGTTTTTTAACTCTTATCACCGGGTTGACATGTATTTTGAGGCGCTCTATTATCCCATGGGCGCCGACAGTATGAACTTCGAGATGCTCAGGGGCGTTAAGCAAACCGGGGATGCCGTTTTTGAATCATCCAATTTTTATTCCGAGGCCAGGTACCACCGTTTGCAGGGGATAGATGAACTCAACCCGATCAACGTGGTCTACAATTTTACCGAACGGCGGAAATCCAGATCGTTTTATCTGACGGAACTGACAGAATACATGCAGAAACCCATCGAGCAGGTTAAGGTCATGGTCATTAACCTGTCGAATGCCGGTTATATTATCTATAATCTTGATAATGAACGGATAGAGGTAAATGATCGCCTGTTCGACTACCTCAACGCGAGGAGTAAGAAAAAAGACTACGACGTAATACAGATCAGTTCGCAGGTTAACCGGACAAGCAATGCTGTGCTGAATCTCAATACTTTTGACCTTCGCATCAAGGGGGTGTCGCAGGTGTCTATCAGCGATTCCCAGGCGGTTTATATTTATCCCCGCGACAAGGAGATTCTTTTGCGGAAAAACCGTGATTTTGTTTTTACCGGTCTCGTCAGGGCAGGTTATTTTGACTTTTTCGCCAACAAGAGCTCTTTCGAATATGATAAGTTCAAGTTGAGCATGCCTCAGATTGATTCCATCTCCTTTAAGGTGGATACAGTTTCGAAGAAAACGAAACAGATCGATCAGGTTGTTGTTAAAAATGTGCTTGCTAACCTGAGCGGGGAACTTCTGATTGATGATCCCCAGAATAAGTCCGGACTTGCAAAGTTTCCTGCTTACCCTGTGTTTATCAGTGAGAATGATGCTTATGTGTACTACGATCAGCACCGGGTTGAAAAGGGGGTTTATAAAAGGGATAACTTCTACTACACCTTGTATCCGTTTACCCTCGACAGCCTGAACAGTTTTACTACCGAAGGCCTTAAGTTTGAAGGACATCTGTATTCCGGAGGAATTATGCCGGATATCAGGGAGCCCCTTCGGGTGATGAGCGATTACTCCCTGGGCTTCACGCGTCAGCTACCGGATGCCGGAATGCCGGTCTATGAAGGGAGGGCAGATTTTTTTAACAGCATCAGATTGAGCAATAACGGACTGGAGGGGAAGGGGATACTGGATTTTATGACATCCACCTCGGCTTCCGACCGTTTCATGTTTTATCCGGATTCACTGGTTGCAGACCTGAAGAGTTTTACAATCAAGGAGCAATCCGGCCCTCCGGCTTTTCCGGCAGTTACTGCGGAGAAAGTACATCAGTACTGGCTGCCGTATCTTGATGTAATGCGGCTGAATACAATTTCGGATAAAGACTTCTTTACCATGTACAATGAGAAATCGTTGCACAGCGGAACGCTCTCACTCACCTCGGCCGGCTTGCTCGGCAGGGGGCAGAGCCGGTTGGATAATGCGGATATCGGATCTGGAACTTTCGTCTTCAGCAACCAATCCTTTACCACTGACACCACGGATTTCAGGCTTTATTACCCCGATCGTCCCAGTCTGTCGCTGATGGCGAAAGTATATCCGGGAAAAGTTGATTTCAGGACCAAGTCTGCCTCTTTTGGCACACAGGGAAAGAGCGTACGCATCGCGTTGCCGCTGAGCAAGTATATCTGTTATATGGATAAGATTCAATGGCGGATGGATGAGGAGGAGCTATACCTCACCAATTCCCTTGCCAGCAGGTCGTCGCTTGCCGATACGGTTAACCTGA
>CAZDBX010000001.1:0-75079 GCA_964503805.1 uncultured Lentimicrobium sp. | reverse complement strand
TTTATGAAAGTCGGAAAACAGAGGGAGCAGAGGTAAAATGTTTATCCGAACAGCAATCTGAAAACCTCTTCCACTTTACCTACGGGCTGGATTTTTATTTTTTTTGCCTGGCTCTTGGCCGCTTTCAGGTTAAGTTTTGAAATTACAATGGTTTCGAAGCCAAGTTTCTCGGCTTCCGAAACCCTCTGTTCCACGCGGGTCACAGGCCTGATTTCGCCCGAAAGCCCGACTTCAGCGGCGAAGCACGTCTTCGAGCTGACGGGAATGTCAATACTTGACGATAGCACAGCGCTTACCACTGCCAGGTCTGTTGCCGGGTCATCTACCCTCAGGCCACCGGCAATATTCAGAAATACATCTTTAGCACCCAGTTTGAATCCGCTGCGTTTTTCGAGTACGGCCAGCAGCATGTTGAGCCTGCGGGTGTCGAAACCCGTGCAGGAACGCTGTGGCGTACCATAAGCGGCCGTGCTCACCAAGGCCTGTGTTTCGATCAGCATAGGGCGCAACCCTTCGATGGTCGCCGCCACGGTTGTACCACTGACAGGTTCCTCGTGCTGGGTAATCAGGATTTCAGAAGGATTTGAAACTTCCCTGAGCCCATCGCCCTGCATTTCATAGATTCCCAGCTCAGACGTGCTGCCGAAACGGTTTTTCACAGACCTCAGGATGCGATACCCGTAATTGCGGTCGCCCTCGAACTGGAGCACGGTATCGACCATATGCTCCAGCAGTTTAGGCCCGGCCAGCGATCCCTCCTTGGTTATATGTCCGATCAGGAAAACCGGTACGTTCGCGGTTTTTGCAAAGCGCTGGAGTTCTGATGCGGTTTCGCGGATCTGCGAAATGCTTCCTGCCGAGGCATCAATACTTTCACTGGTAAGGGTCTGGATGGAGTCTATGATGACCGCCCCCGGATTCAGTCCGGCAATATGGTTCAATATGCCGGTTGTCGAGGTTTCCGTGAGGATGTAGCATTCGTTTTTGCCCATACCCAGACGTTCTGCCCGCATCCTGATCTGCTGTTCACTCTCTTCACCTGAAACATAGAGCACCCTTGTGCCGGGCATGGTCAATGCCACCTGCAGCATCAGGGTTGATTTTCCGATACCCGGTTCACCTCCGACCAATATAACGCTTCCCTGTACCAGACCGCCGCCGAGTACCCTGTTCAGTTCCTGGTTGTGCGTGTCAATCCTGCTTTCGCTGCTGAACTCAATCTCGGTGATCAGGGTGGGTACAGCCGTTTTACGGGATGTGGCCAGAACGGGAGCGCCGGGCTCCAGGCGCTGGATAACCTCCTCGATATAGGTGTTCCACTCTCCGCACGAAGGGCATTTGCCGATCCATTTGGGCGACTGTGCGCCGCAGTTGCGGCAGAAAAAAGCAGTTCGTGTTTTGGCCATGCGATTTACCGGTTATTATTATCAATCACTTTATCTGCCGCACCCGGAATGCAGATTGCGGTGAATAAAATCGTCAGTGAGATTCAGGCGCAGGATAGCCTGCCGTTTTTTTTGATTCCTCTGTGGAAAAAATTCGCATTATTCCCTTTCCCTGATTCTCTTTTCAATCAGGCTGGTAGAGTAACCGGGCAGGTATTCAAGCGTCTCCACTTTCCCGCCCTTTGCTTTCACGATGTCATATCCTACGATATCTTCTGCGCGGTAATCGGCCCCCTTGACCAGGATATTCGGCTGTATGGTTTTGATCAGGTTGAAAGGGGTGTCTTCATCAAACAACACAACGGCATCCACAAAACTGAACGAGGCCATGATCATGGCCCTGGCATTTTCGTCGTTGATGGGACGGTGAGGTCCTTTCAGCCTGCGGGTGGAGGCATCGGTGTTCAGACCGATAACGAGTTTGTTGCCCAATGCTGCGGCCTTCGCCAGGTAGTCGATGTGACCCAGGTGAATAATGTCGAAGCACCCGTTTGTGAAAACAATCTTCTGATCCATGAAACGCCAGTAAGCGAGCAGGCGGTCCAGCTCAGGCTGTTTCAGTATTTTGCGCTGGATGACTTCCGGTTTTGTCATTAATTCTCTTGTTTAAAACAGGTAGTAAAATTAATGAAAATACCCCCGCAATAATAATCATAATGGTTTGAGAGGCCCATATCAGCCATCCCATGGCGTAACCCCTGGTTTCAGGGATATTCCATAAGAACAGGGTTTCTGCAACAATGGCCGGATAAATTCCAATTCCTCCCTGCACGATCATAATCCCTATGGAACCGAAAACCAGCACGGTTAAACCGGCATCAAGCCCCAGCCCGTACGTTTCCTCCAGGCTGAAAAAAACCACCCAGGCCATCAGCAGATACAGAACCCATATGGCAATGGTGTATACAAGAAAAATCAAGGGCTTCCTGATCCTTGTCAGTGACCGCATTCCTTCCAGCAGCCCTGAAAGAAGGTTGTATATCTTCTTATAAAAAGCGGTGTGCCTGAAGTTTCTGTAGATTATAAAGGCTGCGAGCAATCCGGCAAACATAAAAATGAGAACCATCCAGGTTATGTAACTGCCGCTGGTTAAGTCAAAATTGAATTTATCCTGAAGGGGTGAGTAAATTTTTTGCTCAATATACGTATGGATTTTACCCGTCTGGGTAATAATCAATAATAAGAACAGCAATAAAAAACTGAGCATATCGATCACCCGCTCGGTAATCACGGTACCGAAAGATTTATTAAAGGGTATTTTTTCATACCGGGTGAGTATGCCACAGCGGCTCACTTCTCCGAGCCTTGGGAGGGCAAGGTTGGCAAGGTAGCCGATCATTACAGCCATAAATACATTGCTGGTCTTCGGGTGGTAGCCCATGGGCTCCATCAGGATTTTCCACCTCAGGGTTCTGAAGATATGGCTGAAGATACCCAGCACAAAAGCAAGAACAATCCAGGAATAATTAACCTGCCGGAATGATTCAAATATTTCCTTTTTCTGGTCCGGGCTCAGGTTTTTCATGAAAAGCCAGATAAAGAAAACCCCGATACTCAGGAAAAACGCGAAACGGAGGATATTTCGGAGGTTTTTTTTCAAGGTGGCTTACACGAGGCGGTTTTTGCTGTCGGGGAATACGATGGCCGGTTTGAAAAGCCTGGCTTCTTCCGGGGTCATTTGGGCGAATGCGGCAATGATGATCAGGTCGCCGGCGACGGCTTTACGTGCGGCAGCGCCATTGAGCGAAATCATTCCGCTTCCCCTTTCCCCTTTGATTACGTAAGTTTCGAGCCGTTCACCGTTGTTGATGTTCAGTACCTGAACTTTTTCAAATTCAATAAGGTTGGCTGCCTCCATAAGGTCCTCGTCGATGCCGATACTTCCGATATAATGAAGGTTGGCTTCGGTGATGGTGGCCCTGTGGATTTTCGATTTCAAAATCTCTATGGTCATAGCGGTGCAAAAGTACTCAAATTAATCGAATGTTGTCAATCAGCCTTATCTCGCCGGCAAACACAGCGATAAAGGCACGGTCGCCCGTCAAAATTTTCCCGGTTACCGGCTGAAGGGTTTCTCCGTTGGCAATTGAGAAGTACTCCAGCCTGAGCAGGGGATGACTTTCAAATTTATAGGTAACGAATTTTATAATCTCCTCTGCTGTGTGATTACCGGCAAGATTTTTCGCTTCTTCCAGCACCAGGTGGATATAGGGTGCGGCTTTTCGCATTTCGGCTGTTAGCCTTTCATTCCGCGAGCTGCGCGCCAGGCCGTCGGATTCCCGGCTGATGGGGCAGGGGACAATTTCAATGCCTGGATGCTCCATTCTGGCGAGTTCTTTGATAATCTGCAGCTGCTGGTAATCTTTTTCCCCGAAATAGGCGCGGTGAGGCACGGCAATGTTGAACAACTTGTCGACAACCACGGCAACGCCGTTAAAATGTCCGGGCCTGAAGGCGCCTTCCATCACCAGGGCGAGGGGGCCGAAATCAAACTGCTTTTGCTCTTCTCCTGTGTACATTTCCGATACTTCAGGCGCAAATACGGCGGTACAGCCTTCCGGTTCCAGAAGCCTGAGGTCCTGTTCCAGGTTTCTGGGGTATTTTTTAAGGTCTTCCGGATTGTTGAACTGTATCGGATTTACAAAAATGCTCACCAGCACGGCATCATTTTCCGATGCGGCTTTTCGCACCAGCGACAGATGTCCTTCATGCAGGGCTCCCATGGTAGGGACAAAGCCTATTTTAAGCCCGTTTTCCCTCAATGATCCTGCGAAACCGCGGGTTTCCCGGATTGTGTTAAAAAGTTCCATCCTGATATTATTGTTCGGCCCTGAATCAATTGCGCGGGGCAGCAGCCCTGCCGTTGAGGATGTTCATAAAATCGCGTTCAAGCGATTCAACAGGAGTTTCAATGATCCGGCCGATCTCTTCGCCCTCCCTTGTAAAAATAAAGGTCGGGACAAGCTGAATGTCGTAATCGCCTATGCAGAATTCCTTTGCCTTTTTATCCCTGTCAACTGCAACCATGAAAATCCTGTCGGCAGGATATTCAAGCTGGTCAAGAATTTTCATAAAACGCGGCACCTGCTCCCGGCTGTCGCTGCACCACGTGCCAAGGGCTATAAATACCCATGGATAATCCTTGCTGTGAAACGTTAAATGCTCCACCACCATGGTGTCCGGTTGATACTGGTTATATTCCTCAAAAAACCAGTCGCCCATCCCGGCAAGGCCTTCGCGGGTAACGGTTCCGATAAGGATTTCCCTGCCCGATTTTTCATCGTTTACCCGTTGGTTTTCCTGTGCACTCAGGTTGAACACCATAAACAGCAATGCGGGGATTAGGGTTAATGATTTTCTCATGCTGAAGGATTTATACAATTAACAAATTTTCCGGTAATTGGTTGGCTGCAAAAGAAGCACAAAAGTAGAAAAGGTTTTGATATGTATCATATCCTTTTGCGGAAGTTGCTTCTGATCATGACGAATGTTGATGGAATCACCGGGATATCCCGATTCCATCATGCTGCCGGACCGGGGGTTATTGGCAACGTGTTTCCGGAAATCTGCCGGGCTGCTGATTTTGATATCTTTAATAATTCTTTCTGTCGCTCAAACCAAAATGCCTGATTATAAACCGGCTGCACTGATTGAACAAATTTTTCTTTCAGAGGTTTAAAGGATGCTAACTATCTGAGCAGGGACTAGTTGTACAATTAACACTAATTCAATATGCTGGATGTCAAATAGATGCAAAGCAAATGGTTCTTATGTTCAGATTTGCATTAATGATTGTTCACGATTATATTTGCGCCCGCTAATAAGTTTCCTTCTTAACGACAAGGAGTGATCAAATGGGAAAAATTGGAATTTTTTATGGGGGAAGCCCCAAAGGGAGTACGCATAAAGCTGCCCAGTATATTGGAAAAAACTTTGGTAAAGGCCAGGTTGAATACCATAATGTTAGTTCAGCCACACGTGAAGACCTTGAAAAGTACGATTACCTGATCCTGGGTACTTCTGCCTGGGGCATTGGGGAGATGCATCAGGACTGGGAACGCTTTATCGATGTGCTGACTGAAGCGAAAATTGAAGATAAAAAGATTGCTATTTTTGGCCTCGGCGACCAGGTAGAATACCCTGAGAGTTTTGTGGATGGAATGGGAACCGTCTTTTGCCGTTTGCCGTTCAAGGAAAACGTGGTCGGTTACTGGCCTACCAAGGGATATTCGTATTATTTCTCAACAGCCGAAAAAGATGGCAAATTTGTTGGCCTGGCCCTTGACGAAGACAGTCAACCTGAACTTACCGAGGAACGGATTTCAAAATGGGTGAGCCAGCTTCGCGAGGAATTTCAGCTCAATTAAACTGGTGATCAGGAAGTTTCAGGGTCGCTTCACAATAGCCATTCTTTCTGCCCGTAATTAGATATAGAGAGAGCCGGGGACTTCCCGGCTTTTCTCATTTTGATATCCGGCAAAGTCACACAGGTAATCCTGACCGGTTTTTTTTTACTTTTGCATACCTTACCATTGTAATAATTTGATTTAAATCTGAATGAAATACATAACCTCCCGATTTATTGCGGTTTTTATTGTGCTGGGCGTTTTCCGTCTTTCGGCACAGGAAACTGCCGGCCGGCCCGACAGGCTTCTGAAACACATTGAATACCTTGCCTCAGAGCAACTTGCAGGACGTAAAGCCGGAACCCCTGGTGATTCTGTGGCTGCAGCATATATCCGGGAACAGTTCAGGGCTGCCGGTGCAACGCTGATGCTGCATGAAGGATACCAGTATTTCAGCCTGGTAGCTGATGTAAAGGCCGGTGAAAAAAACGCCTTTGCGGCCGGTGGCAGAATATTCACGCCTGAAAAGGATTTTCAGCCGTTTTCTTTTTCCGCTTCTGCCGGCGCTGCTGCACCCCTGGTTTTTGCCGGGTTTGGGATTGCCGGAACAAGCGGGGAGTTGGAATGGGATGATTTTTCCGGCATCAATGTCCGCGATAAATGGGTAATGGCCCTGCGGGGAGATCCGGAGCCTGAAAATCCAAACAGCGCCTTTATTCCCCTTGCTACCGACAGGGCAAAAGCCCTGAGCGCCCGCGACCGTGGCGCAGCCG
Organism: uncultured Lentimicrobium sp.; assembly: GCA_964503805.1. Classification (GTDB taxonomy): domain Bacteria; phylum Bacteroidota; class Bacteroidia; order Bacteroidales; family Lentimicrobiaceae; genus Lentimicrobium. Next base: position 68,515 of record CAZDBX010000001.1, on the reverse strand, counting down.
GTCTGCTGCTGGTTTCTCCTTCATCCATCGAACGTTCGGATCGTACCATTGATATCGCATTCGATAAATCGGTCTCAGATGCAGGAATTCCTGTAGTCAGCATCACCCGCAATCTGGCAGCCTTTCTGCTGGGATTGCCCGGCTCCGCAGTTGATTCCCTGGAGAAGTCTATGCTTTCCGGACGTGAAAGCATCAATTTTGCCGGAAACGTTGAAGTCTCCGTAACTACGGAAGTGATTCGCAGCAAGGTGACAAGCCGTAATGTAATTGCTGTGATCCCCGGGAGTGATCCTCTGTTGAAAGATGAGTTTATCGTCATTGGTGCCCATTACGATCACCTGGGTATGGGCGGCCCGGGATCGGGTTCACGCATGATTGATACCACGGCGGTGCACGGAGGCGCCGATGACAATGCTTCAGGCGTGGCTTCCCTTATTGAACTGGCCGCTCTGTTTGGAGCACCGGGTGTCAATCCTGGCCGGAGCATTTTATTTGTGGCTTTTGGTGCTGAAGAAATGGGACTGCTTGGCGCCAGGCATTTTGTTTCGGAATCGCCGGTGGACCTGAAATCTGTAAAAGCCATGATCAATATGGATATGGTTGGACGGCTGAAGAAGGATGACCCGGTTGTGACCATTTCCGGAACAGGTACTTTCACAGTGGCTGATTCACTGCTGGATATCGTCTCCGCAAACAGGCCGTTCGGAGTAAAGCGCTCACCGGATGGCTACGGGCCTTCGGATCATGCCGCTTTTTACGGGGAAGGAATCCCTGTTTTGTTTGTTTCTACCGGAGCGCATGCTGATTATCATACTCCTTTCGATCTTCCCGAACGCATCAATGCTGCCGGACAGCAGCAGGTGACAGATTTTGTCGCCTCCCTGATAAAGGAGCTCTCAAGGCTGACCCCGGCACCTGTATTCAGTGAATCCGGTTCGCGCCAACAGGCCGGACATTATGGCCGCAACCTGAAAGTTACCCTGGGCATTATGCCGGATGTTTCGGGCGCCGAAACCAGTGGCGGTATGAAGGTGGAAGGTGTAAGGAAAGACGGGCCCGCGGCACTTTCAGGAATGGTAAAGGGCGACATCATCGTGGCCATCAACGGATTGCCGGTGGCCAATGTATATGATTACATGGGCCGTATGGGTAAACTGAACCCCGGTGACAGGGTGAATATTGAGGTCATCAGAAACGGAAGCCGCGAAATCCTGATCGTACAACTGTGATCTAAATTGAAAGGTTGAAGCAATAGTTGTCTTGTTATGGTTGATATTTTTACAAGAGAAGTAGCGTACAAGTTTGTTAAATTCGGTGCTGTTGGTTTTTCCGGTGTTTTCGTCGATTTCGGATTTACATACATCTGTAAAGAATGGCTTAAAATCCAGAAGTACGTTTCCAACGCGATTGGCTTTACCATCGCAGCCAGCAGCAATTATTACCTTAACCGCATCTGGACATTTCACAGCAACAACCCGGAAATTGCCGTTGAATACGGCCGGTTTCTGCTGATTTCCCTGATAGGGCTGCTGATAAATACATTGGTGCTGTGGGCCCTGGTGTCAAAGGCAAAATTTAATTTTTATTTTGCCAAACTCCTGGCCATAGGCGTAGTCACCATCTGGAATTTTGTGGTTAACCTTAATTATACCTTTGTGGCCTGACACTTAATGGGTTTTGGTCATTGTTTCAGGGATCACCAGTGTAAAATCCGCTTTTCCTGAGTTTGCTTCTTCGAGGCTGTCAACCGAAGCCTGCTCCGCGCTTTTTATGGTAAGAATTTTAAGGTCCGGGTTCTGATTTTTCAGGTACCACATAATGCCTTCATAATTGTCGGAATGATAAGTTCCGTGGAAGTGCACAAACAGCTTTCCTTTTGAGAAATTCTTCAGGATAAAGTGCGCCATGGTGGCATCTTTGATTGCCTGGGCCTTGGGCAGGTTCTCATTGACGTGCCCGCCGGCACCGCCCATCATTTCAATCATTCCTTTATAGCCGGGTAATTCAGGGTCATAGGCCGGTGGCAATGGGGCAATATATTGCAGTGCTTCCAGGCTTAATGCCGATAATCCTTCGAATCCTTCACGGTTTACCAGAGAAGCATAGCGGCGCGGGATATTGGTCGCGATAAACGGAATTCCGTTATCCCTTGCATAAACCAATAAAGGCTTATAATCTGTCTTGTAATTTGGCCACAATCTTGCTTCGGACTCAAAATTTCTGTCGTTGACCTTTTTTGAGAGGTATTCATTGATGATCAATGCATTGTCTGCCTCGAACATCTCAGCGCCCAGCATCAGTTTATCCCCGTGCTTTTCGTACAGGGCCCTGGTCAGCTCAAGTTGCAGCCAATGGCAAACAGGATTGTTGTGAAGTTCTCCGAAAAGCACAATATCGACATCTGAAGCTGCTTTTACCAATTTGCCGAATTCTACTGATTTTCCTTTTGCATTGTATAATTTATAGGCAGGGAGGTCGCTTCGCATGGCGGAGAGCGTAATAAACAGGGTCAGAATGTAAAGTGTTCTTTTCATGATTTCATGATTAATTTCAGAATTGTGATCTATATAACAGGGCGTGGTGGCAAAAAGTTTGGCCGGATATGATCGCAATCCAGCCTGTTTGGAAGTCTGTGAATTTTTCCGATGAAAGCACGCACAGGGCACCTGCAGTGTTTATTTGCTCTTTTTCAGGTTGTTGGCCGTGAATGTCATGGGAAGCAGATTGTTCATGCCATCAACAGTGACCGTTTTGCCCGTTTCGCCCGAAAATATTACCCTGATCTCTTTACCCTGCCTGTGCTCATACTCTGCCAGTACCTGCCGGCAGGCTCCGCAAGGGGAAACCGGTTGAATGATTTCATGCTTATCGGTATCAATGGTGACGGCAATTGCTTCAATAACAGATGCCGGATACTGGGCAGAAGCGGCAAAAAGCGCAACCCTCTCCGCGCACAATCCCGATGGGTAGGCCGCGTTTTCCTGATTATTCCCCGTGATGATCATGCCGTTATCCAGCCGGATAGCCGCTCCCACCCTGAACCTTGAGTAAGGCGCATAGGCATCCAGGGCTGACTGCCGTGCTTTTTCCAACAGGACTTTGTCGGCATTTTCAAGATCACCCGCATCATCTGATAATCTGAAGCGCAGGGTAATATTCTTTTCTTCCATAGCAGGGAGGCATTTCAGCCGCTAATTTAAGTATTTTATTTTATTAACATCCGATAACAGAATCAGTCAGTCCGGTCATCGTTATTCCGGCGACGTCCGAATAGCAGCAGGGCGTTGAAAAAGGCGAAAAAAGTCGCTCCTGCCTGCGTTTCCAGGGTGTCTTCCGTGAGCATGGACATGAAAATAATGATAAAGAATACCACATAGTAATAGTCACTGAATCTGCCAAGTTTGATGGCGGGGTAGATCAGGGTAAAAAGAAACCATGCAAGGCCGAAAACGCCGAAAGCAATGAAAATTGCAAGAAACTGATTGTGCGACCGCTTTCTGTAATCCTCCTGAAGTTTGGATCCGGTTTCATTATAAGCTTTGAAAAAAGCATCGTTAAGGTCACCGGTTCCGACTCCTGTAAGCCAATGCTTTTTTACAATATGGATTGAAGTTTTCCAGTATTCAAAACGCTGCATTACCGAAGATGCATTAGGGTCGCCATGCCTGATGTAATTGGAATAACCCATGGCGATCTGCTCAAATCGTGATTTAAGGTTAAAGTTTTCCAGGTAATCGGCGTTGGCCACCCCATTTTCTATATGCCTGACTTCAGCATCGGTGAGTTTCCTGACCCCCCGTGCGTCTTTCCGGTAGCCTTTAGAGTGCAGGAATCGTATCAGGGTGTAATTCAATTCATGACCTTTTTTATCAGCCCCGTCATAACTGAGTTTGCTGCGCTTGTTCCATTCATGTCTCAATTCAGTGGGGCAGAGGAAAAGCCCGACAAATTGCCCGTTCTCGATACCATACGTACAGGTATCATGAATATAGGGGGTGCCGAATTCGGTGTACTTGTCAAGAGTGGAAAAATCAACCGGGCTGGCGCTGGTAAAATCCTTTACAAAGGATCTGAAATAATAAACGGAAGCAACTGTTAATAGGATACCTGCAACAGCCACAGATAGCCTCAGGAGTTGTCCCCTCACGGTAAAAATATAATACCCCAGGAATATAAGCGTCAGTAATCCAGTGATGAATATACCTGTGATCGATTCCAGGATAAAGAGAAACAGCAGAAACCAAAGAATTCCGGCCGTGATAATGTACTTTGATAGCTTATGGTTGTATTTTTTGTGAATCAGGAAGTAGATAAGTATGAATATGGCAAAGCAAATGGTAAGGCTGAACCGGATATGTGAAATAAAAATACTCAGATCCCTTGGGTCGCTCACATTCTTTGTCAGCAACACATAAGTACTAGCAAGTGTTCCTGTAAAAACGGCAAGCGTAAAGAAAGTCATGAGTTTCCTGAACCTTTCAGCGGAAAGCCCGGGAGATGTGGCAAGGATTACCGGTATGCTCAGCAGCGGAAGTTTAATACGGAGGTCCTTCAGGGCGTAATTCAGGTCAGAGGAGTAAAGGGTGCCGGCAACATGAAGAAGATACAGTGATACCACAACCATGGCAGCCGGATTGTTGAACAACATCCTGAACTTTCCCGATAGGCTCATCCAGGTATTCCTGATGCTGAACAGCATCCGCTTTATCTTTCCTTTATCACCGTAATCCCCTGTCGCATGAGTCCCGCTTCCCTGGAATACCCAGATTCCAAGGAGGATGAACTGCGAAATACTCATGCCGAATTCGGAAAGGGGGATGGAAATGGCAAGCAACACCAATGCATAGAACATCAACGATGATGCATCGGTGTTGATCTTCATGGTGATCTTTGATAAACCAGCCATTTTTCCGGTGCTCTCCGATTTATGATTTGGATTTGGATGTGATGTCTGTGCCGCTTAAGATGGTTTTGTATTCCTGCTGATTACCAATCACTTCAATAGCCTTTTTGATTTCCATGTCTTCAGTGACTGCAGCTTCAACCCGCCCTTTCTGGGCATAATACCTTGATACAATTTCGTTGCGCAGCAAAGATTTAATTTCATCCCTGAACTTATTGAGGTCTGCCTGCTTATTGTGCATCATTTTCGACTGCAGCATTTCAAACTCGTTTTTCAGCTCATCGAAATACTTTTCTGATTCTGCGGTTTTTTTCAGTTCACTCAGCATTTTTTCACTGCGGGTAGTATAATCGTAGTCCTTATCCTGAAGCCAGCCGACGAAATCGGTGTAGATTTCGTCGGTGATGGTAAAATCACCGGCCGGGAGGATGGTGGTATGCTCCCGCCTGAATTTATTGGCGTAATCAAAAATCAGGTACCGGCTGATCAGGCTCATGGAAATATTGCTCAGCATCGGTTGTTCGGTAAGAATATCGGGAATGATACCACCGCCGTCATAAACCAGCCTTCCCGACCTGGTCTTAAAGGTGTTGATCAGCGAATCGGGTATTTTGGCCGAGCGGCCTGTGCTGTCTTTGTGGCCGTAGTCAATGGCCTGAATGCAACGGCCGCTGGGGATATAATATTTTGCCACCGTTACCTTCATCTGGGTATTATAACTCAGCGGGATAATATTCTGCACCAGGCCTTTTCCGAAAGTCCGTTCTCCGATGATCACAGCCCTGTCGAGGTCCTGAAGTGCACCGGCAACGATCTCGGAGGCAGAAGCGCTGAATGCGTTTACCAGCACTACCAGCGGAATTTCGGTGTCAACGGGCTGAATAAAAGTCTTGTAGGACTTATTCCTGTCGGGTGACTTACCTTTTGTACTTACTACCAGTTCTCCCTTTTTTACAAAAAGATTGGTAATGTTTACCGCTTCGTTCATCAGCCCGCCTCCGTTGTCGCGCAGATCAATGATAAGCCCTTTCATGTTCCCGCCCTCCTTCAGTTTAAGAAAAGCTTCCTTAAACTCTTTACCGGAGTTCTGGGTAAAACCGCTTAACTTGATGTATCCTGTTCCATCGCTGAGCATCATTGAGTGCGTTACATTGGGTATGGACACGTTTTCACGGATAATCTCTTTTTCGAGCGGGGATTTTTCTCCGTCGCGGTCAACAAGAACCTTCAGTTTCGTGCCGGGCTGTCCCTTGAGCACACTGCTGACATCACTCACTGACTTACCCCTGGTATCTTTATCGTTTACTTTAAGGATGCGGTCACCGTGCAGCAGTCCGGCCTTCATGGCCGGAGATCCTTCGTATGGCTCCGAAATCACGATGAAATCGCCCTGTTTGTGAATCAGGGCGCCGATGCCGCCATACTGACCGGTGGTCATGAAATTGAAATCTTCAATTTCTGCTTCCGAAATAAAAACGGTATAAGGATCAAGTTTTTCCAGGATGGCATCTATCCCGGTCTTGATCAGTTCGCCATGATTAAGTTCATCAACATAGTTGTTGTTGAGCTCTTTATACATGGTTGCGAAAATGTCAAGATTTTTCGATATCTCGAAGCTCGAAGAAGTTATCTGTGCCTGTGCCGTGAATGCCAGCGCCAGGGATATTGTGATGCTGATCAGTGCTTTGTAAATCTGTATCATCTTTATCGGGTTAAAGAACTTTTTCATGGGACAGGATCATAGCCGCTTCCGCCCCACGGATTGCATGAAAGTATTCTTTTCAACGTCAGCCAGCCGCCTTTCAGCGGCCCGTGTTTACGCAATGCTTCCACTCCGTATTGAGAGCACGTTGGCGTGTAACGGCACGATGGCGGAAGATAGGGCGAAATGGCCCCCTGGTACAACCGGATCATCCCAACCATTATGTTAACCAGCAGCTTTTTCATATTCCTGAATTAAACGCTGAAACAATTGAATTATTATCGGCTCCAGTTTGATATACTGAGGAATTTCTTTGCCTGCAAATACCAGGCCGAGTGTGCACTTCTGATCACCCAGGCCCTCTGACAATATCCATTTATTTTTCCGGTAACACTCCCTGATTATGCGCCTGATCCGGTTACGGGATACCGCATGCCTGAAGTTGCGTTTCGGGACACTGATGATTACTTTAACGACCGGAGGCCCTTCCCAGGCTGCGGGTAGCCAGATGAGTTTGAGTGGATGCCTGAATAGGGATTTGCCCTCACGAAATAGCCTGTCTATTTCTGTTGCACTGCATAAACGTTCGTTTTTCTTAAATGTTTGCATAGCAACGGCCATTGCATGTATGATGGCAGTAAGGAAGGCCCCGGGTAACAGGAGCTTCTGCTTACTTCGATTTGTTGTTGGCTGCTAAATACTGTTCAATGGCTTTTGCCATTGAGGGAGCTGTGACCGTAGGTGCTTCAATCATCACATTCAGCCCGGCCTCTTTAGCAGCCTCAGCAGTTGTATGTCCGAAAACGCCGATGATTTTTTCACCCTGTGTAAAGCCCGGAAAGTTCTTAAAAAGTGATTTTATTCCGGCCGGACTGAAAAATACCATTAAATCGTATTTGTCTAGGTCAAGAAAAGTCATATCCTCCGAAACTGTCCGGTACATAACGGCTTTGGAGTAGGCGATCTTCTGAACGTCAAGCAGATCCGACAACTCATTGTTGTGATCTTCGTTACAGGGGAGCAGGTATTTTTCCGATTTGTGTTTCCTGATGATGTCAACAAGGTCGGATGCTTCCTTGTTACTGAAGAAGATTTTTCTCTTTCTGTATTGAATGTATCTCTGTAAATAATAAGCCGTTGATTCTGACGAGCAGAAATATTTCATCGTTTCGGGAATCTCTGCCCGCAGTTCTGCTGCCAGGCGGAAAAAGTGATCTACCGCATGCTTGCTGGTGAAGATTACGGCTGTGTGATCGGCAAGCCTGATCTTGTTCTCTTTTCTGAAATCAATGGAACTCAGTCCCTCAATTTTAAAAAACTTGTGAAAATCAACACAAAGGTTGTGCTTCTTTATCACTTCGTAATAAGGCGACTTTTCAATTTCGGCAGGCTTTGGCTGCGAAATAAGTACTTGTTTAATCTTCAATTTTTCTGCAATTTACAATTTTACTTAGGATAACTTCTTCCGGGGTTTTTATCGCAATTGCTTACCAGTCTAGTATTGTGAAAAATTTATACACAAACAGAAACGGTAAAATTTCGAGGGTGCAAAGATACAAAAATAAATACACAACCGAAAACGATTGCACCGACAACCCGATTGAAATATTTCTTAACATCCTCATTGCTGCGGCGATAAGAAAAATAGCCAGAATCAAATACAGCAGCCCTTGAAGCTGACTGAAGTGCCATGCGATGATAATAGGAAATGCGATTAAGCCGGCAGCAATATTAAACAACACATTTGTCAGGAGGTATTCGTCGGCTGCCTGTCTGGTCCTGAATAAGCTGCCAAGCCCTTTGATCACCCGGAGTTTAAGCATCCAAAGCAGACTCAGGGCTGCAGCAATAACCATAAATGTGAAGAATGAGCTTTTGAGCCCGAGCATTTCGTTAAGGTTGCCCCCTGACAATTTCAATATCAACGTGCCCGCTCCGGTAACAAGAATCAGCCCGAGGCCGAAGGTGATCCGCTCACTGCTCAGGTTGCCGTCCCTCACCAGCTGATTTACATGGTGCCGGGCGTAAACTGCCCGGAATAACTGCCTCAGCCTCCTGGTGTTATAAAACCTTATCCAGGCCAGGATTGCAACACAAACCAGCAAGAGGATGGTGAGCCAGTCATATCCCTGCGCTGTCCTCTCCAGGGGCTCGACCTTTTGCTTGGCATGATGGTGTTGAACCGTTAACAAAGGAGGCATATCATAGACCGGTCCGGTGGCGGCACTGTCGGCGGCGGGCGCGGGGAGAATGATCTCGCTGAGCTCGAACCTGAACACGGTATCTGCCAGGGGGGGATTCAGACTATCTTCCAGGTAACTGAAATAGCTTCGCACAGTGTCCGCCGCAGGAACTGTATCGGCATGCTGAATCAAAAAGGGAGTAACGCTTCCCTGATGCTGGTTGTAAGAATTCTGAGCTGCCATCCGGGGTGCAAAATTAATCTAAATTTCTCCCACTTTATGCATACTGAACTGCAGGAGCATTATTTTAAAACCGGATTAGTCAACTTAAAGCCCGGTTGGGTTGAACTACTGATTTTTTGAAGGTAACCCGGGTTCAGTGTTTGTTCAGCGTAAGGATTATTGTGCTGATTAAAAATACCTGTCCATTCAGGCATCAGCAAATGCTGAATCCGGGTTAAACAGGCCTGCCCTGTTTCCGGGAGATTGCAACAGAATATTCAGTTGATTTTATGATAAATTATGATGGAATTGCTTAGGAACCCTCCTGATTAAGTTCTAAATTTGCCGCCTGATTTTCACCTTTTAACATTCATACTAACCTGATTTTTACCCATGACTTTAATGAAAACCATAAGGGAGAATGCACAGAAACTCAGCAAGTGCATTGTTTTGCCCGAAGGTACCGAAGAGCGGACACTGAAGGCCGCGGACTACATTCTGAAAGAAAAGCTTGCCAGGATCATACTACTGGGTAACAAGACCGAAATTGAACGGAAAAGTCAGGAGTGGGGCTTGCAGTTTACAGCCAACGCCCGGATTATTGACCCCCTTAATAATCCGGATAAAGAAAAGTATGCTGAATTGCTGTATGAAATCAGAAAAAGCAAGGGGCTTACCTATGAAGAAGCACTTGTTCTTACCGAAGATCCGCTCTATCTTGCCACGCTTCTGATCAAAGCAGGAGAAGCTGACGGGGAGGTCGCCGGAGCGATGAATTCAACGGGAAATGTGTTGCGCCCTGCATTTCAGATTGTCAAAACAATGCCCGGAATCAGTGTGGTTTCTGGAGCATTCCTGATGATTTTCAAGGATAATCCTTACGTACCGGAGAATATCCTCGTTTTTGCCGATTGTGCCGTTCATCCTGATCCCACTGCCTCAGAGCTGGCCGAAATTGCCATTTCCACTGCGCGTACCGCGCAATCTATCGCCGGACTGGAGCCAAGGGTTGCCATGCTTAGTTTCTCTACAAAAGGAAGCGCCAAACACGCCCTTTGCGACAAAGTGATTGAAGCTACACGCATTGCAAAGGAAAAAGCGCCCTGGCTTCAGATCGACGGGGAATTACAGGCCGATGCAGCCATCGTTGAATCGGTCGGGATTCACAAGGCACCGGGCAGCCTGATCGCCGGCAAAGCCAATGTATTGGTTTTCCCCAGCCTTGAAACAGGAAACATTGCTTACAAGCTTGTGCAGCGCCTGGCCGGAGCCGAAGCCATTGGTCCGGTGCTCCAGGGAATGGCCGCCCCCATCAATGATCTTTCCAGAGGATGTTCGGTAAGCGATATTGTGAACCTCGTTGCCATCACTGCCACACAGAGCGCAGGAATGTAACCATTAAGTCTTTAATATTTAACATCATAAATCAGATTAAAATGTCAGAAAGATTAGAAGATTTTAGCCTGGGCAAATCAATGCAACCGAAAGGCAGCATACAGAAGGTTGGTGTTGTCGGGTGCGGCACTATGGGTCAGGAGATCTCGGTGCTCATCAGTCAGTCGGGAATAGAAGTGGCATTTATTGATATTTCGGATGATCGCATCGCGGAAGTTTTCAGGCGCATCGAGCAGCAGCTGGATGACAGGATCAGTAAATGGGGCCTTACAGGTAGTGAGAAAAAACTTATCCTTTCGCGGATCAAGGGCTCAACCGATTATTCAACGCTTGCCGACTGCGATATCGTTTTCGAAACGGTAAACTCAAAAAAGAAAGGGACCAGTCTCGATCTTCGCCAGGATATCTTCAGAAAGATAGAGGCAGTGGTTTCTCCCGAAGCGGTGATCGCTTCCAATACCGCAACCCTGATGATTTCGGAAATATCGTCAGTACTGAAGAATCCGGGCCGCGCCATGGGATTGCATTTCTTCTCGCCGGTCGGGAAAATCAAGATCATCGAAGCGGTGCGTTCGGTTTATACCACCGATGAAACTTATGCCGTGGTCAGCAAGCTGGCGCTTCTGATAGGGAAACGACTGATAAGTGTGAATGAATCCGCCGGTAACATCAGCACGCGTATGCTGGTTCCGCTGATCAATGAAGCATGCGAAATCCTGATGGAAGGGGTGGCTACTGTTTCGGATATTGATGAAACCATGAAAGAGACCTCCGGATTGCAACTGGGCCCCTTTGAAATGGCCGACAAAATCGGTCTGGACAAGGTGCTCAAATGGATGGAAAATCTTTATGCCGAGTTCGGGGAGCACAAGTATAAACCTTCCCCGGTTCTCAAACGCCTGGTGAGGGCCAACCTGGTAGGCCGTCGCGTTGGAGAGGGCTTTTACCTTTATCAGGGCAACAAACGCCTCGTTAAGAAAGGTTCCATCACAAACCTGGGCAGGGGATAGAGCTTTAAATCCGAGTTTTAAATTGACTAAAATAATGATGCAATGAAGATAATAGTACTGAACTGTGGCAGTTCATCGATAAAATACCAGCTTTTTGATCTTCCTTCAAAAGAAGTACTGGCTAAAGGGCTGGTGGATAAAATTGGCCTGAAGGGCTCGCTGATCAAACATTCGCGCAACGATGGCACGGAAGTTAAGCTGGAAGGGGAAATTCTGGACCATCAGATAGGCATTGAATATCTTCTGGGAATCCTGATCAGTGAAAAATACGGCAGCATGAAGAGCCTTGATGAGATTCAGGCTGTCGGTCACCGTGTGGTTCATGCCGGTGAGAAATTTAACGGCAGTGTTTATATAACGCCAGAGGTGGTTGCTGCGCTCGAAGAGTGTATCGACCTTGCGCCACTTCATAATCCTCCCAACCTCAAGGGTATTTATTCCATCACCAAACTCTTGCCCGAAATACCCCAGGTAGGTGTGTTTGATACTGCTTTCCATCAGACTATGCCGGACTATGTTTACCTGTATGGCATTCCATATTCGCTTTACGAGAAGTATAGGATCCGCAGGTACGGTTTTCACGGATCGAGCCATCGCTATGTTTCTCAGCGGGCCGCTGAAATACTCGGGAAAAAACTGGAAGATCTCAGGATCATTACCTGCCATCTGGGTAACGGCGCATCCATTGCCGCCATCAAAAACGGTAAGTCGCTCGACACATCCATGGGTATGACCCCGATTGAAGGCCTGATGATGGGGACCCGCACCGGTGATCTCGATATCGGAGCCTTTATTCAGATTATGAACAAGGAAGAAATTGATATCGCCATTGCCAATACCCTCGTAAACAAACACAGCGGGATGCTGGGTGTCTCAGGTGTGTCTTCCGATATGCGCGATGTTGAAAATGCTGCCGCCGAAGGCAATGCACGGGCAAAAGTCACGCTGGAAATGTATTACTACCGCATCAGAAAGTATATCGGCGCATATGCAGCCGCAATGGGTGGGGTGGATGTCATTGTATTCACCGGCGGCGTTGGCGAAAACGATTCCATGACCCGGCATCTTACTACAAAGGATATGGAATTTATGGGTCTTGAGTTCGATCAGGCGAAAAATGAAGGCCTGCGCGGAAAAGAAGCCATTCTTACCAAAGATGATTCGCGTGTAAAGGTGATGGTAATTCCTACCAATGAAGAGTTGGTAATTGCACTTGATACTTATGAGATTGTCTGCAGCCTGAAGTAGTTTGTCCGGCTCATTACAACACTGAGGGTCGCTCTTTTCAGGGCGACCCTCAGTGTTGTTAAGAAAAATTCAGCGGTTACTCCATCTCCTCCATCAGTTCATCGGTCAGTTCAAGATTATGGAATACATTGGTGATGTCGTCGTCATCTTCAAACAGATCGATCAGCCTGAGTACCTTTTTTGCCGCCTCATTATCCACCTTCACCGTGTTTTTGGGCAGGCGCTGCAGTTCCGCGTTTTCGGGTTCTATGCCCAGCTCTTCCAGTTTCTTCATCATTGCCCCGAAATCTTCCATGGCAGTGGTTACCGTGATCATTTCGTCTTCAACCTGAATGTCTTCAGCCCCGGCATCGATGACTTCCATTTCAAATTCATCCATATTGATACTGCCTTTGGGGATGTTGAAAACGCCTTTCCGGTCGAAAAGAAATGTAAGTGAACCATTGGTTCCGAGGCTGCCGCCGAATTTATTGAAATAAGAACGGATATTGCTGATGGTGCGCTGCTGATTATCGGTGGTGCATTCAAGGTATATCGCAATGCCGTTGGGCGCATACCCTTCGTAGGTGATTTCAATATAATTGGCAGCATCCTTGTCAGAACCCTTGTTAATTGCCCTGGTGATATTTTCCTTGGGCATACTGGCTCCTTTGGCATTCGAAATGGCCAGCCGTAACCGGGGATTACCGTCAGGATCAGGCCCTCCCTCCTTAACCGCTACTGTAATTTCTTTAATAATCCTCGAGAAAATCTTTGACCGCTTTGCATCAAGCGCTCCCTTTTTACGTTTGATGGTTGACCATTTATTGTGTCCTGACATAAACCTGAAATTTTAAATAAATTGAAATCACTGTCTGCGCGAGCCTTCTGGTGAAGTTGTTTTTGCGTCTGTAAAAATAATATTTTTTACTGAAACGAAAAATGCTGCCTCCTTTCAGGGGGCAGCATCGGGCAGACCACTTCCGGTTTTTACCAGCTTACAAGGGCAATTCCTATGGTAAACGGGTAGAGTTCCGGACCGCGGTTATTTTTGAAAAGGGTGTTCAAAGAATAGTTTGCGTGGAGATTCAGTTTGCCCCAGCCAACCCTGACCATCAGGTCATACTTGAAGGGATTGATGTGGTAGTCGCCCGGATCCTTGTCTTTTTTCTTCCTGCCGTCATCCTGGTAGACCAGCTTGGTGTGGGAGCCTATTCTCAGTCCCGTTTGAAGGCCGGCGCCGATGTGGAAAGAGTTTTTCTTTGAAAATCTGTTAGTCTGATATTCAAGGAGTAAAGGAAGGTTCAGGTAGTTGACCACCAGCTTGCTCTTGGTATAATCACGGGGATTTGAGTCAAAGTCATCAATCAGATCGTTCCCTTCTTTTTTAAGTACTACGTTATTATCGAAACGGTAGTTGTTCCATTCAAAGCCCAGACCGGTGGTTAGCCCGAACTTGTTTGAAATCAGGTTGAAGTTCTGCTCATAGAAATTGAGTTTTACATTTACTGACTTTTCCATTCTCAGGTCCAGAAAGTCATATCCTTCAGGCATATCAAACTGCCTGTCCTTATTTACATATCCGTTAACGCCCAGTTCAAATCCACCCCAGTGGCCGTCGTAGCGGGTTTGCTTTTTGCGTTTAAAATTTACATTGCCATTGTCGTCCACCTCAAGTTCTGATCCGCCGATGGTTATTTTTGTGGGATTTCCCTCCCGGACGGATACTTCAATGTCGCCGATTTTTACAATGGTAGAATCACCGGCATCGGTTGCCTCAACACTGGCGCTGATTTCTTCAGACGGCCCGGAGCCGGGGTTTTGCGGGGTAATGGTAAGTGTTCCGGATTTACTTATTTTATTAAGCTGACCGTTATCAAAATAGGAAAGTGATCCTGCTCCGCTCAGGTCGGCTGTAATTTCATCCCTGGCAAAGATGCTGGCTTTGCCGGCGCCGCTTACCAGGGCATTGGTTGTAAGGGTTTTAAGGTTCAGGGCATTCAGGTTTGATGCACCTGAGATCTCACTGCGGTGCACAGAGGCATTGCCATTGAGGTCTACCTTGGAAGCCCCGCTGATCTTTGAATTCAGCAGCTCAACGTTCAGGTCAAGTTTGACTTTTGAGGCGCCCGATGCAATAACATCAAGGGTGGCGCCGGTTATTTCCCCGTCAGATTCAATTCTTGCAGCACCACTGATGTCCAGTAGTTTCAGATCCGGCATCGAGATATAAACCCTCATTGCGGAAGGATTTTTCATCCCCATGGAGTTGATGTAAAGGCGGTCGCCTTTAACCACCGTTTCAATCTTGTCCAGATAGTTGTCGTCGGTCTCCACGGTAACTTTGATAACATCGCCCTGGGATAATTTGACAGAAAAGGCGCTTCCGGCTTCGATCTCGGTAAATCCCGGAAGATCACGGTCCTGTTTTACCAGTTTTCCGCTTCCGTTTGTCTGGGCAACCGCCGTAACTGTAGCCATAGCGAGCATAACGGCCGCGAAGACTTTTGTGCTGAGTGTAGTGAGCTTTTTCATGGTAGATTATTTCTGGATTGTGTTTTTCTTTGTGACGGGTTGTGTTGGTGAAATGTTACAACGGATAGTTATTTTTCATCATATTCCTGATCTGCAATAATATCCTGCAATTAATTGATGTCAGAAAAAATTACCGGAGATTGAAAAAAATACTGAATACCGGTTAGTTCGGATTCCTGCGGAGCGAATAGGCGGTTTCGCCGTTAAGCAGCCTTACGTTTTCCGTTTTGCCTGAAGGATTGATCTGCCTCTCGAGTTTCAGTTCGTTATCGGTGATCATATTGAAGCCGCTGATGCCCAGGTCTGCCAGCATCCAGGCGTTCAGCGATTCAGGAACCTGATTGATAACCTGCGCACCGCCGCGGATCAGGCCGGGTAAATGCCTCCCTGCTGAAAACCCTTTTTTGTCATCAGGCTCGCTGTTTGTTTCTTCGTAATACGCGAACAATATCTCCTGAGAAAGGCGGATATCTTCATACAGGCCGGAATATAAATCCCTGGCATTGCCGACAAACGGCTCACTTACATTTAAGTTACCTTCGCGCATGGGAACCCTTTCAAGCGGGGGGTGCCTTTGTATTTCGGGTGCAGCCGGGCTTGCAGTCTTTATTTCCGGAACCTTTTTATTTGCCTGTTCTACCGGTGCAGTAACTGTTTCATCATCATGAGCAGAAGGCATGCCAGTGACAGCCGGTTGCTCAATAATAACAGGGGTTTCGTAGCCGCCAAGGGTTTCCCTGATGGCATCTTTTCCTTCAGGCTGTATCCTTAGATAAACTGAGATCAGGATCAGTACGGAAGCGGCCAGAACAGCATAATGCATAAAGCCCATACTGATTAAAGGGACAGGTTTTTTGATTTCTTCGCGACCGGGAAACTTAATTCCCTGGTCGGCAGTTACCCTGCATCTGGCAAAAAGATCAAAGCCGGCCCTGAGCGTTGGGTGATCGTTGAGGAAGGTTTCAACATTGCGTTTGCCTGTTTCTGACAGGTCGTTTTCATGAAACGCGATAAAATAGTAATTGTAGTTCTCTTCAGTGATAAGTGCTGCATCCTGATCGAAGTCTGCTTTCAGCGCCTCCTTGAACGGATATCCGGTTTGAGGCTCATTGCCCAGCACAATTTCATTGATCCCTTCAACTTCTTCTTTGATATCCGGATTCTGCTCAAGGAACAGCAACAGTTCGGCAGCCTCAACCGGACCGGCGGTTCCGTCGAGGTAAGCAGGAATATATTCCTCATAGTTTTGCCTGTTGATCTTTTTGCTTTCCATAACTTAATGCGGTGCTTCAGATGACGCGGTCGAGACTGCCGATGTAATTTTTAAGGGCAACCCTCCCACGGTATATGTAGACTTTAACCTGCGATTCGCTTAACCCGGTTATCTCTCCGATCTCATCATAAGGATAACCTTCATAGTCTCTCAGGGTGATGACAACCCGCTGAATTTCCGGCAGGGTGTTCAGGGCGGCATTCAGCACTTCCTGAAGGTCGCTGAACCCGTGATTCACCGTCAATGTGTCAAACCGGGCTTCATCCAGCCTGCTGTTGCGCTTTTCCCTCCTGATGTCATCAATCATGGTGTGATAGGCGGTTGTGAAAAGGTATGATTTCGCTTTCTCAAATGAAACTTCCCCTGACTTCTCCCACATTCTTGAAAATGACTCCTGTACAATGTCGCGTGCGCGCTCTTCATCCCCTATGTTTTTGAGGATAAACCTGTAAACGCCGTCGGCATGTGCATCTACGCACCTGTTGTACTCCGCTGTTGTCATCTGCCCTGATTTAGTTCAGTCGGTTGAGTGTATGACAATTTAACGTCAGAAATGTTACAACTTTTCACAATTTTTTTTCACAATGATTTTACCCGGCGGGCCGGAAAAGGATTCTTTTTGACGACCGGTTACTCCGGTATTATAAAGATAATGATAGTTTTAATGCGGCCGTCAGGTCCTTTCATGTAGCCGGAAGATTTCTGCGGCTGTTTTTTGTTCCTCATTTGACAGGTTATTAGCCGGTTACAATTTATATTTTTTCCTATTAATATATTGCCGGTTAATGATTTGTATTCTCGCTGAAATTCAGTTAATTCATGCGGAGTTCAACATGCCGTCCGTACGGCTTTCAGTTAATCCGTTTGCAAAGAATGCAGCAATTAAAGTTGCATTGTTTTTATAATCGCTCAACTGCAGGTGCTTTTGCCTGTGTTTGTCGGGGAGAATCTGTGAATATCCTGATAACAGAGCCGATAAATAATTAATTTTGTTGATCTGTCTGAAAAACCTTCAGAAACCATTAATGTCATTGAATGAAAACACTTCCTGATCCCGAAACCCTGCGGCCAAAGTTTACGCCTGAAAACCAACAAGCATTGATATCAGAAATTCAGGATTCAGGATTGTTGACCTGTTATACCGGTAAAGACGGATCACCTGTTGGCCTTTATTTTAACGGAGCAGCGCTTGAAGGCGGGCTTGCAGATTGCCTCAGACAATTGCCGGCACCCTGGCAGGCCGCGATGGATCATCTGATAAATGAGGATTTTTACAAGAGGAATCTTGACGCAGTTCGTCAGGGAAGGTTGGAGGAGGCTGTGGAAGTGGTCGCCGGTCAGGGAAATACCAGCCTTTTTCTTGTCAGCAGATTTCCGCTGAATCCTGGCGGTGAATCCGGTTTGCTGGTCACAATCAGGGATATTTCAGGGATTTCTGAATCCCGGTTAAAGCTTTCCGGCAGTAATGTATTGTTTGATCTGGTGGCGGACAACATGTCTGATGTCTTTTGTGTTGTCAGTACTTCGGGCAAGGTTTCCTTTTTAAGCCCTTCAATCCGTGAGCTGACCGGTTATACGGTTGAGGAACTTCATAGCCGGCCCCTGTCAGGGATTGTTTCTCCCGATTCATTCGAAGTTGTGAACAGGATATGGGAAGAATATCAGCCCTTGTTTGAAGCGGGAAAAATCAGCAAATCTGAGATCAGGCCGGTAAGTTTCGAAGTAAAATTTATCAGGAAAGATAATTTGGTCAGATGGGCAGAGGTGTCGTCTTCTCCTTTTATTGATGCAGATAACAACATTCAGGGGGTACACGGAATGATCCGTGATATTACCGACCGCAAGACCAGGCAGGAAGCGATGAGTACATCACTTCAGCATGAAATTGAACTCAGTCAGGTAAAATCAAGGTATATTTCCACCGTTTCTCATGAATTCCGTACACCCCTCTCGATTATATACAGCAATCTGCAGTTGCTTGAGAAGTACCGGTTTGAACTTGATGAAGAAACCATTCATGATGCTTTTGAGCTGAGCCGGATGGCGGTAAAATCGCTGCTTAGGGTGCTCGACAAAGTGACCATAATTGACGCTTCAGGTAAGGGTAAACTCGATTTCAAGCCTTCACTCTGTAAAGTTCATGAACTCTGCCAGGCTGTGGTTGATGAGATGAATGAAATGGAGCTGGTTCCCAACCGTATTGATCTGGCAATTGCCGAAGGGATTGACACGGCTTCTATTGATGAAAACCTGTTCCGGCATATTTTTATCAATCTTCTTCAGAATGCACTGAATTATTCCGATAAGAAACAAAATGTCAGTTTTTCCGTTTACCCCGGCGAAAAGGGATTTATCAACTTTAGGGTAGCTGACAAAGGAATAGGTATCCCGCCGCAGGATATGCAGTTTATCTTCGATCCGTTTTATCGCGCCAGCAACTCGCGGCATGCCAAAGGTTCAGGCCTGGGTCTGGCCGTAGTGAAAGCTTGTCTTCAGCTGCACAACGGTGAAATATTTGTTGAAAGTGATCCGGTAAAGGGTAGTATATTTACGGTAGTTATACCTGTCGGAAATACAGAATAGTCGCGTTAAATCAAATTCAGGAGTTATGGCAATGAGTGAAAGTCAGAATATCAAGATACTGCTGGTTGAAGATGATAAAGCACTGGCAATTACCATATCCAATCTGCTAAGGGTAAAGGGTTATGATGTTACCCATGCGGGTGACGGCGCTATGGGCATTCAGAAGGCTTTCGAAATACTGCCGGATCTGATTCTCTGCGACATTTCGATGAATGAAATCAGCGGGTACGACGTATTCAACGTGCTGAAGGAAAGTTCTGCCACCGCGATGATCCCCTTTGTATTCCTGACTGCAAAGTCCGAGATCAAGGACATCAGGTTCGGGATGCAATTGGGGGCTGATGATTATATCGTCAAGCCTTTTGAGTACGATGAGTTGCTGACTTCAATCGCCACCCGTCTGCACAAGGCTGAGGCCCACCGGAAAGCCAATGAAGAGAAGTTCATTGCCCTGTCGATGATCTCGCCTTACGGAATCTATATCTATCAGGGCAACCGTTTCATCGAAACCAATCCCAGTCTTTCCGCTACCCTTGGCTATAGCCGTGAAGAACTGCTGAATATGGGTTTCGAAGATATCATCGTCCGTCAGGACCAGCCCTCAGCCATTGAAAAAATTAACCGTTGCCTCAGGGGGTTCGAAAAAGATATCCATATCCGTTTCAGGGTTGTGCATAAGGATGGGCATGAAATCAATACGGAGTTATACGGGATAGAAGGCCTTAAGGTAAAAGGCAGGACAAGCCTCTTGGGCACACTCATAGTAAGCAAATTTGATATCGTTGAAGATCAGGATATTGAAGGCATTACCATCAATGAAATTGAGGAGTTTGAAAGGGCGGTCGACCTGCTCGCCGGGAAGAGAAGCTATGTTTCAACGGAGCTAATCAATAAATTGATTTCCGTTTTCAGGGACAATGAACTGATAAAGGAAAAGGCTGCCGAAGATGTGATCAGTTTCTCGGAGCGTGAGCTGGAAGTGCTGGGGCTTGTTTGTAAGGGGTTGTCAACCAAGGAGATTGCTGACAAGCTTTTTATAAGCAGCCGGACGGTGGAAAAGCACAGGGCCAACCTGATGACCAAGACGGATGCGAAAAACATCATAGAAGTGATCATTTATGCGGTGAAGCATAAACTCATTGACCTCTGAGCAGGAAAACCGGACGGGTGCATTAAATTGCGGGGAAAACCGGGGCTAATCAAGTTTAAGAACGGCGAGGAATGCCGACTGCGGGACTTCCACATTGCCAACCTGCCGCATTCTCTTCTTCCCCTTTTTCTGTTTTTCAAGCAGTTTGCGCTTACGGGTGATATCTCCTCCGTAACATTTTGCGGTAACGTCCTTCCTTACAGCTTTAACAGTTTCGCGGGCAATGATTTTGGCGCCAATGGCCGCCTGTATGGCAATGTCAAACTGTTGCCTGGGAATAAGTTCCTTCAGCTTTGCGCACATCCGCCTCCCGAATTCATAGGCGTTGTCCTGGTGGATAAGGGTGGAAAGGGCATCAACCGGTTCGCTGTTCAGCAGGATATCCAGCCGCACCAGCTTGGCTGCTTTGTACCCGCTGATATGATAGTCAAAAGAGGCGTAACCTTTTGAAATACTCTTCAGCTTATCATAAAAATCGAATACAATCTCGCCGAGGGGAAGTTCCATGGTGAGTTCAACCCGGTCGCTGGTAAGGTAAATCTGGTTTTTTAACGTACCCCTTTTGCCGATGCACAGGGTCATCACAGCGCCTATGTATTCGGATTTGGATATAATCTGGGCTGAAATATAAGGCTCTTCGATAAAGTCGAGGTAGTTGGGGGCCGGAAGACCGGACGGGTTGTGCACATCCAGTATTTCACCTTTGGTTGTATATGCTTTGTAGGATACGTTGGGCACCGTGGTGATCACATCCATGTCGAATTCGCGGTCGAGCCTCTCCTGGATAATCTCCATGTGCAGCAGCCCGAGGAATCCGCAACGGAATCCGAATCCCAGGGCGGCAGATGATTCCGGCTCGAACACCAGGGAGGCGTCGTTGAGCTGGAGTTTTTCCATCGAGGCCCTCAGTTCCTCATAATCATCAGCATCAACAGGATAAATACCTGCATAGACCATGGGTTTAACATTGGTAAACCCTTCAATGGCTTTTTCACAGGGGCGTTTCACATGGGTAATGGTATCTCCCACCTTTACCTCGCGCGAGGTTTTGATGCCTGATATGATATATCCCACATCCCCTGCACTCAGCATTTCCCTGGGCTGTTGTACCAGTTTGAGCACGCCTATTTCATCGGCATTATACTCTTTGCCGGTAGCAAAGAATTTCACGAAATCCCCTTTTCTGATCTGTCCGTTGATGATTCTGAAGTAGGCAATGATCCCCCTGAAAGAATTAAAAACGGAATCGAAGATAAGCGCCTGCAGCGGTGCATCGGGATCACCCGATGGAGCCGGTATCCGTTTGATGATGGCTTCAAGAATTTCATCAACGCCGAGACCGGTTTTTCCGCTGGCCCTTATAATATCCTCAGGTTTGCATCCGATCAGGTCAATGATCTGTTCTTCAACTTCTTCGGGCATGGCATTGTCCATGTCCATTTTATTCATAATCGGGATGATCTCCAGGTCGTGTTCCAGGGCAAGGTAAAGGTTCGAAATGGTCTGGGCCTGAATTCCCTGTGTGGCATCCACAATCAGCAATGCCCCTTCGCAGGCGGCAATTGATCTGGAAACCTCGTATGAAAAATCCACATGGCCCGGGGTGTCAATCAGGTTAAGCTTATAGAGCTCGCCATTGAAATTATATTCCATCTGAATGGCATGGCTCTTGATCGTGATTCCCCGCTCGCGCTCCAGGTCCATATCGTCAAGCACCTGATCCTGTTGCTGACGGTCAGTCAGTGTTCCTGTAAATTCAAGCAGGCGGTCGGCCAGGGTGCTCTTACCATGGTCAATATGAGCTATGATACAAAAGTTGCGCGTATTTTTCATCGGTGCAAATTTACGCCGAAATCACTTATGTTCATCACCTTTGAGCCTCATGCTTCAAATATAGTTTTGGTGCAATCGATTGCACCGGATTCACTTCTTTCAACCTGTTGCCTTTTTATGTTTACAGATGCAGTAAGATGCATGTAATCAAAAAGATAGCAGATGTGATAAGTCATGGTGAAATTTTTATTTGACGTTATTATTGCTTACCTTTGCACCGCTTTTACGAAAGATTTTTATTCACCTAAATTGAGATAATATGTCGAAAATTAAATTAGCAATCAACGGATTCGGAAGAATCGGCAGGAATGTATTCAAACTTGCCCTTGAGCGCGAAAATATTGAAGTGGTCGGAATCAATGACCTCACAAATACCAAAACCCTGGCTTACCTGCTGAAGTATGACTCCACCCAGGGTCGCTTTGAAGGTAAAGTAGAATTTGATGAAACTTCACTGATCGTTAACGGCGTTAAATATCCCGTAACTGCCGAACGCAGTCCGGCCGGCATCGCCTGGGCTTCCACGCCTGATGTAGTGGTTGAATCTACCGGTGTTTTCCGTTCAAAGGAAAGCCCCAAGGGCGGTTATGGCGATCACCTGAAAAACGGAGCGAAAAAAGTGATCCTCACTGTTCCTTCAAAAGATACCATCGACCGCACCATCGTACTGGGTGTAAATGACCATGACCTTAAAGATACCGATCAGTGCATCTCCAATGCATCATGCACCACCAACTGCCTTGCTCCTGTTGCCAAGGTGCTGAATGATAAATTCGGCATCGAGAATGGTCTGATGACAACCATTCACTCCTATACCAACGATCAGACCATCCTTGACGCTCCGCACAGCGACCTTCGTCGTGCCCGTTCAGCCGCTGTTTCGCAGATCCCCACCACCACCGGAGCTGCCAAAGCTGTCGGAATCGTGATTCCTGAACTGAAAGGCAAGTTGGATGGTCTCGCTGTGCGCGTACCCACCCCGACCGGTTCACTGGTTGACCTGGTTGTAAACCTGAAGGTGGAAGTTACCAAAGAACAGATCAATGCCGCGATGAAAGAAGCCGCTGAAGGCCCGATGAAGGGAATTCTCGAGTATACCGAGGATGAAATCGTTTCTGTTGACGTGATACACAATCCGGCTTCTTCCATTTTCGATGCAAAAAGCACTATGGTAAACGGCAAGACCGTTAAAGTGCTTTCATGGTATGATAACGAATGGGGCTATTCTGCCCGCGTGGTCGACCTGGCCGAAAAACTCTTTTAATCATTATTGATACAGGTATAAAAGGCATCCTTCGGGGTGCCTTTTTTTCGGATTAATAACCGGAAAGCCCTGTAGCATTGCACCATTGATTTTTATATTGAAATACTCTGTTGATAATTGTAAATGAATTGACATACGGCGGATTACAAAAACTTGTTAAGGATAACAAATCATACATAATCAAGTCATTGCGTCTTTGCGACCTTGCGCGATGCTTTAAATTAGCGG
Organism: uncultured Lentimicrobium sp.; assembly: GCA_964503805.1. Classification (GTDB taxonomy): domain Bacteria; phylum Bacteroidota; class Bacteroidia; order Bacteroidales; family Lentimicrobiaceae; genus Lentimicrobium. The sequence goes on along the minus strand of CAZDBX010000001.1, from coordinate 45,007 downwards.
ACTATTTATATTGGTAATCCGGGATTATCTCAGCAGGTGCAGGCTGTTGGTAAGCGTCCGCTTTTCAATGATCCTGTCTTCCGGATTCTCAGGGGTGCCCACTACTTCGTAAACGTCGCAGACATAGTAATAAACACCTTCGCTGCATGGCTTATTGGTGTTCTTGTCCTTGCCATCCCAGCGTATCGCGGGATCACTGGTCTCGAAAACAACCACTCCCCAGCGGTTGAAGATTTTCAGATCGATTTTTTCAACTGATGTATATCCCGGAAAAGGAACTAGCAGATCATTGTACCCGTCGCTGTTCGGTGTGAAAACATTGGGCAGGCGGTAGCGAGGGCAGTCATCAATGCTTGTACAGACCTGACTGTAAGTTGTGGTGTCGGTGTTTCCGTTCAGGTCGCTTGCCGTAACGAAAAAGCAGCCTGCAATGGTTGATGACGGGATATAGTTGAACGATGTGACGGAAGGCGGGAATGTGCCTAAAAGTTTATGCGGATTGCCGGTCTGATAAAGAAAATACTGGCTGATATCCGGTGCACAGGTTTGTGAAATATCTTCCCACCTGAACCGGAGTTCCCGTGCATCGCATTCCACTTCCACCAGCAGCAGGGGCGGGCAGGGCGCAACATTGTCGATGGGGATATCGCAATGCTCCTGCGAAAAGTTGATTAAAGGATCGATATAGCCCGGGGTGCCGTAGGTGCCTGTGGATCTTACCCTGTAACAATACTCCTGCTCATTTATCAGCGCGGTGTCGGTATAAGCCGTGCGATTGGTTTGGGCAATGCTGTCAAATAGGCCGGTGACGCTGTTTTTTCTGTAAATGGTGTACCACTGGTTAAGCCAGGGCACATTGGCGTTAATATTGATGGTAACCTGCCTGTCGGAAGGTATCGTACGGATAAAAACCGATGATGCAGGAGGGGTAAACCCGATGGTAAAGCGGTTGCCGGGCGTATCGTTGATAAACTCTATGGTGTAGGTCCATGCAGTATCGCGGGTATTGATCCCTGAATCGGTAAAAGTGGTATCATCCAGGCTGGTAAATTCAGCAATCTGCTGTTTTACGGTGTTGTTAAACCCGGCTGACCTGAATAGGCGGTAGATAAACGGTCCGGGTGTTTGCAGAAGGTCCAGTTCAGTGGGCTTCGACCAGGCGGTGTAAACCTGGCCATTCTGCGCTGATGTAAGGTTTATGCTAACATTGGTAATGACAGGCATATCCTTTTTCAGGCTGGCGCAGAACTCTTCGGATGCGATACCCTCGGCACCATCCTCAAACCAGGAAGTGATAATATAGCAGTATGTCACACCTCTGACCAGCCCAAGTCCTTCATTGTCATCTATATAACTTGTGTTGTTTATGTCGTTGGTCTGCGCAATAAGCCGATACCCCGTTTCCGGCGGGACTCCGGTCTGGCATGTTCCGGGTATGAATCCTGATGATCCCGTCCGGCGGTAAATCCGGAAGCCTTCCGCATCTTTACAGGTATACTGCTCCCAGTTGAGTACCATGCTGTTCCCTAAGGGCACAGCCTGCGGGTTCAGCACAGGAGGTGCAATAACAAGGATATTTGTTGTTTTCAGGTCAAACAGCCTTACGGGAGTTCCGTTGTCCTGGGCTTTAAAATAGAGTTGGTAGGGCTGATTTCTTACATGGGCGCAAACGGTTGGCCAGACAACGGTTTCGCTAACGTGGCCTGTTGAGTCTTCAGGTTGGTTGAAAATAGCGGGGCTTACGGGAAGCCTGAACGGGCCACCATCGGCGGTGAGGGTTATGCGGTCGTTGTCCTGATCGGTGGCCCTTACAAAAAGCCGCAGTGTGTCCCCGGCAATTACACAGGTGTCGGTAACCACTTCCAGTACCGGAGGGTTATTGTTGCAGGCAATAATGTTCACCTGCATATCCCGGGTGACATGGCCAATTTTAACGCCATTGCGCCATTCTTCGATCAGGAAGGCAAAGTTATACTCGCCCTGACGAGTAGGACTATCCCAGGTGATATCGCCGGTTAGCGGATCAATGGTGAAGGTGCCCGGATTTTGCGTGTCCACTTCGTTGGGTAGTTTAAACCCCGGAATATCAAGCCCGCCGGCTCCTTTACAGTTTACAAGCCTGTAAGAAAGGCTGTCGCCGTCAGGATCATAGGCGCCCGGATTGTGCAGGTAAGGGATGCCGACACAGCCGTTGTCGATGGGTGGCAGGAGCAGTACCGGAGAGTTGTTTCCTCCGAGGAATGGGTTGATTACCAACAGTGTTTCAATATAGAGTGGCACATCCACGGAGTTGGGAATGTTCTGGATGCCCAGGTTCCGGTTGGGGTCTTCGAGCCAGATACGGTAAGTGGATGGGGCTGCGTAGGTATGAACACCGGTATAAATGTTCAATCTTATGTCAAGGGTAATGTTTTCCCCGGTATGTTCACAGAAAATTCCTGCCGGAGTCTGCCCTGAAGGCCCGTTTGCTCTTGGAAGTACACTGCTTTGTCCGTCGCCCCAGTTAATGGTGAGTTCGCAGCGGTCTGCTGCACTGGGTGCAAAGGTATAGGTGGTAATTGTTACCTCGTAAGTAAGTCCCGAGATATGCCGGTAGGTTATTTCTCCCGCGCGCTGATGCGTGGCATATAGCTCAAAGCCGGCAAAAGACATCACCAGCGTAAGTAACAGGTATTTCAGCTTGTGCAGGACAGTTTTCTCAGCATTCATTACTTGGCTATATGACGGCGGCTCCGCCGGATGATCATCAAAAGTAACAATTTGCAGTCAAATTCGGTTTATTTCCAGCAAAAACAATACCGCGCCGCGTGGAAAGTCAGATAAGCCGGGATTTTTTTTAAATCTTTGAGGCAGCTCAGAAAAGACGTTCAATATCTCAGCATTGTTTTATGATTTTTCATTCCGGTGCATTCCTTTCGCCGGGCAAAAAATATCAGGCCAATTTGGGGATTCATCCGTGACCTTTTAGTACAACAGCCGTTTAATGTGTAACTTTGTGCATCGGCACACACACAATGTAAGCGCACAGGCAGCTATGTATATAATAAATCCGGAAGAGGAACGCAGGGAAATTCTTAAGCGGTACCGTAATTTACTGAATGCCTGGGGGAAGGCTGGTGAGCAGAAGAACAAACGAATGGTGCGCAAGGCTTTCAATCTGGCTGTTACCGCGCACAAGGATATGCGGCGGAAAAGCGGGGAACCATACATCTATCACCCACTTGAAGTAGCCCGGATTGTTGCCGGGGATATAGGGCTGGGAGAAACCTCCATTATCTGCGCCCTGTTGCACGATGTGGTTGAGGATACCAACTACACCCTCGAAGATATCCGCCGCATGTTCGGTGACAAAATCGCCCTGATTATTGACGGACTTACCAAAATCAAGGAAATCTTCGACCATTCTTCGGCCTCGGCCCAGGCGGAAAACTTCAGGAAGATACTGCTTACCCTTTCGGATGACGTGAGGGTGATTCTGATAAAACTGGCCGACCGGCTGCACAACATGCGCACCCTTGATTCGATGGCGGCCGAAAAGCAGTTGAAAATCGCATCCGAAACGATATACCTTTTTGCGCCCCTGGCCCACCGGCTGGGGCTTTATGCCATCAAAAGCGAACTCGAGGATCTTGCGCTTAAATATACGGAACCTGAGATCTATCAGACGATAGCCAAGAAGCTTGAAGAAACGGCGGTTTCCAGGTCGAAATTTATCAGCAAGTTTATCTATCCCATCAAAAAAGCGCTCTCCGAACAGGGGCTGGTATTCGAGATCATCGGCCGCGAAAAGTCGATTTATTCCATCTGGCAAAAGATGAAATCAAAGCAGATTCCTTTTGAGGAGGTGTACGATCTTTTTGCCATCCGCATTATTATTGACACTGAATATGATAATGAAAAATACCAGTGCTGGCAGGCTTATTCAATAGTTACCGATTATTACAGTCCCAAACAAAACAGGTTGCGCGACTGGATTTCAAGTCCTAAAGCCAATGGCTATGAGTCGCTGCATACCACGGTTATGAGCCATTCGGGCCAGTGGGTTGAAGTGCAGATCCGCACCCGCCGCATGAATGAGATTGCCGAGAAGGGCTATGCCGCCCACTGGAAGTATAAGGAAAAGGTGAACAACGAGAGCGGCATCGATCGCTGGCTGAACAAGATCAAGGAGTTGCTGCAGACCCCGGATCCTAACGCGTTAACCTTTCTCGATGAGTTTAAGCTCAACCTTTTCGCTGATGAAATCATAGTCTTCACCCCCAAGGGCGAAGTCAAGACACTGCCGTCGAGGTCCACTGCCCTTGATTTTGCCTATAATATCCATTCGGAAATCGGAAATCAGTGTATCGGGGCCAAAGTCAACCACAGGCTGGTAGCCCTGAACCAGGTGCTGAACAATGGTGATCAGGTAGAGATCATTACATCCAAAAAGCAGCATCCCCGGGATGAATGGGTTGATTTTGTCGTAACCGCCCGTGCTCGGTCATACATAAAAGATGCCCTGAAAGAGCAGAAGAAAAAGTTTGCCGAAGATGGTAAAGCGCTCCTTGAGGGATATTTCAGGGAACTGAATATGGAACCATCGCGCGCCCATACGCTCAGGCTGCAGGAATGCAACAAGATCGGGTCGACCCTTGATCTGTATTATAAGGTCGCCCAGGGTGAAATCGGACTGAAAGAACTCAAGGAGTGCATTCAGCAGCATGATAAAGGAAAGTGGCTCAATATCATTACGCGTCCCTTTGCCCGGAGTAAACCCCAGATACCCCAGCGTCTGTCGGAAGACGTGAGGGAGAAGATGAGGATGAAACAGGACACAGTGATTGAAGGCGAAGTTTCCTACAGGATATCCGACTGTTGTAACCCGATACCCGGGGACGATATCATCGGTTTCAGGGCAAATGAGGAGAACATCTGGATCCATCGTACCAACTGCCCCGAAGCCATTCAGCTGATGTCGAAATTCGGCAACCGGATTATCCGCACAAACTGGACCAGCCGGGAGGCCGCCACCTATCCTGCAGGAATCAGAATTTCCGGCTTTGACCACCGGGGGCTGATCAACGAAATCACAAAAGTGATTACAGAGCAGTTGAATCTTAATATCCGTTCATTTCACATAGATTCAACCGGTGAAGTTTATGAAGCCAGCATTCTGGTGCTGGTACCCGACATCGAGGTGCTGAATGTTCTTATGTCGGGGTTGCGGAAGGTAAAAGGGATTGATAATGTTTCAAGGATCAACGCCCCTGCTGTCGCCCGGAAGTAAGCCCCGGCCGTGATTTCCGGAGCAGGCAACCCCCGCTTTAGGCCTCCTTTTCCTACATTATTTTTATTTATACCAAATAGTAATAAGAAATTTTTTACCTTTATCCGGAATTTAAAGGGGGCATTCCAAATGCCTTTCATGTTAATCGAAGTAAGGTTAACTTGTTTAGGGACAATAAAATAAATCTTATGAGAGACAACGACCGCCTTAATTTTGATACGGTAAAGAAAATATTTACCGAATATCTTGAAAGTCACGGGCACCGGAAGACACCTGAACGTTTCACCATACTGAAAGAAATTTACTCCACTGAAGGGCATTTCGATATCGAGACCCTTTATCTCCAGATGAAAAATAACAAGTACAGGGTAAGCCGGGCCACTTTATACAATACCATTGAATTGCTGCAGAACTGTAACCTGGTAACCAAACATCAGTTTGGAAACAACTGTTCTCAGTTTGAGCGCTCATTCAAATTCAAGCAGCACGACCACTTTATCAACCTGGAAGATGGGTCGGTACTTGAGTTTTGCGATCCCCGTCTCCAGGAAATCCAGACGTCGGTAGAAAAACTGCTGGGAGTTACCATAACCAGTCATTCCCTCACCTTCTTCGGATATCTTAAAGCGAAAGAAGACCGACCGGTTAGTCTGACCAGCGCAGAAACGAACTGATCATAACACTTCTTTCCTTAATTCCGCAGTTGTGGTCCTTCATTTTGTAGCCGGAGAATTTCGTTTTTCCGTAATGTTTCAGTATCATTGCACAGCCGTGTCCCAGCAGGGACAGACCCTTTAAACGAGGTGAAGCCATGATTCATGGTCTTCACCTTCAGTTTGTTACAAAAAATTTGCTTTTAAATGAAAATTGATGTTTTGCTTGGCCTCCAGTGGGGCGACGAAGGGAAAGGGAAAATTACGGATGTGCTTACGCCGGACTATGATATCATAGCCCGGTTTCAGGGTGGTCCGAATGCCGGTCATACCCTTGAGTTTAACGGGATAAAGCATGTGCTGCATACCATCCCCAGCGGAATTTTCCACCCTGAAAAGATTAACGTCGTTGGCAATGGGGTGATCATTGACCCTTATATTCTGGCCAGGGAGCTGAAGAAGTTGCGCGACAGGGGAGCCAGGCCTGAATTGAACATGCTGATATCCAAACGCGCGCACCTGATTCTGCCTACCCACCGGCTGATCGACGCGGTTGAGGAAGCCTCAAAAGGTTCCGCCAAAATCGGCTCAACGCTGAAGGGTATCGGACCAACGTATACCGATAAAACCGGCAGGCACGGACTGAGGATTGGTGATACCCAGTTCCCGGGCCTTCGCGAAAAATATAATGCGCTGAAAACCCAACACATGCGTATCATTGAGTCATTCAATCCCGATCCTGACATTCTCCGGATTGAGAACTTGATGCTCGAAGAATATGAACAGCACTGGTTCGAGAGCCTTGACTATATTTCAGATATCAGGTTGATTGACAGTGAAATATTTATCAATCAGAGTATGCGCGGGGGGAAGAAGATACTGGCTGAAGGCGCGCAGGGTACGATGCTCGATATTGATTTCGGCACATATCCTTACGTTACATCATCAAACACCATCAGCGCCGGGGTTTGCTCGGGGCTGGGCATTTCTCCGCACAATGTCGGCCGGGTATTCGGGGTATTCAAAGCCTATTGCACCCGCGTGGGTGGCGGGCCGTTCCCTACCGAGCTGCTTGAAGAAACCGGTGAAATGCTGCGCGATAAAGGCCGGGAGTTCGGATCAACCACCGGACGACCGAGGCGCTGCGGCTGGCTTGACCTGCCTGCCCTCAGGTATTCCGTTATGCTCAACGGCGTGACCGACCTTGTGATGATGAAGGCAGATGTACTCGATGAATTTGAAACAATCAGCGTTTGTACCGGTTATAAGATAGGCGACGAAGTTTTTGAGTTCCCGGGCTACGATACCTTGAACCAGGCCATAGAACCCGTACTCTCGCAGTATGCAGGCTGGAAGACGCCGATCAGCGACTGCAGAAACTGGGAAGAATTGCCCGGAAATTTCAGAAATTATACAGATGCCCTGGGTCAGATACTCGGCTTGCCGGTTACTGTAATATCCGTTGGCCCCAACAGGGATCAGACAATTATAAGGAAAACCTGACAAATAAACAGACCGGATTGAGAGAAACTGCGGAACTGATACGTAAGGAGTTTTTGCTGGAGATCAGGCAGCGTTATGCCATCAACGGCATTTTGCTCTATGTTTTCTCCACAATCTTTGTGGTTCAGCTTTGCTTTGGCCGGGTGATCGATGAAAAAACCTGGATTGCCCTTTTCTGGATTATCCTGCTTTTTGCCGCATTCAATGCCGTATCCAAGAGTTTTATTCAGGAAGCCTCGGCCCGCCGTTTATACTATTTTATGATCGCTTCGCCTTTGTCGGTGGTGATCTCCAAAATGGTATACAATTCCTTGCTGATGCTGGTATTGGGTGGCCTAAGCCTTGGGTTGTTCACTGTTTTTATGGGCTTTCCTGGACTTTACGCCGGGCTTTTTGTTCCGGCATTTCTATTGGGTTGCATTGGACTGGCTTCAGCGCTGACCATGGTTTCTGCCATTGCTTCCCGATCCGGGAACAACGCCGCCCTGATGGCAATTCTTGGATTTCCGGTTGTGCTTCCCCTGCTGCTGCTGCTTGTAAAAGCATCTCAGAAAGCCCTTACAGGCCGGGTTGAAGCAGCGGAAATGCTGCGTTTCATGTCCGCTATTGCACTCATTGATCTGGTGGTTGTGGTGCTGGCGGTGATACTATTCCCCTATCTGTGGAGAGATTAACTTTTAAAACAAATCGTTTATGATAAAAAGCATGTGGTGGAAATTTCTCGGCTTGGCACTGGTGCTCTATTCCATTATTGCCGGATTATTGATTGACGTTCCCACTTTGCCCGTCATTCACCAGACCATCAGGAATCTGTTTTATCATGTAAGCATGTGGTTTGCCATGTTTGTTATGCTGGGAACTTCACTGGTATTCAGTATAAGATATCTCTCCGGTTACAGGATGAAGGACGACCTGATGGCCTCGGGTGCTGTTTATACCGGAATTTTCTTCGGCCTGATGGGGCTGATGACCGGAATGATATGGGCAAAATTTACCTGGGGCGATTTCTGGACCAACGACCCCCAACTGAACGGAGCTGCGGTCAGCATGATGGCATACCTTGCCTATACGGTGCTGAGAGGCTCCATTGATGAGGTTGCCATGCGCGCAAGAATTTCAGCCGTTTACAATATTTTCGCTTTTATGCTGCTCGTCATTTTTCTGGGCGTGCTTCCAAGACTGGCCGACAGCAGCCTTCACCCCGGCAAAGGGGGGAACACCTCGACCATGGAAGGGCTGGATATGACCATGCGCATGGTTTTTTATCCTGCTGCCCTCGGGTGGATACTGATCGCATTCTGGCTGCTTCAGCTCCATACCCGCAGGCGTGCGCTGATTCAGGGAATTCATTAATACAACATAGCTTATGGAAGGAAGTGATAAATTTTTTGTGGTGGTCATTGTAATGTCCATCATTTTTACCGGACTGGGAACTTACCTGTTCCTGATAGATCGTAAACTCTCCCGTATTGAGAAAAAGCTGAAGGAATTCAGGGAGTCAAAGAATAATGATAAATAATTCAGGTATTGATTTACCTGATTAGATTTTAATTATCTTTGTACAGATCATTCTTCAAAATGCAATTTTGAAACGAACTCTTTACAGATGAAAAAGATACACATTCTTGCGCTTATTGTAGTGGTTGCAGCCATCGGTGTGGTGATGAGCCTGTCGATGAATTCATCTACCTATGCTGGTTTTTCGGAAGCCGGAGAACATCCTGGCAGGGAATATCATGTGATCGGTACGCTCAGTCCCGACCGGCCACTGGAATATGATGCCCTGAAAGATGCCAACAGTTTTTCTTTCTACATGCTTGATAACGAAGGCAAGGAGATGCTGGTGAAATACAGTGACACCAAGCCTCAGGATTTTGAAAAGCTGGATCAGCTGGTCGTAATCGGTAAGATGAAAGACGGGTACTTCGCTGCCCATAAGATGAACCTGAAATGTCCGTCGAAATACAACAGCGACCAGGTTCCGGAAGGGTTCGAAAGCACCAGCTATACCGGACAGGAATAGCCGGCACTACTGCTTTTTTTCAGGGTTAAGCTCAAATTGCAGGCTGATGTCATCAACCAGCAACTCAGATTCCCTGTTGTTCCAGATGTAAACTTTAATCAGGTCGGAAGGTTCAAGAGAATCCGGAAGTTCGTATGTTGACCTTACCTTTTTCCAGTCACCTCCCCTGGCAAAAAAGTCGGCGATCGGATAGCTCTGATAGTATCCCTTGTCGTCAATGGATACTACCATATACCCGCCCGGTGCAGGTTTCTCTGAATATACCTGCGCTTCATAAGTGAGCCGCACCGGCAGCAGGGTTGAAATATAGCCCAGTTTCTGTTCAAATACAAAACTGTATTCATTTTCAGCATCCAGGTGACTGGCGAATTTTCCTGAAAAGGCTGTTCCTTCCCTGAGGGTGGATCCGTTTTTCCAGGCCAACGGTTGCGCTGCCAGCAAAGAGTCCGGGTTCTCCAGATCTGTACTGATTTCAACTATTTGCGGTTCTTCCGGCTGATTTGCTTCCGGAGGGTTGCCGCAGGCGGACAATAGAACAATTGCCGGAATCATGGATAAAATGCCTCTCATTCGAAAAGGGGTTGATCGTTGAACTCAAATTTGCTGCTGTACAAATGTACAAACAAAAACCAACTTCATTCACTGATCCGGCCAGCCTAGGAGAAATTCACGCCCGGAAGAAGCGGCTTGAATAAAAACGAATTGTTGAATGATATCACCCTGAGACGATTATAAGGTCATTTGTTGGCTATAAGCATCTCAACCATCTTGTCGAGTAAGCCCAGATTCCCTTCTACAAACAGTTTGCCAGCCTGATGCAGCGCGTAGAGGTTGCTTTCGGAAGCGTCGTCCATGTCGCTGTTCGCTTCATCCAGCCCGGGTTCAAGCCTGATGAAGTTATCCGGGGTTTCCGTAGTTTCCCATATTTTGCGGAGCTGATAGCTAACCGTTTCAGCATTGCCCGACATCATGATGTCGATGATCGGTTTGATCCATTCAATCATGCCCCAGTCTTTCGCCTTTTCATAGGGATATGCTTTCCGCACTGAACCCGTCCCGAGCGATATCATAAGCATGTCTTTTGCATGGGGCCTGTCGGGCTTCAGCGGGTCGTTGAGCACTTCTGAAAATACAATACCCCTGGCCTCGGCATAGGCGCACATGGCGGGATTATTGGCAAAAACGCCCCCGTCGATCAGCGGGTAGGCAATTCCATACTCAGAGTTGGCCAGCGCCGTTTCGAAATAGGTGGGTGCTGCCGAGGTCGCCCTGGCAACCTCTTTTACCGGGTAGTTGTGGGTGTTTTTAACCTTTGCATCTACCTGGCTGAAAAAATGCGCCCGGCGGGCTTTTATGTCATAGGAGGTGATCAGGCATGGCTTCAGCAACTCGCTGAGCCTGGTATTGCCGAAGTATTCATTCAGCTCTTTTTCGAGTTCAGTGGCACTGTATTTTTCATCTGTCAGGCCACCTTTGCTTCTTATTTTCTGCAATAAACTGATATCAAATATTTTACCCCCTTTTTTGAGATAGATATCAACAGCTTCCCCGGCGGTGAATTTCGGCCGGCCGGTGGTCCGACCTTCCGCATCTTTTTCCGGGATCAGATAAGTACAAGCCAGGATGCCGCCCGTACTGGTCCCGGCCATAAGGTCAAAGTAATCGCTGAGCCGGACATGATCGCCTTCCCGCTTTCTTAACTGATCTTCAATATAGGTAAGGATCACTCCCGGGAGAATCCCCCGGATACCCCCTCCATCAATAGAAAGAATGCGTACTTTTTTCTTTTCCATTTGCATCGTATTTAGTATTACTCAAAATTAATTATTAATTAGACTAAATAAAAATAATTAACAAATATTTATGATAAATAGGGTGTTAAGGTTTACACAATACTTTTTGACTTAACGTTCAAGCCGTTTTTACACTATCCCCATCGGCCACATGGCAGAATCTCACCGGAAAATTTACAATGAAGATTATAAATAACAAAATTTCAGGGCTTTTGGGTGGCTGCAAACTTAAAGTCATATCTTTGCCCCAAAATCGGGCAACCAACTTTTTACACTATAAAATCCAATATCATGAATGAAGTTTTGTCATCTGAAAAACTGATGCAACTGGAAGACAAGTACGGTGCACACAATTATCATCCGCTGCCGGTGGTACTGGCTAAAGGGCAGGGCGCCCGCGTATGGGATGTTGAAGGAAATGAATATTATGATTTTCTTTCGGCTTATTCAGCCGTGAATCAGGGACATTGTCATCCCCGGATTATCAAAGCATTGACCGATCAGGCTTCAAAAATGACCCTGACTTCAAGGGCTTTTTTCAATGATTCGCTGGGTGTTTACGAGAAGTTTGTAACTGAATATTTTGGTTACGACAAGGTATTGCCCATGAACACCGGTGCAGAGGCCGACGAAACGGCCCTGAAGCTCTGCCGCAAATGGGCTTACAAGAAAAAAGGGATTGCAGAGAACCAGGCGAAGATTGTTGTTTGCGAAGGTAATTTCCACGGAAGGACCATTACCATTGTTTCCATGTCAACCGATCCCGACTCGTACGGCGGATTTGGTCCGTTTACCCCGGGTTTCATAAAAATACCCTATAATGACCTGAATGCACTTGCCGAAGTACTGAAAGATGAGACCGTTGCCGGATTCCTGGTTGAACCCATTCAGGGCGAAGCCGGCGTATTTGTGCCGGATGAAGGCTATCTGGCAAAAGCTGCAGCCATGTGTAAGGAGAAAAATGTGCTCTTTATCGCTGATGAGGTTCAGACGGGTATTGCCCGCACCGGCAAGCTGCTTGCCTGCGACCACGAGAATGTCCGTCCCGATATCCTTATTCTTGGTAAAGCACTTTCAGGAGGCGTATATCCGGTTTCTGCGGTGCTGGCCGACGATGAAATAATGCTTTGTATCAAGCCCGGCGAACATGGTTCAACCTTCGGTGGAAACCCCGTAGCCGCGCAGGTAGCCATGGAAGCCCTCAAGGTTGTCACCGATGAGAAACTTGCTGAGCGCGCTGAATATCTTGGTAATATTTTCCGCGAAGAACTGAAAGCGGTAAAATCGGAAATGATTGCCCTGGTGCGTGGTAAAGGACTGCTCAATGCCGTAGTTATCCGGCCCAAAAATGGCAAAGAAGCATGGGATGTCTGCGTTAAGATGAAAGAGAACGGTGTACTGGCCAAACCCACCCACGGCGATATCATCCGCTTTGCGCCTCCCCTGGTTATCACCGAGGAGGAACTGCGCGGAGCCATTGAAAGAATCAAAAAGTCAATCTTATTCTTTGAGTAAAACACAGTTTTGGTTAGTAACAAAAATGGGCTTCCGGTTTCGGAGCCCATTTTTTAATCCCGGCGCATTATGTCATGAAATGCCGCTGTCTGCTTATGGCAGGGAAGCGGTTTTCTTCACAAAGTCTACACCTTTTTCAGCTTCCACCTTCCTTTGCTGAATACATATATTCCCAGCAGGGTCAGCGTACTTTCAGCGATTACAATGGCATAAAACACCCCCTTGCTTTCAAGTCCCATTTTCATGGCCAGATACCATGAAAGCGGAATTTCTATCAGCCAGAAGCAGATAAAGTTAAGCAGGGTAGGGGTGTAGGTATCGCCGGCGCCATTCAGCGACTGAACCATGACCATGCCCATCGCATAGAAGAGAAAACCTGCGCTGACAATCCTCAGGCAACTGACGCCCAGATCAATAACAGCAGGATCTTCAATAAACAGCCGAATGAAATGCCCCGGGAAAATAATAAAAACAAGCGACACCAGGCCCAGCAGGCCCATATTGGCGAATCCGGTGATCCAGGCGGCCCGGCTGGCCCTGTCGGGGCGGCCGGCACCGAGATTCTGCCCGACCAGGGTAGCTGCCGCATTGCTCAATCCCCACGAAGGCAAAAGGGCAAATATGATGATCCTGATGGCGATGGTATAGCCGGCCACTGCCGCGCTTCCGAATGCGGATACGATTCTCACCATGACGATCCAGCTGGCGGTTGCAATAATGTTCTGCAATATGCCGCCGATGGATAATTTTACAAGTGATGCGATAATTCCGAAATCAGGGATAAAATGGGCCGGGCTAAGTTTTATTCTTTTGTTTCCTTTAAATAGAATATAAAACTGAAACGCGACAGCCAATCCCCTTCCGATATTGGTGGCTATGGCTGCCCCCTCAATACCAAGGTCGGGAACAGGCCCCCAGCCGAAAATCAGCAGCGGGTCCAGGACAATGTTTATCCCGTTGGCCACGAGCAGAACGCGCATCGAAATGGCTGCATCCCCCGCGCTGCGGAAAGCGGCATTGATGACAAAAAGCAACACGATAACTACATTGCCGGCAAACATGATTCGGGTATAACCATGATTGGCGGCTGCCAGTTCGTGCGAGGCCCCCATCAGGCGGAGCAGTTCGTACGAGTAGAAAATGCCCGGAAGCGCCAGAATAACTGCAACAAACACCCCTGCCAGTATGGCCTGGGCTGCTGCTCGGGATGCTTCGCCCGGATGTTTTTCACCGATACGCCTGGAAACGATCGCGGTGGTTCCCGCGCTGAACCCTACGGAAAGCGCGTAAACCAATGTCATCATGGATTCGGTGAGGCCAACGGCAGCCACTGCATCGGCACCAAGCCTTGAAACAAAAAAGATATCGGCAATGGCGAAAACGGATTCCATCACCATTTCGAGGACCATGGGAACTGCCAGTAAAAAAATGGCTTCACCCAGCCGCAGACTGGTATAATCCTGTTCGCTGCCGGCAAGCGATTCACGGATCAGGGTACCGTATTCCCTTAGTTTCAGCCTGAACAGTGAACCTGCTTGTTTTTCCGATTGCATAAGTAAAAGTAGTTGTTTAAGCATATAGTAGTATTTATTGGATAATAAAAAAGCCCGGACTCTGACAGAGGCCGGGCCGTATATTGGTAAAGGCTTTGTTTACAAATGTACGCGGATATCCCGACCATAAAGGCTCACAGCCACAAATGCGGAGGCGTTGGGAGCAATGTATGAACGGGTGATTTTCATGAAACGTTTGATTGGTTTGCGCTGCAAAAATACAAATACTTTAATGTAATGCAAAAAAACTACCGGACGATTTTTTCACTGATTTTGAATTAGCTTTTGCCTGAACTGCATCGTGATTTATTCAATCCGTATAGCTTACGGATACTTAAAAAAAGTTACCCCGGAAGGCGACAACCTGTCCGGGGTAACATGCAATAATGAACAAACAAAACTGATACTGATATTCAGTGTTAAATGAATGAATATCAGTCCTATTGTTTGGTTAAGGTAAATGCGTATGCACCGAATGAACCCTGATCAACTGTAATGGTGTACAGCATTTCGTAAGTACCGTTGCAGGTATTGAGCAATCCGGATCCCTCATAGGCAATGTTTGTATACGAGAAGGCGATGGATGCAAGTACGGTTCTTTCAGCTGTAACTGTAAAGTCTAACGGATTCACAACCATTTTGAGGGGACCCTGATCTTCGGTAAGACCATCAAGTCCGGCAAGGCCGGCCACATATATGATGTACGGATCCTGAGGATCAGCCGTCAGGGTAACAGTGCCGTCAACGGCCCAGTCAGCACTTACAGCCCGGTAGGTGCCGGTCACGTTATCAGGATCATAGGCGCAAACTACGGCAGCGTTGAACGAAGCACTTGACCTGTAGGTTTTGCCACCCTGAATGGTCAGGGCTTCAAAAGTAAAGCTGTCGCCTGCTCCGACGTCGTCAAGCGACATGCCAAGCGCAGTAACCGCTTCGTGCATGAAGATTTTGACGTTTTGCGGGAAGGTATTGACAGTTTTTACTTCCACCCTTTTCATGTCACCGTTGTAAGATACAATCAGTTTCACTTCACTTACAACATTCGGGTCTGCATCCAGGTCAAACTGAATGAAGGTATTTGACGGATCGTTCACATCAAACACAGCCGGGTTTAAGTTTGTAATCGAAGGCACAAAGCCTACACCTCTTGCGCCTGCCGGATCTTCAACCTCCGTTTCGCAAGATGTAAAGGCGAAAACCATCGCTACCAGAAATGTTAATATCTTGGTTGTTTTCATATTATAGCTATTTTTTGTTTGTTAAAATGTTAGCGTGAACCACCTGCCCACCATACGTTCTCAGAGTAAATGTATGTTCCGTCGCCGTATGCGTTACGAACATTCACGTTCGTGGTAACATCACTGGCGCCGTAGGTGAAGCGAAGAGGAAACTGGCTGTTGTTCAATGGATTGGCAAGTGTAATCACATTGTCACCCATTGCCTTGAGGCGACGATAATCGTTGTAGGCTTCAACGGCTTCTTCTTCAAAGAACGCGATATACTTCTGATTCATCACTTCTGACAGGGGATTCGCGTTGAATTTCGGAAGTACTTCGTCATTGTAGTAGGTCTCAGCCTCTTCCGCGGTTAAACCAATATTGACTTTCTGGAAGGCGGCTGTGATCCCGTTGAGGAGCGCTGTTTTGGCGGCATCAAGGTTATTCTGCCTTACATAAGCTTCAGCTTTCAGGAATTCAATTTCATGATAACTCAGCAGGAAAGTCGGAGCGGTGGGTGTCGAAATCGCTGAAATGGCATAACGTCCCTGAGACTGAACAGGGCTACCATTTGGTGCGAGTTCAAATCCTCCGGCAGCGGGATGTGCTTCCCAGAAGATGGCTTCCCTTGGGTCGTTTCTGGCAGCGAGCTTGTCAGCCAAACTCTGGCTTGCTCCAAAATAGTCACGATCCGTGAAGAAGCGGTAGAAAGGGCTGAAGGTTGTTGCGGCATTGTAAGCAAATTTACATTCATCACCAGCAGAAGAAAACGATTGGTTTGCAAAGGTGATTACATCAGCATATGCAGGGCTTCTGAGTGATAGACGCATGGTATAACGGGCTTTCAGGCCATAGGCAAATTTCAGCCATTTACTTGCATTACCTCCGTAAATGAAGTCCTGAGCGCCCAATGAGGGGAAAACGGTTTCTTTCTGCAGATTTTCAATGGCTGCATCGAGCATCTGCATGATTTCACCATAAATTGCTTCCTGACTGTCAAGATTAGGTGTAAATACTACGCCGGGTTGCAGTGCTTCGGACCAGGGTACATCGCCCATTACATCAGTGAGTATGGCCAGGGTGTAAGCATTTAACGCCTGCGCAATACCCAGGGTATGGTAATTGCCTTCCTCTGCTCCGCCTTCTGAACATTTTGCAATGATCAGCTTAAGGTCGCCGAGATTTCTGTACATTGCATCCCAGGAGTTGTTGTAGGTGGTGGCACTTACCGGCTCGCCCGACCTGATTTCAGCGTTGTAGCTCTGGTTCCAGACTCCGACGCTATGCTCAATGTAAACCGCTGCATAAAAGGCAAGATCACTTCCTGTGATATTGAAAGCAGTTCTTGTCATAACATCTGTAATAATCAGATTTGATGCAACATCGGTTGGGTCATTCACATTTTTGTTGATATCATCCATGACATCTTCTGAACAAGAAAATGCTGTAATGATGAGAAGTCCGAGAATCAGGACATTTTTTATCTTTCTCATGGTTTTCCTTTTTTTAGATTAAAACGTTACATCAATCGTAAAGCCATAACTGGTGGTCTGGGGTAGAGAGAACCTCTCAAAGGATCCTCCCATATTGGTGTTACCCTGTGAAGTTTCCGGATCAATGTTGCGAAGGGCAGACCAGATCAGGATGTTTCTTGCGTACAGCGAAATACCAGCAGTTGCGGTTTTGTAGATGTTCTTCGGGAGACGATACCTCAGTGAAACCTCGCGCAGTTTTACAAATGAATTTTCGTGGATGTAATACTCATCTACATTCGATAATACGTTTGCATAGAGATTCTCAACGGCTCTCGGATCATTCGGACCACCCCTTACAATATCGTTGGGCGTACCATCGGGTTTTACACCGGGATAGATAAAAGTTGATTCCCTGTCCTCGGTAACGGCTGACATGCCATAGAGATCGAGCAGACCGTTTGAACCTGAATACATTTCACCACCTTGTTTCCATTCGAATACGGTACTGAGTGATAATGATTTATAGCTCAGTGTAGTTGTACCATTCAGGATGAAATCCGGGGATACTTCTCCGATTACATCGGGGTCTCCTGCCTGCGGAAATCCGTGATTCCAGGCGCCGGGGTTGTCAACAACAACGATGTTGCCATTGTCGTCGCGAACAAAAGATGTTCCGTAAATAACCGGGAAGGTATTTCCGATACCTGCACGCACCTGGGGAGTTACAAAACCACCGAGGAAGATGCTTTCTACACCCGGAGCGAGTTCGTCAACCATGTTGGTGAGCTTGGTATAGTTAAGATTGATATCCCAGGTGAAGTCCTTTGTTTTGATAGGAGTGACATAAAGCACGATTTCATGCGCATCGGTAGTTACAGCGCCGCCGTTCATTACGAGTGTACTTGCTCCTGTCGAACCTGCGAGGGGCACCGGGAAGATCTGATCAGTTACATTCTGTTTCGAGAATGTGTAATCAACGCCAAACCTGTTGTTGAAAAATTTCAGGTCGATACCGAATTCGGTTGATTTGGTGTTCTGGGGTTTCAGGTTCGGGTCGTAACGTTCATCACTGGGAATATAAGCACTGATGCCACCGATCGGATACTGGATGGGAGTGCCAACCCAGAAACCACCACCATAGGCAGGACTTGTAAAGAAGTTTTCATAATAGGTGCCAGCCTGGCCTACTTCCGCATAAGAAACCCTTACTTTGGCAAACGACAGCCAGTCAATTTCCTGCAGTGCACTCATTTCTGTTGCTACAAATGATGCGCCCACTGACGGGTAGAAGAAGGTCCTGTTGTCTCTCGGCATAGTCGAAACAACGTCGTTCCTGCCTGTTGCATTCAGGAAGATCATTGATTTCCAGGAGAGGGACATACTTCCGAATACACCGACGGTTCTGTTGGCCCATTGTGATTCGTTTGCCGTTACTACGCTGGCATTACCGATGTGGTTCCAGCCAGGAAAATTGAAATTCTGGCCGGATTCGGTATAGCCTTTGGTGTTTTCGTGGTTAATCTCATTACCAAGTACAAAATTGAAGTCAAAATCCTCGGTAATATTCCAGTCAAACGCACCGGTGAGCAGGGAGTTGAAAATGGTATTGGTTGTACCATAGTTGTCAATAACACCTCTTGAGTTGCCCCTGCTGCCATAGCCGAAGATGTCCTGCAAGTGGGTTGTATAAGTGTCTGCTCCTGCCTGATACCGGATATTCAGTGACTTGGTGGCATCGAGTTCAGTCTTGAAGTTGATAAATGCATTACCGAAGAAACGGTTGGTGTTTTCATTGAAGGTGTTGTTATGTTCAACCCAGTAAGCATTGTCAAAGCTTCCTCCGCGGTAGTATATCTGACGGGTAGGTTCGCCTGGCCTGTGGTAAGGATAACCTTTCAGGTTATAGCTCGAAGGCGCTGCAAGCACCCCTGCCAATGAACCGTCATTGGCACCTGACAACTTGTCAATGGTTACTGTTGAATAATTGGCTGAAAATCCTGTGGTGAAATTCTTGTTGAGGTTTCTTTCGGCATTTGCCCTGACATTGTAACGGGTCATACCTGTATTTAACGCGATACCGGTTTGCTCGGTATTGCTGAAACCGAGAGAGAAGTTGCCTTCATTGGTTGCCTGGGATATACTGATATTATTGGCCATGGTATAACCTGTCTGGAAGTAATCGTCCCAGTTGTTAAACACCTGAGGGGTAACCCACGGATTAAGGCCGCCCTGATCAAGCTGCGGTACATAGAATTTACCTTCCTGCAATCCCCATTCATTGGTCAGGTCATTGACAACATTACCGCCGCGAACGGGATCGTTCGGCAGATCGTTGATTTTCGGCCCCCACGACATAGATGCAGTAGGATTATAAGCGCCTCCGGTTCCCTGAGCATAAGTAGTCTGGTAATCAGGTGTTCTTGAAACCTGATCGAAACTGCTGGTATGACTGAAGTTTACTACCGGGCGGCCAACCTTATTGTTTTTACCGCTTTTGGTGGTGATGATGATTACACCGTTTGAAGCGCGGATGCCATACAAAGCACCGGCAGCCTGTCCTTTAAGTACTTCGATACTCTCAATATCGGCAGGGTTGATGTCGATGGCGCGGTTTGAAATGTCGGCGCCGGTAACACTGTTACCTGTCGAATATGCAGGTGTTGATGAAATGGGCATACCATCAACAACATACAATGGAGTGTTGTCTCCGGTGAATGAACGGGCGCCCCTGATCTGAAACTGTGAAGAGGCGCCGGGCATACCGCTCGAAGGCTTGATTTCGACACCGGCTACTTTTCCCTGCAGCGCGCCAAGCAAACTGTTGTTGCCGGTACGGGTAAGGTCTTCAGCGCCTACATCCTGTACGGCATAGCCCAGGGATTTTTTCTCCCTGCTGATACCCAGCGCAGTAACAACAACTCCTTCAATATCCATAATATCCGGATCAAGGACTACATTGATTACTGTCTGATTGCCAATGGTTACCTCTTTGGTTTTCATTCCCACGAATGAGAACTGAAGGATACGTCCGCTGGCAGGAACGTTGATTTTGTACTGTCCACTCATGTCGGTGGTGAGTCCAACGGTGGTGCCTTTTACAAGTACAGTAGCTCCGGGAATGCCTTTGCCATCCTCTGAACTGGTAACCGTACCCGTAACGGTGGTTTGTGCCAGAACTACCTGTACTCCGGCGAAAATCAGAAGTACAAGCATCAATGCAAATTTTCTCATAGTGTGTGTTTTTGATGAGTAAAATGTTAAACAATAATTGTTTAGTGAAATTTTCTGACTGGTGTTGGTTGGTTTTAAGGTGTTACTTCTCTCAGAGGACCTCCTTTTTAGGTTAGTTTTTGCATTTTTAGTGGTGCAATTTATAATAAATTCCGCTACCTCATACAACAAAATTAACAAATTATTAAAGCAGAATCTTTGTTTTTCAAAGTAAAACAACTTCAACAATCAATGTCTGGACCAATCTATAAGTCAACTTGTTCACTCAATTAATTGATAATTAATCTTTTAGCATTAATCAGGCTGTTTAAAAGCAATTCCGCCGTTAACATTATACTAATTGCAACAGTATGACTGGCAATTATTCCGAAATTGCTATTTCATGTACCTCAGGTTAATCCCAAAAAGCAGGATAAAGACGGAGGAAAAGAACAATTCGTTCAAATCAAAGTGTTCGGTTCCGAAAACAAGCAGGGGGTAGTTGAAGAGCAGGAATTGAGCAGCAAAATAAAGATAGAAACCGTACTTTTTAAGTTTCCACATCAGGATAATTCCGGTAAGTGCGAGCAGACTGAAGCCGATCATAGGGAGGGCGGAGAAACCGGAGAACAGGTGAGTGTTGGAAAAATCCTGAGATGATGCAATAAGGCTAAACCCAAGTGAACGTGCAATATAAGTAATGATCCAGAAACCTGTAACAATCAGCGAAAATATGCATAACGCCCTTAAAAAGAGGGTGTTATTTTTGGAATGTTTAGGTTGAATATGGTTGTCGCTCAACGTATATTCATTTTTAATCCTGTTTGCTATTTGAAACGGCATGGCTAATGTAAGGAATAATGCTCCAGAATGTCAACAGGTAGTTGAAAAAAAGTTAAAATTGTTTATAAACAGTGGGTTTTAAACAGGTACTTATCTCATAAACCTTAAATTCAGGCCGTATCCAAGGATAAATGTTCCCGTCAGCAGGAATGTTGTAAATGGAATCTGGTAGCCTGCGATCATCAGCAGCGGAGCGGCCAGCAACAGCAATTGGGCAATCGTGTAAAGATGAAACCCTGTTTTCCTGAGCTTCCACATCAGGATGGCGCCGGCGAGTGAAAGCAGGTTCAGTAAACCAGTGACCACAAAAAAGCTTTTCCCTGCCGACTGCACCAATTCAAGCATGGATTCAGCTTCAGGTACGGGCATCTGCTCCAGCGCCATTGGGATAATATCATAAGCCATCACCACAAACAGCGATGAAAGGGCCGTACCCCCGCCGCCGATAAAGGAGAGAATGCAAAGCAAGGTGAGCGTTGGTGGCCGTTTCCCGGTATAGAATTGCCGTTTATTGTCTTCAGGCATTTGTTCCGTCATAGGATTTATAGCTTTTTTAATTTTCTGGAAGTGACTGCTTTAGGAGTTGTTTGATTTTTCAGCTTTGTAAATTATTCTTATTTGTTTTCCTCTCCCGATGGCTGAGGAGGGCTGCTCAAAAAACACCACCACGAACACACGAACCGCCTCGCAGATAGTCACTTTCCGGTAGATTCGCTTTTCCGGATATCCGGTTTTCGCCGACGATAAACTTCCGGCTAACTTTCGAGTTTACCGACAACCGCTTCAACCTCGTTGAGGATTTCACACGATTTCACCAGCGCTTTCATCTTGTTGTGATCGTTGTATAGCGGGCGGTCGATATCGAGAAAGTCCACGTGGCGCCGGATCACTTCTTTGGCTTTGGTAACGCCCCTGCCGAAGGTATATTCCCTGAAATCGAGCGCCTGGGCTGCTGCCATCAGCTCAATGCCCAGAATGCCATAGGCATTGTCGAGGATTATATTGTTCTTAAGCGCTGTGTTCATGCCCATGGATACAAAGTCTTCCTGGTCGGCGGCGGCGGGAATGGATTGTATGGAGGCGGGCATGCTCAGGATGCGTTGTTCCACAATCTGCATATCGGCGGTGTACTGGCTGAGCATCAGGCCTGAAAACATGCCGGCGCCCTTGGTGAGGAATGCGGGCAATCCCACGCTGAGGGCCGGATTGTTGAGGCGGTTCATCCTGCGTTCCGACATCACGCTTACCATGGTAATAACCGATCCGGCCATATCCATGGGCACGGCTACGGGGGTTCCCTGAAAGTTGGCGCCCGAGAGCTGCAGGTTCTGATCGGGGAAAAAGATGGGATTGTCGCCGACGCCGTTCAGTTCAATTTCCACCTGCGATTTCGCCCAGGCGATGGCATCGTGGGCCGCGCCGATCACCTGTGGGGTGGAACGCATGGAATAGGCATCCTGAACCTTGCATTTGATGCGGTTTTCTGCCAGGTCGCCGCCTTCAACCAGCCTGCGGATGGCGTTTGCACTTCTTACCGCTCCCTTAAATCCCCTGACCTCATGCAGCAGGGCATTGTAGGGTTTCATATTGGCTTTGAGCGCTTCCAGCGACATGGCTGCGGCAATTTCGGCCTGCTTCAGCCAGTTGTTGGCATCGTAAAGAAAAATGGCACTCATGGCGGTGAGCACATTGCTCCCGTTGATGGTGGCCAGTCCGTCACGGGCTTTCAATCCCGGGATGGGGATGCCGGCCTTTTCCATGGCTTCTTTACCATCCAGCAGTTTTCCTTTGTAAAATGCCTTTCCTTCGCCCATCATCAGCAGGGCTATCTGCGACATGGGCGCCAGGTCGCCGCTGGCGCCAACCGATCCTTTCTGGCAAACATAGGGCGTAACGCCTTTATTCAGCATTTCAACCAGCGTCATCGTGATTTCCGGCCTTACACCTGAATTTCCGTGGGCATGTACGTTGATGCGGCCCAGCATGGCCCCGCGCACATGCTCGGCAGGCATGGCTTCTCCTATGCCCGCGGCATGGTTGTATATCAGGTACTTTTGAAACTCCTTTACCTGGTCATCATTGAGAACTACTTCCGAAAATTCGCCAATACCGGTATTGACGCCGTACATAATTTCACCGGCAACAATTTTTTTCTCCAGCATGGCCCGGCATGCCTGGATACGCTGAATGGCTTCGGGATGCAGATCAACCTGTTTTCCGTGTCGTGCGACGTCAACCACATCCTCAATGGTCAGTCCGCTGCCTTTGATAATAAGTGTCATGATACCTCCGGGAGTTAGTTTGTTTCTTCAAAGGAATGCAAAAGGAAGGATTCCGCAAAAAAAAATCCGGAATAATTTTTTAATTCCGGATCTTCTGGTTAATCATTTCCGGCATTATGCAGGAAAATCAATGCGCACATTTTTCAGGAAGTCAATTGATTTCTGAATTTCGGTGTACATGATGGTATCGTCTTTAATAAAGGGAACTGCACTTCTGTATTCCGAAATAAACGCGTTGAGGAAAGGGGAGGTGGCGGTGGCATCCCTGAATTCGAGGGCCTGCGTTGCCGCAAAGAGTTCGATGGCCAGCAGTTTTTCGAGATTATTTACTACCCTCAGGGTTTTAGTGGCGGCATTGGCGCCCATGCTCACATGGTCTTCCTGTTCGTTCGACGAGGTGATCGAGTCGACCGAGCATGGCGTTGCCAGTTGCTTGTTCTGACTGACAATGCTGGCAGCGGTGTACTGGGGGATCATAAAGCCGGAGTTAAGGCCGGGTTTTGCCACCAGGAACTCAGGCAGCCCGCGCTGACCGGCAATCAGCCGGTAAACCCTTCTCTCCGCGATGTTGCCGAGCTCGGCCAGGGCGATTGCCAGGAAATCAAGTACAAAAGCAATGGGTTCACCGTGAAAGTTTCCTCCTGAAAGCACCAGATCTTCGTCGGGGAAGATGGTCGGATTGTCGGTTACCGCGTTGATCTCGGTAAGGACGACACTTTCGGCATATCTGATGGTATCTTTCACGGCACCATGCACCTGGGGAATGCAGCGGAATGAATACGGATCCTGCACTTTTTTTCCTGGCTGGCTGATCAGGCGGCTGCCGTTCAGGATGTTCCTGAAGTTGCGGGCCGTTTCAATCTGACCCTGATGCGGCCGGATGGTATGCAATTGTTCCATGAAAGGGTCCAGGCGCCCATTATATGCTTCAAGTGAAATGGATCCCGTGATATCTGCAAACAATGCCAGTTTTCTGGCTTTCAGCAGGATATAAACGGCGTGGGCGCCCATGAACTGTGTGCCGTTGAGCAGGGCCAGTCCCTCCTTCGACTGAAGCTGTAACGGCTCCCAGCCAAATTGTTTCAGGACTTTTTTGGCCGGAAGTATTTTTCCCTTGACCGTTACTTCTCCCATGCCCAGTAAAGGCAGGCAAAGGTGGGCCAGCGGGGCGAGATCGCCTGAGGCGCCAAGCGACCCCTGTTCATAGACGACCGGGAGAACGTCGTTATTGTAAAAATCGAGCAAACGCTCCACCGTTTTCACCTGCACACCCGAATTGCCCGACGAAAGCGCATGGGCTTTCAGCATCAGCATCAGCCTGACGATATCGCCGGATACTGCATTGCCGGTGCCGCAGGCATGCGACATCACCAGGTTTTCCTGCAGTTTGCTGAGGTCTTTCGCTGAAATCTGAATATTGCACAACGATCCGAAACCTGTGGTGATGCCGTAAATAGGATCGCTGTGGTTTTCAAGTTTGCTGTCGAGATAATCGCGGCAGTGCTGGATTTTATTTTTTGCTTCGTCCGATAGGGTGAGTTTTGTATTGTTACCCAGAATCTGCTCAATGGTTTCCAGGTTCAGCGGCTCTGCACTGATGGCAAAAGAATTCATAAGAAAATAAAGTTGGTTGTTGACGGAATTGATTAACTGATGAAAAAGTCCGGGTTTATCCCATGATTTTCACAGTCAGGCCTGCCCGGTTGATTTTTACCTTGAACTTCAGGTTCCAGTCAATAAACATAATCAGCGGATGTAAGTCATCAATTCGCCGGCTTCCACAGAGCGCTGTTCGCCGGATATCATATTCTTCAGAACGACCTTTCCGCCGGCCCTTTCTTCTTCACCGATTATAACCACCCAGGGAATACTGTGGGTGTCGGCATAGGAGAATTGTTTCTTCAGTTTGGCCGGGTCGGGATATACTTCGGTATTGATGCCGTTTTTTCTTAATTCAGCAGCCAGGCCGATACAGACTTTCTCTTCTTCCCTGCCGAAATTGACGAAAAGCACTTTGGTGGTTGCCGATGCCCCTGCCGGGAAAAGGTTGAGTTCGTTCATAACATCATAGATGCGGTCGGCCCCGAAAGAAATTCCTACCCCCGAAACCCCCGGTAGTCCGAATATTCCTGTAAGGTTATCGTAGCGTCCGCCTCCGCTGATGCTGCCCATGGCCACGCCGGCTGCTTTCACCTCAATAATGGCTCCGGTGTAGTAGTTCAGCCCGCGGGCAAGGGTGAGGTCCAGTTCAACGGGTGAATCAATGTGCATGATGCCGGTCAGGCTCAGGATTTCAGTAATTTCCTCAATCCCTTTCGGGCCATCGGCGGTGCCTGAGAGCAGCGCTTTCAGTTTTTCAAGTTTTTCAGTGTTCGATCCCTGCAGGTGTAGCACCGGCTGGAGTTTTTCAATTGCTTCCCTGCTGATTCCCCTTTCGGCCAGTTCCTCGTTTACTTTCTCAGCCCCGATTTTATCGAGTTTGTCAATGGCTACGGTGATGTCGGTAATCTTGTCGCCATATCCGATCAGCTCGGCGATGCCTGAAAGGATCTTCCGGTTGTTGAGTTTGATTACCACCTTTATGCCCAGGCGGCTGAACACCTGGTCGGCGATCAGCAGCAATTCGGCTTCGTTGATCATGGCATCCGAGCCAACCACATCGGCGTCGCACTGGTAAAACTCCCGGTAGCGCCCTTTCTGGGGGCGGTCGGCACGCCATACCGGCTGAATCTGGTAGCGCTTGAACGGGAAGGTGATGTCGTTGCGGTGCTGTACCACATAGCGGGCAAAAGGAACAGTTAAGTCATAGCGCAGCCCTTTTTCACTGATTTTTTGAGAGAGCTGGCCTGCATTGTCCTTTTTTAATTCCTGTTCATCAATCCCTGAAAGAAAATCGCCGGAGTTAAGGATACGGAACAGTAGTTTATCCCCTTCTTCACCGTACTTTCCCAGAAGGGTGGAAAGGTTTTCCATGGCAGGGGTCTCAATGGGCTGATAGCCATATTGCCCGAAAACCGAACGGATGGTATCGAAAATGTAGTTCCGGCGATTCATTTCGAGGGGCGAAAAATCGCGGGTCCCCTTAGGTATGGCAGGTTTTGTGATATTCATAACGAATGCGGCTGACTGGTTGCCGTCATCTTGTAAGCAGATGGTGGCTGATCAGCGGTGCGGCAAAATTAAGGAAAAACAACCTTACTTCAAGCCGAGTTTTCCGATAAGTCCCTGCAGGTAGGTGGCTGCTTCAGGGGAATTTTCCGCCGGCGCCCAGGAGGCGAAATTCTTGTCGTCAATCGGGTTGTACGGGCCATCTTTGGCTTCATAGGCGATCGATCCCGGTTCCAGCGAAATCACGGTGTGAAATGTTCTTTCAGCGATTTCGGCAGCAACAGCCTGACCGCCGGGACACAACACAACGTGGTCGGTGATGTTGCCTTCCTGATCGAACTGCACAACACAGAGTTTACCGCGCAGGGCAAAAAATACTTCCCGCTTGTCAGGGTCTTCATGTTTGTGCGGCCGCACATAGGTTCCGGGTTCCATCGCGTTCAGCAGCCTTTGCAGGGTGTCCTCAGGCCCCGTATGGAAGTTGTGGTTCATCCGCATACGCGGGGATTGTCTGGCTTTGTATGTCAGTTGATCCATCAGTTCTGTGTCGATCTTTTTCATAAGTCCGGTAAGTTGATGAGATAATTGGTGGTAATTCCGGTAAAGATGGCAGCAGCGAAACTGATCATGGTCCCGATAAGGATATACTCTGCCCCTTTCCGGTTTCCGCTTTCGCGGATGTCGCCGAAGCGAAGGATGGATTTGGCGGCAATCAGAAAGCCGATGGCCGGAAACTGGTTCACAAAGATAAAGGTCAGTATCAGCAGCCGCTCGAGCATCCCAATGTAACGGCCTGCATCTTTCAGGCCGCCTGACTGATCGCTTTCTGCCTGCCACTGCTTTGTGAACTGCGCGATGAAAATGCCCATCGGCCAGAGTACGGTCAGGTAAGCGCAAATGTAAATCCACAGATTATAATTCCCGAAAAGGAAACCGCAGCAGCTGTAATCCGCGTCTGATGCCGGAAGATAAAGCACTGTCGCCACTACCGTGGCCCCGAGGTGCAGGACCTGATCAGTGAAGAAGACGGCTCTGGTATCGGGCGCATAGGATTTCAACAGGTCCGTGAAGGCATGAACGAAGAAGATAAAAAGCGGAATGGCCCACATCTGATGGTAGCCTGACAAAGCCCACGATAAGAATGCAACTATGCCTGCATTCAGGTAAAGAAAGGGGGATCTCCATTTTCCGGCCTGACGGCTTTCGATCCAGGATTTTTTCTGGAAAATAAAATCTCCGGCTAAATGAGCTATCAATAGTCTGATAAACAGCGAGATAGCCTCAGTTCCAAAAAGGTCAACCGCATCCATTCCTAAAGTTGTTAAGTGCAGGGTAATGGTCGAAATTTAGTTAATCGGGATATTTGACATATTATAGCCTTACAGGACTATAATTAAAATTTATAGCCTTATAGGGCTATATATTTACTTTATAGCCTTACAGGGCTATGCTCTGGTTTTGTGATTTCAAGGGGTTGTAAAGGACCCGGATTCATTTGTTAACGTGATGTAATAATTCATCCAATGTTCGATGGCGTTCCATCCCATCGCATTTATTTTTGCAGTTACAGTGGGCTGTTTTGTTTTTGTGGCTTTCGCTATTTCGGATTGGTTAGTGGATTGAAGCAGAAGCGGTACAATCCGGCACTGGGTAGTGGTCCATCTGCGGAGGATGTCATCGGCGAGCATCAGGCCGGCATTCAGGTTACGGTTGGTTTCCTTGTTACCGGAGTCAAAACCGGTGAGGCGCGGAGCTTTAAGTTCTTCAAGCAAGCGTCCTGAAAGGTTAAAGACTTCTCCGTTGCTTTCGGTAATATTCCCGGCCAGGTGAGTTACTTTTCCGATGGCGATGCCTATACGGGCATCCACCGATCTGCTCAGGGGAGCAGGGTAATTGCTGCGCAACCCTGCCCTGATAATCAGCCAGGCTTTCAGGGCGCATGCGGGTTCGCAGATCAGCTGAAAGCTGTCGCCCCTGAAGATGCTGAAAAGGGTGGCAAATGCGGCAGGTTTGCAGACGGGGTCTATGGATTGGAAAATGGTTGACAATGCTTCCGGCAGCCGTCGGAGGTCTGCGGGCGACATGCGGGATGATTTCACGATGTCGCCGGTAAGTACCGCGTAAAGTGAATTATCCATAATTAAACCTTAAGTTTTTTATACCTTATGCGGTGCGGGGTATCATTGCCCAGACGTTTTTTGCGGTTTTCTTCATACTCGGTATATCCGCCCTCGAAGAAAGCAACCTGCGAATCGCCCTCGAAAGCAAGGATATGGGTGGCTACACGGTCGAGGAACCAGCGGTCGTGAGAGATGATGACGGCACAGCCGGCGAAATTTTCCAATCCTTCTTCCAGCGCACGGAGGGTGTTTACATCAATATCGTTGGTAGGCTCGTCGAGCAGCAGCACATTGGCTTCTGATCTCAGGGTGAGCGCCAGATGCATCCTGTTGCGTTCCCCGCCTGAGAGCACTCCTGCCTTTTTTCCCTGGTCGGCCCCGCTGAAGTTGAACCGGGCGACATACGCCCTTGAATTGAACAGGCGGCCGCCGATCTGAAGGTTCTCATTGCCTTCGGAGATCACCTCCCAAACCGATTTTTCGGGATCAATATCGGTGTGCGCCTGGTCGACATACCCGAGTTTTACGGTTTCACCAACCGAGAACTCTCCGGAATCCGGATTCACCAGCCCCATAATCAGCCTGAACAGCGTGGTTTTACCGGCGCCGTTAGGCCCTATGATCCCGACAATGCCGGCGGGGGGGAGGCTGAAGTCAAGGTTTTCGAACAGCAATTTATCGCCGAATGCCTTGGAAATACCTCTGGCTTCAATTACTTTGTTCCCGAGCCTTGGACCATTCGGGATAAAGATCTCCAGTTTTTCTTCTTTCTGCTTGACATCTTCGCTCATCATGCGCTCGTAGGCTGCCAGCCTGGCCTTCGATTTGGCATGCCGTGCTTTGGGGGCCATCCGCACCCATTCAAGTTCGCGCTCAAGGGTTTTCCGGCGTTTGCTTTCGGTTTTTTCTTCCATGGCGAGGCGGTTCGATTTTTGCTCAAGCCAGGAAGTATAGTTGCCTTTCCAGGGAATGCCTTCCCCCCGGTCGAGTTCAAGAATCCAGCCGGCAACATTGTCGAGGAAATAACGGTCGTGGGTAACGGCAATAACAGTTCCTTTGTATTGTCTGAGATGCTGTTCAAGCCAGTCAATGCTTTCGGCATCGAGGTGGTTGGTGGGCTCGTCAAGCAAAAGAATATCAGGCTCCTGTAACAGCAGGCGGCACAGGGCAACCCGGCGGCGTTCGCCACCCGACAGGGTTTTTACAGGCTGATCAGGATCCGGACAACGCAATGCATCCATGGCCCGCTCAAGTTTGGCATCCAGTTCCCAGGCGTCATGCTGGTCGAGCAACTCGGTAAGCCTGCCTTGTTCCTCAATCAGGGCGTTCATCTCATCATCGCTCATGGGTTCGGCAAAACGGTTGTTCACTTCTTCATAAGCTTTCAGTAACGCTACGGTTTCGGCAACACCTTCCTCCACAACATGCTTTACCGTTTTTGTTTCATCCAGTTCGGGTTCCTGCATCAGAATGCCCACAGCGTATCCCGGTGAGTAAACAACCTCTCCGGTGTAACTTTTATCCAGCCCGGCAATGATCTTCAGCAGACTGGATTTACCCGATCCGTTCAATCCGATGATGCCGATTTTTGCGCCGTAAAAAAAAGAGAGGTAAATATCCTTCAGTATCTGCCGGTTGGGTGGAATAACCTTTCCGACGCCAACCATGGAGAAAATAATTTTTTTATCGTCTGACATGGGAATGTTGTTGTGTTTTGGCAAACTTATGAATTTTTTTCAAGCGGGTGTAAAAACCGTCTGCGGAACCTGGTGTAATGTTCCGTATTGAGGGCTTGCGTCAGGGCAAACC
The DNA here is from genome assembly GCA_964503805.1 of uncultured Lentimicrobium sp. Taxonomy (GTDB): domain Bacteria; phylum Bacteroidota; class Bacteroidia; order Bacteroidales; family Lentimicrobiaceae; genus Lentimicrobium. The sequence continues at coordinate 14,634 of CAZDBX010000001.1, read as the reverse complement.
TGTGTCAGGAAAAAACTGCTGTTTGTGTGAGATGCATGACAGAATGATGCTGTAACTTTCAGCCGGCGTGGTATTTGGGCTGCATAATGATGGTGAAGGTGCTTCCTTTGCCGGCCTCGCTCTCTACCTTAATGATGCCATGGTTAAGTTCCATAAATTCACGGCACAGGGTCAGGCCAAGACCGGTACCCCGTTCGCCCATGGTTCCTGCACGCTGCACTTTGGGATCAAGGGTAAAAAGGTGCTCCATCACATCCGGCGGGATGCCTTCGCCGGAGTCTTTTACCGATAGCTTTACGGCATCGTTGGTCATGGTGGCATTCAGGTGTATTTCGCCCCCGATCGGGGTGAATTTAATTGCGTTGGAAAGCAGGTTTCGTATCACTGCCATGATCATATCCGGATCAGCCCATGCATTCAGCAGGGGCGGAAGGTCGTAGGTCAGCCTGATTTTCTTGGTCTGTATCTGAGGTTCGAAGACCGGAAGTGTTTTGACAACCAGCTCTCTGATGTTAAAGATTTTAAATACGGCATATACGCTGCCGGTTTGGGAACGCCCCCACTCCAGCAGGTTCTCAATCAACCGGAAGGTGTCACCGGATACTTTCAGGATGTTGTTGGCGGCATCCCGGCGCTGGGCTTCGTCCAGATGCTCATATTCGGAGCAAAGCAATTCAGAAAATCCAAGGATTGACTGAAAGGGGGATTTCAGGTCGTGGGCCACAATGCTGAAGAACTTATTCTTGGTTTCATTCAGCTTGTACTGCTCTTTATACAGCAGGTTCAGTTCCTCTTTTTGTTTGATGATCTGCTCGTTCCGTTCAGCCAGCAGAATGTTTTTACGTTTTTTCGACTGGTAAAGCGAAAACAGGAAAATGGCTGAAACAATTACGATTACTGAAATAATAATCAGCAGGTTACGGATAATCTGCTGACGTTTTAAAGCAAGCTGGCTATAGATGTTCTGCTGGCGCAGCAGTTGATTGTCGCGTTCGGTTTGCTCAGATTCAAAGCTGACCCTCAGCCGGTTAAGCCGTTCGTTGCTTTCCGTGTTGTATGCACTATCTGCGATAGCTTTGTAGAGGGTCATATAATCATAAGCCCGTTTATAATCGCCTTTTTTCTGCCAGGCTTCTGCCAGACCGTTATAAATATCTTCAAGAAGGATCAGTGATCCGGATTTTTCTGCAAAATCAAGGGCTTCTTTATAGAGTGCAATCGCTTCGTCTGTTAAATTCTGCTTTGTGCGGAGCCTGGCCAGATTTTGAAGAATGGTTGCATGGGTGAATCCCTGCCTGTTCGAATTCGAGATTCTCAATGCTTCCTGATAATAAATAAGTGCCTGATCAATATTGTTTTCGTCGAAATATATATTTCCTGAATTAATCAGGCTGTGGATGACACCGCTCTGATCATTGATTTTTCTTGAAAGTTCCAGGGCAAGCCGGTTGTATTCAATGGCTTCATTTATTTTTTTTAAGCCCTGATATACCAGACCGATATTGTTGTAGCTGGTTGATAGGCTGTAAAGGTTGTTTCTTTTCTTATTGATCGCCAGCGCTTTGTTGTAAAAATCGAGGGCGATCTGGTAATCTTTCAGACTGAGATAAACGTTTCCGATGTTGTTGTATGATTTGGAAAGTCCTGTGCTGTCTTCTGCTTTTTCATTGATGCGCAGGGCCTGGGTAAGGTATTCAAGTGCCCTGTCGAACCGCCCCAGCGTATAATAAACATTCCCTATATTCGTCAGGCTGAGGGCAAGGTATTTGTCTTTCTGGGTTTCCGTAAAGAGTGAGGACGCTTCTATATACCTTTTGAGTGCTCCGCTGTAATCGCCTTGTATTTCCCTGATTAACCCGGTATTGTTCAGCACGCTGCCTATGCCGGTTTTGTCCCCCAGTTCCCGGTATATAGTCAGGGCCTGCTCATAATATTCCAAAGCCTGGCGGTCGTTGCCGAGGTTGTAATGTGAACCACCCAGGGTTTTCAGTACTTTGGCCCGGTTAGGTTTGTCTTCGCTTTTATTTAGTTGTTTTAACAACTCAGCGGCCAGCGGAATCGCCTGATCCGGTGATTCGTCAGCAAGAGCTGCAACCTGTTCTATTCTGGTTTCAATTTTTACCGGTGTTCTGACTGCTTCGGGGCCGGCCTGGGCATAGATAAACCGGCTTGCAAGCATCAGGAAGAAAATAATAAGGAGTCCGGTAAATCCTGGTTTGTTCATTTTTGCCTGTTGGTTTCTGTTAATCAGCCTTTGCCTTGTTTGTAATGCCTGTGCAATGGATAAAATGTGACTTTTACTGTTTGTGATAATATTTAAAAGGTCAATGATGATGTTGGATGTCCACTTTAATATACAGGATTCCGGATTATGACCCCAGAATTTGTAACAATCCCCTGGTTGCCCCTTCCCAACTGTAGTTCCGCTGAACAAAGTTATAACCTTCTTTTGCGATCTGGTATCTGTAATTTTCATCCCGGAGCAGATTCAGCACATGTTCGGCCACGGCTTCCGGGGTGTCGCCGATCAGGATTTCTTTTCCCGGGTGAGCATTCAGTGCAAAATTACACAATGAAGAGGTGACACAGGGCAGGTGCATCGACATCGCTTCCAGTAATTTATTCTGCAGGCCGGTACCGATCTGCATTGGGGCCAGAAATATGGTAGCTGAAGCATAACATGCCCTCAGGTCGTCGACCCAGCCTGTAACTGTAACAGATTCAGACGCCAACGCTCTTACCCGGCTGTGTGGAGATGCGCCGGCTAGCATCATCCTGACACCCGGGGCAGTCTTGTGAATAATGGGCAGCACCTTTTTAGCCAGATATTCCGCGCAGTTGATGTTGGGCGGGTAGCCCATGTTTCCCGTAAAAATCAGTTCATGCGTCTGCGCACGTTGTTCCGGTCTGAAATATTCATGATCCACTCCGTTGGGCACAATCAGTATCTGGTCGCGGCCGGGATGGGGGATAAAATCACGGTCGGGCTTTGAGATGATGGTTTTATTGTCGAAACTGTCAAATATCAGTGTCTCATATTTTAATAACCGCCTGTATTCCAGCTTCAGCACCGGCTTCATGAAAATACCGGCCAGGGGGATGCGCCTTTCAATGCCTTTTGAAAAAACATCCTGAAAATCAATGGTTTTCGGAATGCTTACTTCCATGGCATAGGCCGCTGTCCTGAGTAACTGGCAGTAAATGTGATCGGGTTGAACTTTATTAATAATCTGCCTGATGGTATTATGCGCCCGGCCCGAATAATAATAACCTGCCTGGAAAGGGAGGCCGCTGAATAAAGCCCTGGTCAGGTTCCAGGCAACCGCAAACCACCCCTGACGAATTACCTTGATTTCCTTACAAAAAGGCTTAACCGCTGAAAGCTGAGATTCATCTACTTTCTGATGAGTGATCGCACACAGGTATATGCTGTGATGACGCGATAATATCTTCAACTGATTAAAAGCCCTTAACTTATCCCCTTTTTCAGTGGGATAAGGGAAGCGCGGTAGAATAACAATCAATTTCATTCCCGGTCAACTGCCTGATAATAAATATCTTAAAATATCCGAAACGGTTGATTCATGTCCAAACAACACCGGTACGGATATCAGGCTGTATTTTTCTTTTACAGCCTGAAAGTACTGCCTGAAGGATGAACCGGTAATCTGGTGATTTATTCCCGGCATTTATCAGGCTTTCTGCAAAGGTAATAATTTTGATTACGGAAGAAGGGCGGAATAAAAATCAGTCAGTTTTTCCATCAACAGGCGGTTGTTATGCCTGCTGATGACAAGTTCCCGGGCATTGGCCCCCAGTAATTTCACGAGCTCCGGATCGGCCTGGCATTGCCTTACTGCCTGGATAAACTCTTCTTTGTTATTGGCAATCAAAATATTCTTTCCGTCTGTATAATCAATGCCCTCTGCACCAACCGATGTAGTTATGATGGTTTTACCGGCCCGCATGCCTTCGATGATTTTTATGCGTATGCCGCTGCCTGAAAAAAGCGGGACAACCATAATGCCGTGCGATTGCATATAAGCGGCAGCATCCTCAACCTCCCCGTCCACAAAAAGTCCGGGCATCTTCAGTTTTACCAGCCATTCAGGCATGGCCCTGCCGGCCAGGTGAAGCGTCAATCCGGGGAAATGGTTATGCAGTTCCGGCCAGACTTTCTTAACAAACCAGCGTATCCCTTCCAGGTTTGGCTGCCAGTTCATGGATCCAAGGTGAAAAAGACCGTTCCTGCTGCCGTTGCTTATGCTGCTTTCTGCATCCGGCTGTGTGCCGGGGTTTATTCCGAAAGGGATATCGGTTACAGGAACTCCCTGCGCCTGGCTGCGAAACCACAAAGCATCTTTGGCGGTGATGGCAACTATTCCGTGAAGGGTTGAGAGTGTGGAAAGTTCGTATTCCCTGAGTGTTCTGGCCAGGTGACGGAGGTAAAATCTTTTAAGCGGATTCAGGCAGTTATCTGCCATACGCTGCCATATAAGGTGTTCGATGTTGTGGGCCCTCAGTATCAGCCTGGCATTTGAATAGGAACTGATCAGCGGAATATAGGGCGTTGTGAAAAGCGTTTCAAACTGTATGATGTCAAATTTTTCATTTCTTAAGATGTCTTTCAGTGTTCTGGCAAAAGCCGGCGAAATAAATCTTTCCATATGGTATGATTTGCCACTGAGGAAGCATTTGAGCGCGGGAAGCCATTTAACGGAAAGGTCGAGATAAACGGTTTCTATCCGTGTTTTATCGCGGTAATCCCGGGGAATCCGGTCCGGGTCAACGCTGTATTTATTGCTGTTAATGGCAAGGACTTTTACCGTATGTCCTGCATCCACCAGCCCTTCTGCCATGGCATTCATTGCGATGGGCCCTCCTTCGAGCGGAGGCCATGGAGATTTGTTGCAGAGCATCAGGATATTCATCGGGGAGTGGAATTATTTTCAGGCGCTTTTATTCTGTTTTGTTTCCGGGATATATTAAATAACCTTTTCCATGCATCAAGGTCGAGCAGGGGGGAGTCGGTGGTTGCCTTTACGGTCAGAATAATGCCCAACGGAAGAAGCACAACCGAGGATAACCACATGCCGGTGAGCGGATCCATGGTTCCTGCTTTGACCGATTTTTCGCCGGTCATTGAGATTACATGATAGATGACGAAAAAGACCACAGAAATCACCAGTGGAAGTCCCAGCCCGCCTTTCCGGATAATAGCTCCCAGCGGAGCCCCGATAAAAAACAGGACCAGGCAGGCAATGGAGAGGGTGAATTTCCGGTGCCACTCTACCTGGTGTTTTCTGATCAGCACCATCCTCGCCTCGATGTCGGCTTTATTGAACTCAATGTTGCTCCGGGTGTTTCTGGCTGCATTCAGGGCAAGCTCATAAACCTGAAGTGTCGCTGTTTTGTCGAGACCGCTAAGTACTGGTAGTCTGTTGCCAGGCTTCAGGGTGTCAGGAATTTGGCTCATATATGCTGAGTCAAGCTGGTTGTTAAAAGAATAACTGATTTCAGTGGATCTCAGCAGGCCTGATAACCGCATGTCAGTCTCCCTCAAAAGCGAATCCTCTGCCTGAGTAAGTTGTTTCAGGTTGAGCATCTGATAATGGTTCCTGAACAGTTCCTCGTTTGTCCGCATCATTTTAAAATCCGACAGATCGAAACGCCTGTATTGTTCAGCGAAATAGGTGCGCTGAAAAGGCCTGTTTCTTTCATTCCTGCGATCAGTCTTTTCATCATAATTATACCCGTTGTAGAGCGTCAGGTCGAGGGTGGCCCCGTCAGCACTCTGTTCCATACGCCCCCATTCCGCCCGGGTAACCGTGGTGTTGCCCATTCGGGATGTATGATCATAAATCATAATATCCCGGATAGTAACCCCGTCTTTTTCTTTTATTCCAATCCGCATGGTGTAGCCTTCTATCCCGTTGTAGAAGATGCCTTCGCGGATGTTGAGCGCCAGCTTTTGCTGCCTTACGTCATAAAGAATGGATTTGAACTTCAGGTTGGTAACAGGTAAGATATTGTTTGAAAAAAAGAAAGCAAATATGCTGATCAGTACAGAAAGGATCACCAGCGGTTTCATCACCGTCCGCAGACTTATGCCCGCCGACTTGATGGCAACCAGTTCATAGCGTTCTCCCAGGTTGCCGAAGGTCATCAGCGAAGATAAAAGTATTGCCAGGGGAAGCGCCAGCGGCACAAAGGTGGTGGACGCGTAAAAAAGCAGCTCTCCGATCACCTGCCATTGAAGCCCTTTGCCAACAAGGTCGTCGATGTATTTCCACAGAAACTGCATGACCAGAATGAACAGGGCAATGAAAAAGGTAAGGATCAGCGGACCCAGATAGGACCGGAGTATCAGAATATAGAGTTTCTTCACTACAAGCGGCTGTTTCGTGCAAAAGTAAGGAATTGTGCCATTATATCGTAAAAACACCTGAAATCGTAGTGCGTGCAATAATTATCCGTCGGGGAGTGTGGATTTTCAATTCTCCTTACCTTTGCCTGTTTCTAATGATCAAATTCTACAGTCATGGTTCTGAAAGAAGTTACCGATAAATCAACAGCCCGGGTTTTTCTGGATGTTGCAAGAGATATCTACAAAGGTGATGAAAACTGGATTTGCCCGCTTGATAATATGGTTGAAGCGGTATTTGATCCCGGGGTGAATGTTTTTTTTGCCCATGGCGAAGCCATCCGGTGGATACTCTTTGATGATCACAACAAGGCAATCGGAAGGGTAGCAGCATTCATCAACAGGAAAAAGGCTTTTAATTTCGACCAACCCACCGGTGGAATGGGCTTTTTTGAATGTGTCAACAATAAGGACGCTGCGTTCCTTTTATTTGATACCTGCAAGGCCTGGCTGAAGGAAAAAGGCATGGAGGCCATGGATGGCCCCATCAACTTCGGAGAGAACGATAACTTCTGGGGACTGCTGGTCGAAGGATTTATGCCGCAAAGTTTCGGGATGAATTATCACCATCCTTACTACAAGGACTTTTTTGAAAGTTATGGTTTCAGACCTTACTTTGAGCAGGTAACCAATCACCTTGATATCACCAAACCTTTTCCGGAGCGATTCTGGAAAATCGCAGACTGGGTCAGGCAAAAGCCGGGATACAGCTTCCGGCATTTTACCTGGAAAGACAGTGAACAGTTTATCCGAGATTTTAAGACCATCTACGATGACGGATGGCAGTTTCATGAAAATTTTACCCCTATCAATCCCGATGATCTCCGCAAAGCCCTCAACGAGATGAAACCCATTATGGATGAGGAGTTTATCTGGTTCGCCTATGTGGATGACAACCCCGCGGCTTTTCTGGTTATGATTCCCGATGCAAACCAGATTTTCAGGCATCTCAACGGGAAACTCAACCTGTGGGGAAAGATGAAATTCTGGTACTACAATAAACGGAATGTTTTCACCCGGACCCGCATTACTGTTATGGGGGTGCGGCCAAAGTATCAGAAATCGGGCATTGAGTCGGCCATCTTCTGGCATATGGAGAAGGTGATGAACAAGCGCCCGGGATATAAAGAGGTTGAGTTGTCGTGGGTCGGAGATTTCAATCCCAAAATGAAGCAACTGCATGAAGCCGTGGGGTCGCATTTCGCCAAACGGCATATTACCTACCGTTATCTTTTTAATGCGCCCGGCCAGAGCCAGAAGGCCACGGTAATTCCGATGGATACGCGGCAGCGTACAGAATAAGTCCGGGTCGGACAGTTGTGCCGGTTTTTGGCCGGCATCCATTGTAGATTTGCTCAGCCCGGTCAAAGCAAGATTGCAATAAGTTATTGCCGGCTGCGTTAACAGCAGGAATGCTCATAAATATTGAATAAATGAAGTTTATTGCACGAAAGAGACTAATTGAGGCAGGTGTTCTGATAATTGTTGCCATTGCCCTTACTTTTACGCTGGATTACTATATGTCGGCCCTGCGGAAAGCGCCGGAGCCGGAAAATGTTTACGAACCGGAACCCAGGATAGAATACGGCATCGTCGTTGATTCTTTTTTTATTGTTAAGGATGTCGTCAGGGCAGGGGAGAATCTTTCTGCAATCCTTAATAAATACGGTGTTGGCCCACTTGCCATTGAGCAACTGGCAAGGAAATCATCGGGCATTTTTGATGTCAGGCGCATAAGGTCAGGCAACAAGTACACGGTTTTATGCACCAATGACTCCCTTAAGCGGGCCGAATATTTTATTTATGAGCATAGCCCGACGCAATACGTCGTATTTGAAACCGGAGATTCCCTGCATATCCATACGGGAGAAAAGGAGGTGCAGGTTAAATTGAGATCCGCCTCCGGAACCATCAGTTCTTCATTATGGAATGCCATGACTGAAGCAGGGGCAAGTCCGAATCTCACTGTTTCCCTCTCGGAAATCTATGCCTGGAGTATTGATTTCTATGCAATTCAGCCGGGTGATAATTTTACCGTTTTCTATGAAGAACTCCAGGTCGAAGGTGAACAGATCGGACTGGGCAATATTATTTCAGCGCGGTTTTTTCATGGGGGGAAGGATAATTTTGCCTTCCGTTTTGTGCAGGATGGAGCGGCAGATTATTTTGACGAAAAAGGTCAGAGTTTGCGAAAGGCATTTCTGAAGGCTCCCCTGAAGTTTTCAAGAATTTCATCGCGTTTCTCCAACAGCAGGCTGCATCCCGTGCTTCGCATCCGCCGGCCTCACCACGGGGTAGATTATGCCGCGCCCAAAGGAACCCCGGTTCACAGTGTGGGCAACGGAACGGTTACCGATGTACGTTACGCGGGTGGTGCCGGTCGTATGGTGAAAATCAAGCACAATGCCACCTATTCAACGGCCTATCTTCACCTTAGCGGATATGGACCTGGTATCAAAGCAGGGGCTAGGGTGCAGCAGGGACAGGTGATCGGATACGTCGGAAGCTCGGGATTGTCCACCGGCCCGCATCTGGATTTCCGCTTTTACAAAAACGGAACCCCTGTCGACCCGCTGAAAGTCGAATCCCCCCCGGCACTACCTGTAAAAAAGGAACTCATGGACACATTTCACCAGCTTCGTCTGGGACTGACCCGTCAGCTTGATTCATTGAATATGCCTGAGCGCCACACGATGATGCCGCTGTAAGTAATTCGATACTGAATCTGATTATTCACCTTTTCCGCTTTGCAACTGATGATTGTGATGGGAGGTACGGTGGGGTGCAATTGCACGGACGAGGACGTCCGCGCCAACTGGGCACGATCCACCTGACAGGTTTTCCTTTAACCTGTCAGGTGTAAAAAAGCCGCAAGCAACTGCAAAATCAACATCAAAATCTGAGATCTCACTCCCCTTGCGTGGTTTTGAATGCACGGACGTGGCCGTCCGCGCCAACTGGGGACGAGGACGTTCGCGCCAGCTGGGCATGGACGTCCGCGACAACTGCGGTTGACCTAACAAGTTTTCTTCCAACTTGTTAGGTCTTCTCAATTCCGCATCGTAAATGGGCATTCGCGCCCCCGGAGATGGGAAGAAGCACGGACGTGGCCGTCTGCGCCAGCGGGGGCAGGATAAAAAAAGGCTGCACCCCGGTGCAGCCTTTTAAAAGATTATGTGGTAAGCTTACTTAACCATCATTTTGCGGGTAGTGCGCTCGCCGTTGGCAATTACTGAGTAGGTATAGATACCTGACTTCAGGCTGGCAGCGTTGATCTGGAAAGTATGGGTTCCTTCGCCAAGGTTGCGGGCGGGAATTTCATAAACTTTCTGTCCAACGATGTTGTAAACTTCGAGGCTTACTTTGGCTGATTTTGCCAGGCTTACTTCAACCTGTGAAACGCCGCTGAAAGGATTCGGGAAGTTCTGTGAAACGCCGGCTACAGCATTTTCGATTTTGCTTACACCAGGATTGATGAATTCAGCTTCAGTGAACATAAAGTCCTTGATGTACTTGTAAGTTAGGGGAAGTCCGGGATCGGTCGGATCCATATCCTGATAAGCAAAAGGAATGGTGTAATTGTCACCATCAACAAATGCGTAGTATGAAGCGGTTCCCATATAGGCCTGCAGCCATGCGTCGCTGAGGAAGGTTACATTTACAACTTCGGTGTAGGTGTTTTCCTGGGGATCCCAGCCAATGCAAAAGATATCCGGCTGGAGGTTGTCTACCTGACCTTCAAAGTCGGTATCCAGCCATGAGAAGAACACCTTGCTTCCATCATAGGTAACGGTTGCCTGTGAGCGGTTGTCTTCAGAAACATCACCCCACTCGCCGCGGAAGGTTTTCAGGTTGGTACCCAGTTTCTGTCCAAGCCATGTTTCGCCGCCATCCTGTGAAAAGATGTTATAGGAAGCGAAAAATCCGCTGGCTGAAACAATTGAGTATGCAGTTGAAGCTGCAACACCAATAACTACGGAAATAACCGGGTTGCCATACATATCAACAACGAGGTCGCTGGTGAAAGCGGTTGTATAACCAATCTCATCGCGCGCAGGTACCGGAGCTTCGAAAAGCTCGGCGATCTGGTCATCGGTCAGCAGGTCGTTTACAATGCCGGGGATTCCGTCAGGGCCACCCAGGGGCACAGTGATTGGATTTTCGTCCCAGGTTAAACCACCATCAGTGGTTTTGTAAAGAATGGGATAGAAAGCGGCACCTGTGATAAACGGGTCTTGTCCGTTGTCACTCAGGGTAAGGATATATCCGGTCATTCCGTCGGGTGCAAAAGCGATCCTTGTGTCAGCAATGGAAGTGCCATAAGCTACAACCGGTGCGTAGAACAGTGTCTGCTCATACTCATAAACGCTGGTTTCGGCATTGAAAACGCCCCGGGTGATCACGAGGGTGTCAACATACTGGTTGCCAAGGCCACCGATGAGAGAAGGATCAACAACAAAGATATCGCCCGTAACAGGGTTGATGGTCATTGCATCCGGAACATTCTGCCTGATCGGAGGAGCTGAAGGCCAGCTGACCTGAGAAGTGGCAGAGCCGTCAATTTTTGTGGTAGTTCCGCCGTAACCGCCCCAGCTGCCGGCAGTACCGTTACTTCCGTCAAGAATGGGGAAGAAAGCAGAAACAAAAGCATTGTCAGGGTTGGTATTTCCTGCGGGGTTGTAAATTACACCCTGAGGGTAACGGGCATTGGCGCCGGGGGCAATGGTCGGGTTGTATATCTGGATATTGTTGGTCCAGGTATTTCCGCCGTCTTTCGAGATATCATACGCACCATAACCCGATCCGGGGGGGATCAGCATACGGTGGAAGAACGCTACTGAGTTGGTATTGGGATCAGCCCACAGAGCGGTGCGGCCACCATTGTAGAGGCCAAATGCATTGGCTGAACCTCCTATATCAACAATGGAGATGTCGGCAGTACCTTTAACAGCAGGTTTGGTAATTGCAGTCACCATCGAAGGAGTCTTTACGATACTTTCTTCATCAATGTTTTTAACCTGATAAGAAACTGACGGAACGTCAGATTTAACTTTTACCGGGCTTTTCTGGGCAAACAGACCGGCACTGATGCAAACAGCAGTCGCAATAAGTAGCAGTTTTTTCATAAGCATTATTTTTTAAGGTGAAACAAAATTTTCTTCTTTCAATTGCAAAACTAATAATTATTCAACACGAAAAACAATGAAAAACCAAAATTTATTTGGAATTTTCATCATTTGCAGCAAGCTTCCCGAAGGTATCCGCTTCCGGGATGTTGGTTTTCAGGTTAATGGGAGGCGGGCGCGCTCACCGGCAATTGCAGGATTTCAGGCGGTTTAACCAGCGCGGATAAACTTCCCTAATCATGCTGATCGTGTTTCAGGCCCTGTTGTTAAGTTTATCTGTGGTGAACCTGCGTCCGGCTTCCAGGGCGTCGAGGTTGACCTGTATCACGTCATCCCCTTTTTTTCGGAAGATCGATCGTATCGCATTCTGTAAAGATGTGTATTCAATATCCAGGAATGGGGAGGCTGCACCGAGGATGACCATATTGGCTGATTTCGGGGATCCCATCTGCCTGGCTATTTCATCGGCATCCAGCGCGATATGGCGGGGCTGGGCTTCAATTTCTGCCATCAGTTTATCCATTTCCGGGTAATTCCGGATGTTGATATAGGGCTTGGTGTTGGTCACCAGCCAGCCTTCGGGTGAAAGCATGGGCAGATAACGCAGCGATTCCATGGGTTCAACGGAAATAATCATATCGGCTTTGCCCTGCGGGATCAGATCGGAAGCGATTTCCCTGTCCGAGATCCGGAGGTTCGACTGCACGTCCCCGCCGCGCTGACTCATCCCATGTACCTCAGCCTGTTTGAGAAACAATCCCGTGCTGAGCGCCGCTGTTCCGATGGTAGCAGCGATCGATAAAATTCCCTGTCCGCCGACGCCGGCGAGTATAATGTCTTTTTTCATTGTTATGCCTCTGCTTTGCTTGTTTCCTGTTTTTTCTTTTCTTCCCTGAGCCTTCTGGCAGCCGTCTGAATACATTCCCTGCGGGGGATCACGACCGAAACGCCCGGATAGGCAATCTCTTCCATCATAATCCTGAGGTTTTCCTCATGGTGTTTCTGTAAAGGGTTGAGAATCCTGATGTGCTCTTTCTCCACACCAATGGCAAGGCAGATGTCTTCGATCTTTCCGACAGCGGCTGAGTTTTGACCTCCTGTCATGGCTGTGGTAGCGTTGTCGAGGATCATCACAGTAATGGGGGATTTGCTGATCACCGCATCGAGCAGTCCGGTCATACCCGAATGGGTAAAGGTGGAATCCCCGATTACTGCCACGGCGGGAACGAGGCCGGCGTCAGCGGCACCCTTGGCCATGGTAATGGAAGCGCCCATATCCACACAGGAATTGATGGCGTCAAAGGGCTCAAGGGCGCCGAGGGTATAGCAGCCGATATCCGAGAATACCCTGCCTTTGCTCAGGCTGGCCAAAGCTTCGTTCAGGGCATTGTAACTGTAAATATGCGGACATCCCTTGCAGAGTGATGGCGGACGGCTGCTCACGATGGCCGGGATATCCCTTCCCCTGGTATCGGCCAGGCCCAGCGCCCGGGCCACTATATTGGGGTTGAGCTCCCCGTCGCGGGGTACGGTGCCGTCAAGGCGGCCCTTCACAGGCTTGCCGTTGTTCATAAAGCCGCGGATCATCTCTTCAGCCATGGGATAACCGTCTTCGAGTACCAGCAGGCTGTCGCAGCTGTCGTATAAATCCCTGACCATCTTTTCAGGTAGCGGATACTGGCCGATGCGCAGCACAGGATGCGGGACCTCATGCCCTGTGAAGTTTTCAACCAGATAGTTATAGGCAAGGCCGCAGGCGATGATGCCAATGCTTTTATCCTTATGGTCTGTCAGTTTGTTGAAAGGCGATGCTTCGGAAGCTGAAATAAATGCCGCCTGGTTGGTGAGCAGGTGTTTATACTGACGGCGGGCATTGGCCGGCAAAAGTATAAACTGCCTCAGGTTTTCAGGGAGCCTGATCTCATTTTGCGCCCTGCTTTCCTTCAGGGCAACCCCTGAACGGGAATGGGCCAGCCGCGTGGTGATGCGCAGCATAACCGGGATGCCGTATTTTTCACTCAGGTCAAAGCCATAATGAACCATATCGTAGGCTTCCTGCTGATTGCCGGGTTCAAGGATGGGAATCAGGGCAAACTTGCCGTAAAACCGGGAATCCTGTTCGTTCTGCGATGAATGCATGGAGGGGTCGTCGGCCGCAACAACAATCAATCCGCCGTTGGCGCCTGTGATGGCCGAATTTACAAAAGCATCGGCTGCAACATTCAGTCCCACGTGCTTCATGCATACCATGGCGCGTTTCCCGGCGTACGACATGCCCAGGGCCGCTTCCATGGCGGTTTTTTCATTGGCGCCCCACGAAGCAACCACTTTGCCTGATTTTGCTTCCTTCGAATGCATCACATATTCGGTGATCTCGGTGGAAGGGGTTCCGGGATAGGCATAAATCCCTGACAGACCGGCATCGATGGCGCCTTGTGCAATGGCCTCGTCACCCAGTAATAATAACTTCTGCATAATATATTTAAGGTTTTGATTTTTTTTCAACTGAAAGAAACAGAGGAATCTCTACGGGGCAAAACTATAAAAATTTGATTACATGCAGTTCAGCTAAAATTATCTGGAATTGTTTTAAATAATGTTGATGGTAAGGTATTTTCAACAACTGACCACTCGTCAGGGCCATCCGGCAGGGGAGGTGTCCGTATTTACCGGGTTCTGATTAAATTGATCATGAAAACTGCTTCCGTCGCCGGCAAATGGCGTTTAACATGGCAATTCCTTTTTTAATGCGCAGGCATTAACTTCGCAACTTGCCTTAAAATATTTGCCACAAAATCTCAAAAACACAGAAATACACAATTTTTTCATTTTATCCTGAGAACCTGAAAAACCGGAAGCTGATTGCAGATGCAGCTGCATTTTAAATCACCATTGTCCGGATAAAATGAAGATAGAATTCGCCACAAAGCCCCCTTCCCCTCAAACCCATGAAAGTCAAAGTCATTCTGATCCCGCATTTTGCGGGAGCAGAATCTAATAATTCAACCAGACAACATTGGAGATAAATGTCTTCTTATTAAATATTTTTGTGTTATTCCGGGTTTTGGTGTCCCGATGGCGATC